>NZ_CALMAT010000098.1:0-46118 GCF_937859865.1 uncultured Mucilaginibacter sp.
TTTGGGTACTGTACCGATACAAAAAGTAAAATGGGCCAATGATTTTTATGCGGTAAAAGAAGCATAAAAAATACCTTGAACAAATTTTAAACAAGCTCTTAAAAATAACAACTTTTTATGTTAAAAGTCCGTATTTATCCGATATTATTATTAGTGTTATTATTATGCATAGCTTTTCCATTATACAACAACCACTGATATCAGTAATCGTGCCTTGTTACAATCATGGAGAATATTTAGAAACCGCAATTGAGAGTATTTTATTACAATCCTATAAAAATCATGAAATCATTGTGGTTGATGATGGCTCAACAGATAATACCAAGTTGGTTGCCAAAAAATATGCCGGAGTAAAATACGTCTATCAAACTAATCAAGGGCTTTCTGCAGCCCGAAACAAAGGGATAGAAAAAAGTACAGGTAAATTTCTTGTATTTTTAGATGCGGACGATTGGCTCGTTCCTGATGCGCTTTTAACCAATTTAAAGCATTTTGAACAAGATAATGAAGTTGCATTTGTAGCGGGGGCTTATGAGTTTTTTTATATGTGGAATAATGAAAAGTCACAAATTTGGCAAACCAATTTAATTGAAACGCCCTATTGCCATCTCCTGGAAAAAAATTTTATTGGAATGCATGCGTCTGTACTGTTTCAAAGGTGGGTATTTGAATTATTTAAATATGATACTAATTTAAAAAGCTGCGAAGACTATGATTTATACCTCAAGATAACAAGAAAATTCAAAGTATCAGTTCATACAGAATTAATCGCTGTTTACCGCATCCACAGTAATAATATGTCAAGCAATTTTGTATTGATGTTAGAAAGTGCTTTATTGGTATTAGAAAAGCAAAGAAAATTATTAAAAAATAAGACAGAAATAAAATGGTTTAAAAAAGGCATTATTAGTTGGAAATCTTATTACTCTAAAAAAATTTATGAAAAGCTTTTAAACCATTTGTATGATGAAAACAAAAAAGTTATCAAAAAAGATATTGAAGATTTAAAGCGTTACGATACCTTTTCATATTTAAAGTATGTTTATTATGTTAATCTAAAATATAGAATCAAAAATTTAATAATTAAAAATTAGGTTTAATTTGAACATGATAAGGAAGCACTGTTCTTTTTTATTTATAGATTACCAATAAGAAGTAAAAATGGGAATAAAACTTATCATACTGACTTTTCCAAAAAATCCCCATTTACTAAAAGCCTGTTTAAAATTGCTTCAATCTATTTTCGATGCTTCTTTTATCTCCTAAAAACTGGTAAGCATTTGGTTTTTGCTTGGGTTAAATTGATGCAAACACCAATTTTTATAGGGTAAAAGAAGCATTAACATCAATCCTCCTAAGCATATCGAAGGATCTTGAATAAATTTAAACAGGCTCAAAGAGTTATTAAATAATCTCCTTTATTAAACTAACAATGTCCCCTCCTGCTTTTTGCCAATTCAGTTTTGTTGAATACTGGTTGAAGGATGACAAGCAGAATCCTGAGTAATCTGTTGCGTTTTCCAGCTTTCCCTGTATGTATTCTGCATATTTAACGGGTTCATCCTGTAAAGTAAACATTTTACCATTTATATCATCCTCTATTACACTGCTAATTCCTCCAACGTTAGTAGTAATACAAGGCAACCCGAATGAATTTGCTTCAGAAAATACTACAGGTGTACAATCTGCTTTGGATGGTAAAATCAAAAAATGACTTTCTGCAAAAAGTTGATCAATTTTTTGCTTCCCCGCAACATTTGCCTTGTTAATATAGCCATGATTAATTACATAATCAGGCATAACCTCAAAAGGAAGTTCTTTTATACCAGCAATGTGCAATATGGTTTTTAAACCGTTAAGGTTAAGTAGCCGAGCTACTTCTAACGCTAAATCACCGCCTTTTCGGTTCCAATCTATACCTAAAAACAATAATTTACATACATTTTTAGAACGGCTGTTGATAATTGCTTTAATATCCTGCAAATTTCTGTTGCATTCAATATTTGCTCCAAACGGAACAATCTTAACTTTATTTGGATTAATATGATAATCATTAATGGCAGATTGAGCTGCCCAACTGGAAGTATAAATGGCCAAACTGCAACTATCTAATGCTTCCTGCTCTATTTCGTTGCCTGTTTTTATTATTTCTGTATTTAAATCTGTATAATGATCATAAAAATTTATCAGTTTTGCAAAGGTTGCATCTGCATAAAAAACTTTAGGTTTATTACTTTTTACAAATGCTATATGCAGGTTTCCGGGAGAAAAAATCACATCCGAATCAGGTTTTATCCTACATTCTATTTGTTTTGCATAGTTTTTAGCAATATCAATACTTGGAACTAAATCAATGAGATAACTCTTGCCTATCATTCTATAAAATGCTTTTTTTAGCAGTAGTGCAGGCGTTAATTCTTTTGTTAAATTACCTACATAATCAACTTCTTCTCCCTGTTCTTTTAAAGATTTAGCAGCATAAAAACCAATCCCAGACCAGTTTTTAATATCGGCAGCATCATAGGTTGTTATGTAAGAAATCTTCATATTTTGTTATAAGTATTAGGTAAAGAGCGTTGAATTTTTTAAAATTGCAAAAACGAAAACGTAACTAACATTGCTTGTTAAATAAAATTTTTAAATAAAACGATGAGGAAATCAACATAATTTACAATTATAGGTAATATTTTTTCTTATAATATATGTGCAACAGAATTTATATATCAGCCTGCTTAAATTTCTATCAGAAAAATTTATAATGCTTCTTTTATGCCTGTAAATTTTGTTTTTAAAATATTGTTTTAATACAAAAAAGTACAATGTGCCAATGATTTTTATGCGGTAAAAGAAGCATTGAAAATATATTGAACAAATTTTAAACAGGCTTTATATCTTTTTATATATCTTTATAAGCCTTAATAATAAAATTTAAATCTTTAAAATTCTTTATGAACAAAATAAATAATTTTTATTATATATTTTTAACACTACTTCTTAGTTCCTGCAGCTCTTATAAAAATATCCCCTATTTCCAGGACTTAAACCACACCAAACCCACTAAGGAACAAGTTGAAAACTACTCCCCGCTTACCATACAGCCAGCAGATGTTTTAAGCATCAATGTAAGTAGCAGAAATCCCGAATCTTCGGCTATATTTAGCAGTGTAAACGGGAATAATTCTAATAATTCACCAGATAATCAAAGCATTGGGTATTTGGTGGATCAAAAAGGCAATATCCATTTGCCATTAATTGGAAATTTAAAGGTAGCGGGGCTAACTACTAACGAACTACGTGAAAAACTGAATCAAACTCTTCTTACCTATTATAAAGACCCGGTTGTAAACATTCGGCTACTTAACTTAAAAGTTTCTGTGTTCGGAGATGTATTGCGCCCTAATATTTATACTTTACCCAATGAACGTACAACCCTTACGCAAGCACTAAGTTTAGCAGGGGATTTGAATATTACAGCCATGCGCAACAATATTATATTAATCAGGGAAGAGGACGGTAAACGGAATTATATACCCCTTGACCTAACTTCTAAAAAATTGTTTGAATCTCCGTACTATTATATAAAAAACAATGACGAAATTTATGTACAACCAGACCGTACCAAATATGCTACTGTTGATCGTGGCAACCGTACTGCAACCTTTGTGCTTTCAGGTATTTCCGTCCTCGCCATTCTTCTTACCTATTTACGTCGGTAATTTATAATATATGAATGTACAGCAAACGTCTTCCGCTACATCAACACCGCTTACTACGTTTACCAATCCTAATATTACCAGACAATCTATAGATTTGAAAAGTATAATTACTAAATACCTTTATCATTGGCCCCTTTTTGTTGTTGGATTAATATTAGCCCTAACAGGAGCATTTATTTATGTTCAAATGGCCCAGCCTTATTACGAGATAAAGGCTACACTACTTATTAAAGATGATAAAAAAATGCCCGATCAGAAGTCGGCTTTAGATAAAATTGATCTTTTAAATTCAGCAAAAATAATAGAAAATGAAATTGAAATATTAAAATCAAAACAGCTTATCAGCCAGGTGGTGCAGGATTTGCAACTCTGGATTGTCTATCAAAAAAAAGACGGCTTATCTTATCAGGATTTGTATCAATCAAGCCCTGTTAAACTAACTTTAATAAATCCAACCGGAAATTTAAACCAAGCCACCGTCAATCTTGTTATAAAAGATAATAATTCATTTTCCTTAATGCTGCCTAATGGTAAGTTAAAAGATTTTTCTTATACAAATACATTTAAAAACAGCTTTGGTACTTGGAAGTTGGAACCAACCAAAGCCTTGGCACAATATAAAGGCGCTACAATTAAAATTACACTTTTTGATCCCGATAAATTAGCACTAAACTATCAGAACGCCATTGATGCAAGCTTACCAAATAAGTTAACTACCGCTATTGTTTTATCTATTTGGGATGAAGTTCCGCAAAGAGGAAAAGATATTCTTAACCGCCTTATTTATAATTATAATTTAGCTGCCACCCAGGAAAAGAAACGCGAAACAAAAAGCACCCTTGATTTTATTGATCAAAGATTAGCTTCTTTAAATGGTGAATTAACTACAGCGGAGAAAGGCATAGCAGGATTTAAAAGTAGCAGGGGCATTACAGATATCAGTGCTGATTCTAAAATTAGCTTAGAGAACCAGCAGGCAAATGATGCCCGTTTAAATGAGGTAAATGTTCAGCTTAGCGTGATTGACGGAATTGAAAGGTATGTCAATTCTTCTCAAAATTCCGGAAAGGCACCGGCAACCCTTGGAATTACTGATCCTGCATTAAGCAGCTTGATTGAGAAATTATCAACTTTACAATTACAACGCGAACGACTGTTGGCTACTACACCGGAAACCAATCCGGATTTTGAACCAATTAACAGGCAGATTGCAACTACCAGAGCAGCAATCAAAGAGAATGTTAGAAATATAAAGTCATCTTTATTAAATACGCAGGGTAAGCTTCAGTCCTTTAATTCCAGTTTTGAATCTTCCATCAGGAACATTCCAACTGAGGAGCGGCAGTATGTCAGCAAAAAAAGACAACAAGAGAGTAAAGAAAGCCTATACACTTACCTGCTACAAAAGCGGGAAGAAATGGCTGTAACTTATGCTTCTACATTAACCGATGACCGTGTAGTTGACCAGGCCTACGCCGGGCCAGCCAAAGACCAAAAAAAATCTTTAATTTATGCTGCGGCCATGCTTTTAGGCTTAGGATTACCCGCAGGGCTAATTTATGCCAGAAATAGTTTTAGCGATAAAATAACAACCTTACAAGAAATTAAAGATGCTGTAACCATTCCTGTTTTAAGTGAATTACCTTTTGAAGCATCTCAAAATTCAATTGTTATTAATGATACGAATACCAACGTACTTGGTGAACAGTTTAGGGCATTACGTACAAAATTATATTATTTGTTTGGAGAACGGGAGCATGGCCGGGTAACCTTATTAACTTCCAGCGTTGCCGGTGAAGGTAAAAGTTTTGTATGCACCAATTTAGCTACTTCACTTGCAAATGCAGATAGAAAAACAGTTATCCTGGAACTAGACTTGCGCAAACCTAAAATTGCAGAAACGTTTAATCTATCAAAAGAACATGCAGGTATCAGTGATTTCCTAAAAGGAAACGCAACAATAACTGATATTGTACAAGCCTGCAGTATGGTACCAAACCTGGATATTATTAGTAGTGGAACAACAGTGCAAAATCCTTCGGAGTTGTTGGAGAAAAAACTATTAAAAGATTTAATTTTAAGTTTACGAAATAGTTACGACGATATCATTATTGATAGTCCTCCTGTACATTTGGTTCCTGATGCTTTGATTCTTTCCCGCTTAACAGATATTACTTTGTATGTGATCCGTCAGGGATTTACCGAAAAAGCAGAATTAAATTTTTTAAAGGAACTATATCAGCAAAAGCAACTACCTAATATCAATCTAGTTTTTAATGGTATCGAAAGAGCTAAATATGGTTATGGTTACCACTATAGTAATAACTACTATAATAATACTTATAAAAAAAGCAAAGGTGCCAATTCCATATTTAGTGATTTTTTAAATAGATTCTAATTTATTTAGGGCCTGTTTAAACTTATACAAGAAGAAATGCTAATGCTTCTTTTACCCTATAAAAATTGGTGTTTGCATTAATTTAAATAAAGCAAAAACCAAATGTTTGCCATTTTTTAGGCGATAAAAGAAGCATTGAAAATAGATTGAACCAATTTTAAACAGGCTCTAAAGAAAAGTTTGATAATAAGCTAGTTACTACTTAATACTATTAGTTGCTAGCTTGTATAATCATCGGCTTATTAATAGGATCGCATAAATTTTCGTAAGCGCCCATATCAGGTGCTTTCCCGCTAAAAGTTAACCCAACGTTTTTGCCTGCATCAATACAGAGTGAAGTTTTCTGGAGGTGCAAATCATTTGTGCTTACAAAAAGTGGGTTTACAGATATAGAATGAAGCCCTTTTCCAGTTGCTGCTTTATACTGAGCCAAGCTCTTTTGATTACCGGTACTGTAATCTGAGTAGATGTCGCTTAATCCGTTATTATAAAAACAATTGTAATCATCTTCTGCCAATACATTTTCATTTGTGCTAAAACTAATCATGGCATACCAAGAAGGGCTTTCTATGGTACTGAATACATTGTTTACCAGTCTGATCATTGGTACTTCTGACGCAGAGGCATAGTCCAGATTAAAAAAGCGGCTTTTAAAATCGTAAATAGAGTTGTTATAAACATTTATGCCACCAACTTTATAAATACCTATTGCCACACTTGTAAAATCTATCCCCCCTCCAATCATGATGTTTCCGGAAATGGTTGTATTTAACATTGCCCCAATACCGTTTGTTGCCCCATGTCCATCCATCACCTCACACTGTTCATAGTTTATAGCATAAATATATGAATGTCCACCACTATACATGTAATTACCATTTATATTAGAATCAAAGGCATTTTCAAGCGCAATCGAATACTCTGGACAATTGTAGATTTTATTGTTTCTTATCGTATGGCCATAATCAACATGATAAGCCCCGTCTAGATCTATACCCGCCACTTGGCAATCATGGATAATGTTATTCTCAAAAATACAATCATGTGTATTAATCATCGTCCAAATCCCACGTACTGTAAAATTACTTATGGTATTCCCTGTGTAAGTATTATGATGGCAAAACTTATGGTGCTCCCAAATGCCGTTGCCATTCCCATCATTAGTGCTTCCGTCAACAATATTATTCTCAAAAAAATTATAAGAACCAAGAAGTTGGACTCCACCATAAAAAACGCAATTTTTTATCCTGCAATTGCTCATTCCAATATCAGTGTCATTCCAAATATTTCCTAATTGAACAACCATGCCCTTTGTGCCAGTCATTTTAAATGCTATTCCGTCAACTGTTTGATTGAGACTAAAATCCCTCGCAATGTTTATAGCTACACCTGTACCGCCATCAATAACAGGCAATTCTCCACTTCCATAATTACCGAAAGTGATACCATTACACATAGTAGTAAGGGTAGCACCAGTCCAAACATCCCCTTTATTAAATAAAACAAAATCGCCTGGACGAATGCTGGCAGCGAAAGAATTTAGTTTATCTAAAGTTTTCCAGGGAGTTAATGAGTTTTTTGCCTGCTCACTACTTCTGCTATCATCACCAAACCTTGAGGAAAAGTAGTATGTGGAGGCCAAACAACACTGAGATAAGGCAATAAAAAATAAAACAAACAGTAGCTTCATAAAAGAGAAATTCATAAAAAACCATTTACTTATACCAATCTATCAATACTAAGTTGCAAAAATTTTAGAAAATTTAGCTTAATATTTTAGAGACTGTTTAAATTTTGTTATACGAAAAAATATTAATGCTTTTTTTATGCCGATAAATTTTGTCTTGCATAAAATTAAGATGTAAAAAGCATAAAAGTTGTTATTTTTCGGGTGATAAAAGAAGCATAAAAAACAAATTGAATAAAATTTAAACAGGCTCTCATAATTAAGTGTGAAATTAAATTTACATTTAAAAAGCAGATGTATATTTTTAACCTTAAAAAAGCATGTGTTTGTATTGTATTTATGTAAAAGAGAATAGGAAGATTAATCTTTATTATACGAATAAAATAAGCATAGAAACCAAATTTAGAGCATGTTTAAAATTTACTTAATTGGTTCTCAATACTTCTTTTATCGCATAAAAATTGGTAAACATGTGATCTTTAGTTTATTTAAATTGATGGAACTACCAATTTTACAGGGTAAAAGAAGCATTAGCATTTTTTCTTATATAAGTTTAAAAAGGCTCTAAATAAACTTTAAACAAGCGCTAATAAACACTTTTATTAATCAACTCAATACATAAAATATGTTTTAAAAAATAATCGTTAAAATAAAAAGGGAACAGAAAAATATTATATTTGGAATTAGTTATTTTCCCACAATACAAATATGATATTTAATTCTTTTGAATTTTTACTTTTTTTTCTTATAGTAACCAGCTTGTACTTCTTGCTTCCACACAAATTTAGATGGGTATTATTGCTATTTGCAAGTTGTGTTTTCTACATGTTTTTTGTACCCATATATATATTCATTTTATTAATCACTATTTTAATTGATTATTTTGCTGCAATATATATAAGTAAGTCTGAAGGCCGAAAGAAAAAACTGTATTTGCTTATTAGTATAGTCTCTACCTGTCTGGTACTTTTTATTTTTAAATACTTCAATTTTTTTAATGATAACTTTAAACTATTAGCACAGTATGCACATTGGAAGTATCCTATTGGCGCATTAAAAATATTACTTCCCATAGGATTATCCTTTCATACTTTTCAAAGTCTTAGTTATGTAATTGAAGTCTATCGCGGCAATCAAAAACCAGAAACGCACTTTGGTATTTATGCGCTTTATGTCATGTTTTATCCACAATTAGTTGCCGGTCCAATTGAACGTCCGCAGAATATACTTTATCAATTTTACGAAAAACATAATTTTAATTATGATAATGTTACTTATGGTTTAAAATTAATGTTATGGGGTTATTTCAAGAAAGTAGTTATTGCTGATCGTCTTTCTATATATGTAAATACTATATATAACAATCATCAACATCATAACGGAACAAGTTTATTGTTGGCCACTGTTTTTTTTGCTTTCCAAATCTATTGTGATTTTTCCGGTTATTCTGATATTGCAATTGGCAGTGCCCGTGTAATGGGTTTTAAACTCATGACCAATTTTAACAGGCCTTATTTTGCAAAATCTATATCTGAATTTTGGAAAAGATGGCATATCTCCTTATCAACCTGGTTTAAAGATTATGTATATATACCCATGGGAGGCAACAGGGTTATTAAACCGTTAGTTTTATTTAATTTATTGGTTACGTTTTTATTAAGTGGTTTTTGGCATGGTGCAAACTGGACCTATATAATTTGGGGTGGATTAAATGGATTATATTTAGCAATTGGCGTGCTGCTTTATAACACAAAATCGAAGATAAACCACAAATTTGATAAAGGTTATTCAAGCTTTTTTAATCAATTAATAAACATCATTTTTACTTTCTTTTTAATAGCATTTTCATGGATATTTTTTAGGGCGAATTCCCTTCATGATGCTGTAAACATTATTCACAAAATACTTTTTGAAAAAGGTAAATTATTTATTGGGGATAATAAGAGTATGGCTTATTCAATTTGTTTTCTAACTATATTATTAATAACAGAAGCAATTGAGGAATATAAACTATTCAACAAATTTAGTCTATACAATAATAGCAGTAAATTGGTGAGGCATTTAACTTATTACTCCTTAATTATCATCATCATGCTATTTGGTGTATTTGATTCCAGTCAGTTTATTTATTTCCAATTTTAATTTTAAATGGATAACAACAATGATTTAAAAAGATTTTTAAATAAATTTCCACTATTCGTTATTATATTAATAACACTAGATTTTTTAATTGGAGGAATATTCAAATATTACTATTTTAAACAAAGATCAGGAATACTTTATCGTACTACATACACAATTGATAGTACTAAGGCAAACCTTTTAGTTTTTGGTTCATCACGGGCAACTCACCATTATGTACCGTCAATATTTGAAAGTAAACTACATACTACTTTTTACAATGCCGGCCGCGATGGCTGCAATTTAATCTATTATTCAGCTGTTATTTCAGCTGTTTTAGAAAGATATACTCCTAAACATATAATTATTGATTTAACACCTAATGAATTAGATTTTTCTGAAGAAGGAAGGTTATCACCATTACTTCCATATTATAAAAACCCTGTTGTTTACAATTATATTAAATACAACAGTAAATTTGAGAATTGGAAGTTACTGTCAAAAATGTACCCTTTTAACTCAATATTTACGACTATTATTATTGGTAATTTAGCCACCAATAAATCGCAGATTTTAGAAGATAAAGGTTATATAAAACTTGAAAACACAATGCCTTTTCATCCAATAAAAACATTTAAGCATGATCAAATAATTGATAAGAGGGTTAAAATTTTAAATGAACTTTTAGCAAAATTAAATAAAAAACATATTGCTGTAACTCTTGTAGTTTCGCCCTCCTATTTCTTATATAGAAAAAATGATCCAGTAATTGTAGCCATCCAAAAGTTAGTAGCTAAACATGACAACATTAATTTTTTTAATTATGAAAATGATCCTGCTTTTGCAAAATATCAATTATACAGTGATGATGACCATTTAAATGAGTGGGGAGCACAAAAATTTTCGCAAGATTTAACCACTAAATTAATTAATACGAATTAAAATACTTTTATAAATTTTCAGATAAGTGATTTTATAGGCTGTGATAACATTTTCTCAACTGCTTTACAACACCTTTTGCCTTACAATTTTATTTTCAAAAAATAATTCTCTTTTTCCTCCATGTTACAAATGCTCCTTTAACGGTTTGTTTAAACGTTATTTATAAGTAACTAATATCTGAAGTAAAATTTTAAAAAGATTATTTTTTATTGATTTTGCTATTTAATAATATATAAAAAAAGAAAAATTAATATTATCAGGAAGACTAAATTCCAGTTAGTTTTTTTTAAGGCATAACCTTCAAAGGCAACAAAATATATTGTTATAATTCTATTATATTTTAGTTTATAATAATATTATATTTGAAACGTAAAACCCTTTGAAACAATGAAGTATAGATTTGAAATTTTAGATATATTTAGAGGATTGTTTGCATTCATTGTTGTTTTGTATCACCTTAAAACAGTTTTCCCTAACTCTATTTCTTTAAATAATGAATTTATATCTAATGGGTATATGTTTGTTGATTTCTTTTTTGTACTAAGCGGGTTTGTTATTGCTTATAATTATGAATCAAAAATTTCTAATTACATAGAATTTAAGCAATTCATGGTAAAAAGATTATTTAGAGTGTATCCCCTACATTTAGTAATGCTTATGATTGCATTAATGTATGTCGTTTTTAGAATTATTATTGGTTTTCATTTTAAACCTGATGCTATCAAACTTTATACTGTCGAAACATTTTTTACAAACTTATTTTTATTAAATTCTATAAAGTTTCCTAACACAAATGATTTATCGTGGAATTACCCATCATGGTCTATAAGTGCCGAAGTTATTTCTTATATGGTGTTTGCAGCATTTACATTAACTATAAAAAAATTAAATTTAAGCTATCTTAGAACTATTGTATGGCTACTTGTATTAGGAATTTCCATTTACTGGATACATTCTTTATCTAATAACTATTTCATATTTCTCACTTATAATAATGGTTTCATCAGAGGTTTAATTGGTTTTTTTTCGGGCGTTATTTGCCAACAAGTATTTCAAAAATTAACAGGAAAGATAAACGGCAACTTTTTAATAACGTTTACTATTTTAGAAGTTACAGCTATTTTACTCATTATATATTTTGTTACATCAGGCAATCTATTCAAAAGCTTTGGTTTAATATATGACTTTGTTTTTTTACTTTCTATATTAATATTTTCATTTGAAAAAGGTTTATTATCAGAAAAAATAAAAAAGATAAGACTTTTAAAAGAGATAGGAAAATTCTCTTATTCTATTTACATGACTCATGCATTAATCATCATTTTTGCATCTATTGTATTAAAAAAAATCATTAATAAAAACTATATTTTAGATACTATAATTGAATGTTGCTTATTACTGGTTATCTATTATACTTCAAAATGGACTTATAAAAATATAGAATTAAGGTTTTATAACATAAGTCATAAACCTAAAATTAAAAACTAAACTAAAAGTGATGTAACTAAAAAATCTATATATAGAACTTGTTAAACTTATTCTTTTGTATTTTACACCATGCTTCTTTTATCGCCTAAAAATTGGCCTTGCCTGGTTTTATAAGTTTGTTTAGGCAGGTACAGGCACCAATTTTTATAGGGTAAAAGAAGTATCAACTAAAAAAGAGGGCCAGAAAAAAAGTTTAAACAACTTTATAATATAAAACCATGATTTAGAACAATCAACTAAAACATTAAATTCTGGTAAAAATATTTTTGTATTACATTATTTAGGCGCCTTTATCTCATCAAAAAACCAAAATTTATTGGCATAAAAGAAGCATTATCATTTCCAAACAAATCATTTAAACAGGTTTTTACCTTTTTAAATGATTTATGCTGATAACATTTTTACCTAAATTTTATTTCATTACAATAACCTTCTTTGTCAAGTTATTTTTTCCGCTTTTTAAATGAAGAATGTAAACACCGTTCTGTAAACTTTCTGCGCTAAGTATCAAGTCCTGCTTAACATTTGCTTCTGTTGTTCCGGTAAATAATTTGCTAATTAACTGTCCTTTTGTATTATACAAAGCAACATCTGTTTGTCCTGCTTCCGGCAAAGCAAACTCTACAGTTGTTTGCTGTGAAACGGGATTTGGATAAACATACAACCCTGGTTTCACAGTTGCCGATATTTGTTCAGTTGCTGTTGCAGAGAATGGCAAAGTACTTCCGGTTCCGAAGTTTGCACTTAAAGAAGATGTATTCATTTGTTCTGCAACATAAGGCGACAAATGGCTTCCTGCAATTGGTGTTTCCATCGTTGCATCCGGAAGCCGCCATTGAACTGTTAAATTATTCCAGCCGCCACCGTCTTTTTGTAAGGCTTCTACATAATATTTCTTCCCTGCCTGTAAGGTTATTACAGCAGATTGTTGCGAAGGATATTTATTCCATTCCCGGTAATTTGTCCAACCACTTACGTTAGCAATCCTTACTTTATTTACAGGTTGATCATCTGTTGAAAGCCATAGTTCACCGTCATCATCTGTTGCAATCCAAAAAGTGTAACTCCCAGTTTGGGGCGGACAAATATAACCCCGAATACGTGAGCCATATTTATCTGCTATGTTTAACGGCCCTTCAAAAGAAGTTAGCTGACTGGTAGACGTGGGCGTAGTTTGAAGTGGAATATTGGAAATATTGTTGCCGGAAATATTATCCCATTCCTCTCGCAAAATGGTACCTGTGGCAGAACAAGCAGTAGTGGTTATCGCAGAATTAACAGGATCATTTAAATATTCATAAGCACCCATATCTGGTGCTTTCCCGCTAAAAGTTAACCCAACGTTTTTGCCTGCATCAATACAAGGTGAAGCCTTTTGCAGGTGCAAATCATTTTTATCTACAAAAAGTGGGTTTACAGATATGGAATGAAGCCCTTTTCCAGTAGCAGCCTTATATTGACTTAGGCTTTTTTGATTACCGGTACTTCTATCCGTATAGATGTCGTTCAGGCCGTTGTTATAAAAACAGTTGTAATCATCTTCTGCCAATACATTTTCGTTAGTGCTGAAGTTAACCATGGCGTACCAGGAGGGGCTTTCTATGGTACTAAATACATTGTTTACCAGTTTGATCATTGGGACTTCTGATGCAGAGGTATAGTCCAGATTAAAAAAACGGCTTTTAAAATTGTAAATAGAGTTATTATAAACATTTACGCCACCAGCTTTATAAATGTTTATTGCCACACTTGTAAAATCTATCCCCCCTCCGATCATGATGTTTCCGGAAATAGTTGTATTTAATATTGCTCCAATACCGTTTGTTGCCCCATGCCCATTCATTACCTCACATCGTTCATAATTTATAACAGAAATATAAGAATGCACAGCGCTATACATATAATTGCCTTGTATAGTACAATCAAAAGCATTTTCAACTGCCATTGCATTAAGGTTGCAATTGTAAATTTTGTTGTTCCTTACCAAATGGCCATAGACAACATAATAAGCGCCGTCTAAATCTATACCAGCCACCTGGCAATCATGGATAATGTTATCCTCAAAAATACAATCGTGCGTGTCAGTCATCGTCCAAATTCCACGGACTGTAAAGTTACTTATGGTATTCCCTGTGTAAGTATTATGATGACAAAATTTATGGTGTTCCCATATCCCGTTCCCATTTCCGTCGTTAGTAGTCCCGTCAACAATGTTACTTTCAAAAAAATTATAAGAGCCCAGAAGCAGGACTTCACCAAAAAAATTACAGTTTCTTATCTTGCAATTGGTCATGCCAAGATCGGTATCGGTCCAAATATTTCCTAATTGAGCAACAATATCTTTTGCCCAGCTTCTTTTAAAAGCTATCCCGTCAATAGTTTGACCGAGGCTGAAATCCCTTGAAATGTTTATGGCTACATTTGCACCGCCATCAATAACAGGCAGGTCTCCATTCCCATAATTACCAAAGGTTATACCATTGCACATAGTTGTAAGTGTGGTGCCTGTCCAAACATCCCCTTTATTAAATAAAATAAAATCACCCGGACGGATGCTGGCAGAAAAAGAGTTTAATTTTTCTAAAGTTTTCCAGGGTGTTGAAGGGTTTTTTGCCTGCTCACTGCTTCTGTTGTCATCGCCAAGGCTGGATGAAAAATAATAAGTGGAAGCAAAAGAACATTTGCATAAGGCAATAAAAAACAAAATAAAAAGTAACTTCATGTAAATATAAAGTAAGAGAGCATATAAAGTAAAAAGCCAAGTGCTCGTTTAAGCAAAACAATTATTTTTTTACTTTTTGCAATGTTAAAAATATAAAACCGTGCTTTTCTTTGCTTATTTAACAAGTAAATGCAATTATATGAAAAATATTTAATAATATAGATAATGATACTGATAATATTTATAATAAATATACTTTAACGAAAGGAATTTGTAAATATTTTATAGGGTTACCTAAAATAACATGTTAGAACCTGTTTACAAATTAAATAAAGCATGGGTAGTTGATAGTTTTTAGGTAGTAAAAGAAGCATAAAAAATAAATCGAACAAAGTTTATACAAGCTATTAGAGCATTTTTAAATTTGCAAAAAAAACGGCCATGCTTTTTTTACCCTATACAAATTGGCGTTTACATCAACCTAAATAAATCAAAAACTAAATGTTCATGATTTTTTAGGTGATAAAAAAAACATAGGAAAATATATTGAACAGGTTTTAAACAATTTAAAAATCTCTGAACAAATGCAAGAAAAGTAGTTTTTTATTCTTTAAATGATTGTTAAACTTGTTCCAAAGTTTTGCATGCTTCTTTTATCCATATAAATGCTATTCCTATCTTTGTCTTTCTATAACAGATTCATAAATAATATAGCCAAAAGAAGTAAGTTTTGATATGAATTTAATCAATTTCTAAAATATTACCAAGTTCGCGCTTTCATTTTATGTTAAAACAAAATCTTGCTTATATCCTGACTGTAATCGTGTTATTATTTTTTTTTATAGTATTTAATAAAAAAAGTACATCAAAGTCTTTTTTGACTTTTGTACTTTATATGCTTCCATTTTTGGATTTTAGGGTTATACCGGAGGCTTGGAGTGGATTAAATATATTAGATTTAACTACACTTTATAGTTTTTTTTTTCTATTTAAAGAATTTTTTTCAGTAGGCACAATTAAATCAAATAATTTTTATTTTTTTCTATTCCTACTATTTGCAATAATAACTCTTTTTGGAAGCTTGAGTTCCGAATTTCCTAAAAATTCATTGATTCATTTTGTTAAAATTTTCCCGATTTTTATCTATGCCAGGTTTTTATTGGTTGAATGTTTATATGATAAATCATTTCATAAGGAAGTTATCAAAATTTTAAAGAATGTATATATTATCTCATTGATTTTTCTGTTGATACAGGTAATAGTAGGTTTAAGTTTTACTTTCTATCCTACTTTAAATGGTAATACCTATGATATTAATACTGGTCTTACAAGGTATCCAGGATATTTTTTTGAATCACAAGTTCATGGACAATATCTTGCTATGGGTAGTTTTCTTTTTTTCCTTACCAATGATAGTATGAACAAAAAGGAAATATTGATACATTATTTTATATTAGCAGCAGCACTTTTTGCAATTATAGCAGCAGGAAGCAGGGGAGCTTTGGGAGGATACTGCTTTGGAATGATAGTGTCTTTTTTTTTAGCAGGTAAACGTTATCGTATTGGTTTATTAGCCTTAATAGTTTTATCAGTTTCATATTATGTTGTGTTTTCTCCGCGTTATGGTGTTTTTAATCGTGCAGAAGGCTTAAATGATGATTTAGCTTTTAGACAATCATTATGGAAAGGAGCTTTTGAAATATCAAAAAATAATCCATTATTAGGAATCGGAAACAATAATTACCTTGAGTATGTTAAAATTCATGCAAAAGATCAGTATTTAGAGGTTGAAGGCGGTGAATTGATATATTTTAATCAACCAGAAAATGGTTATTTGAAAATTTTAGTAGAGTTTGGCTATTTTGGTTTTGGTATTTTTGTTTTATTTATTGTGGCCCCTTTAGTTAATGGGGTTAGTTTATTTATGAAGAATATTTATGATTATAAAGTTACTTTTTTAATTGGCTCTGTTTTAAGCTGGATTATAGGTTTTAATTCTGATTATTCATTTGCTGATACAAGAATACTTTTTATGGTTACTACTCTTTTAGTATTAATACTATCTTATCCTCGTTCAGATGAAATTTCTTATGAGGAGCCTTATTACAATAAGTTATTATAAGGCTAATATATTAGTTGATGAAAACGGTTCAAAATATTAATATAAAAGTTAAGAGTATGTTTAAATTTATATCATAAAATTTTACAATGCTTCTTTTATGCCTATAAATTTGGTGTGCTTAAATATTTTAATATTACAAAAACCACAAAAATTCAATGATTTTTATGTGCTAAAAGAAGCATGGCAAATAAGTTTAACAAAATTTAAACAGGTTCTAAGAGAAGTAAAAAAGTAAGAGGTTGTTAAATAAGAAAAAGGTAAGTTTTAACTACTAAACTATAATAGTAATATTCCAATGGTTCGAGTAAATTTAATTGCACTTATAACTTGTTTTGAGGAAAAAAGTTCAGAAAGCAGGTTATTCATTTTTAAGTTATAAGCATAATAATATTATAAAAAACCAAACCCGTTACTAATACACTTTTATCTTAAAATAACTAATATATGATAAAAAAAATAATAGCTCAGCTTAAATATGGAGCAAAGAAATACATTACTTATATCCCACGAATTTTCAATGTAAATTTATTGGATAAAGAAAAAACCTTAGAAAAACTGGAAAAATCAAAGATTTATTTTTCAGAAGAGGAGGTGGTTGAGTTGTCGCCCGTACAGGTATATGGCGAATCTTCGGTTGATTATCAAACCGTTCAAATTGTGAAATCTTCGCCGTCTATTGTTTATGAATTAAAGCCAAGTAAAAAAGTAACGGTATTAGCATTTGGAGGAGTAAAACTTGATAATACGATACTTAATTTAGACTTTGGTTCTGCAGAATACATAAGAAGCCTATTTAAACGAGGTAAACGTAGTAAAATTCATACGGAAATCTGCATACCTTTATGGTCCCACTATTGGGGGGGAGGATATTATGATTATATAATGTTTATTTATTTAAAGATTTTATTAATAAAATCTGTTTTAAATGAATCAGATTTCAAAATAGCGAAATTTGTTTATCCTGTATTTGGTACTCCATTTGAACGAGATTTGTTTGAACTTGCCGGGTTATCTAATGAACAAGTAATTAATTCCAGGCTTTATGATGTAAAGGCAGATAAATATTATGTAGTACCTAATGTTACTTGGTGCTATCCTAATAAAAAGAATATTTTGTTACTTAAACAATTATCCCTTTCCTTAAATATACCCAAACACCAAGATCAAGAATTAATTTTTATATCTAGAAAAGTACGCAGACGTCTTTCAAACGAAGTGGAAATCGTAGAAATTTTAAAAGAGCATAACTTTACATTTATAGAAGACAAACCCAGATCAGTTGCTGACCAAATTTCATTATACAAAAACGCAAAGGTAATCATCGGGCCACATGGAGCTTCTTTTTCAAATATAATTTGGTGTGACCCAGGAACAAAACTAGTAGAGCTTTTTTCTAACGGATATGATTCCCCTAATTTCAGATATTTAACAAAAATACTTGAACTTAAGTATTATGCAATTTTTGAAAATGGCGTTAAAGAAACCCACTACACTAACTTATATAATGATTCCTATATAGAACCTAATAATTTTAAAATAGCTCTTTCCAGTATATTAAATGATTAATCTGACCTACATCTTTCAGCTTAACAAAGGCAACAGGATCAAAAAGAAAGTTGTTAAACGAAAATTGTAAAGTTTTAATTATAAAAAAGAACTGTATTTTATTGGTATACGATTTTTTTATAATAAAAATTACTGTAATTTATTGCCTTTTTACACTATCTTTATTGACTTTGATTTTAGTTAAAGTTTTTTTATAGCATAATTCTATATATCAATTAATGAGTTTAAAAAAAAATGTGATAAGTAACTTTATTCTTACTGCATCTACATTCATTTTCCCTTTAATATCATTACCATACATTACAAGAACCCTGTCTACTGCCAGTATTGGACAGTTTTTTTATATAGATTCTTTTACTCAATATTTTATTTTATTTTCTGCAATAGGTATACCTTATTACGGAGTAAGAGAGGTTGCAAAACTGAAATTTGACAGACAGAGAATATCACAATTTGTCATAGAATTGGTTATTATTCAATTTGCCTTGTCATTCATCTTTTGTGGCCTGTTTCTAACTTTTCCTTTTTTTATAAAAACGCTCCGTGCTAGTTCAGACCTAATCAGAATTGGGTGTATTACTATTGTTTCAAATGCATTTCTAATTGAATGGTTTTACCAAGGAATTGAAAATTTTTCCTACATAACTGTTAGGTCTATTGTAATTAAGTCACTAAGTGTAATTATGATTTTATTTTTGGTAGTTAACAAAAATGATTCTAATATATACTATTTAATTCTTGCCCTAACTGTTTTAGCGAATGCTGTTTTAAATTTTGGAAACTTCATTGGTAAACATTATGCTAATTTTAAATTTGAATCTAAAATATTTTGGCATTTACGTCCTCTGTGGATATTATTTAGCATTAATATCTCTGTTAGTCTTTATACCCTGATGGATACGATTATTTTGGGCTCTATGACTAATCCTGTGCAAGTAAGTTATTATAATATACCACTGAAAATAGTAAAGCTTTTTTTTAGTGTTATGGGTGGCATAGGATTAGTTTTTATACCAAGAATGTCTAGTTTTTTTGTTGATAATGATATAAAAGGTATTCAAAATCTTATGACAAAGTCAATTAGTATAGTCCTACTATTAGGAATTCCTTTCTTTTTGGTTGGGTTTTTTTTTCCGGAAGAGATTCTATTTGTTGTATCTGGTAAGCAATATATACATGCTAAAGTTGCTTTACAAATCTTAGCTATAGTTCCTTTGATTATTGGCTTAAATAATGTTTTTGGAACTCAGTATCTTTTAGCTATTGGCAGGGAAAAAAAAATTTTGTATGCTACTATTTTTGGTTTTTTTGGAAGTTTAATCTTAAACATTTGTCTTATACCACACTACGGATTTGTTGGGTCTTCAATAGCATGTGTTTTGGCAGAATTAATAGTTTGTATAATAATTTTTAAATCAGCAAAGGATACAATAAAAATTAACGTAGATTTTAATCTTCTATTTTTAATAATTGTAAGTTCAATCTTTGCTTTAGTTTTTTTACTAATTTTTAAGAATATTTCAAATCAAATTCTTTTAATGATTTTTACAGGTTTATGCTACGTATGCTCATTTGGATTATTCCAAATTTTTATTTTTAAAAATGGTTTCATTAATTCTATAATTAAGTTTCGATCTCGTTAAATAATTGCTATATTAATAATGAAAATAGTTTATTACTACTATGCAAAATTGGATTATTTCCAAAATAAATGTACGTCTTGCCGTATGATAGATGCTTTTAATATGGTTATTTATGATTTTTTAAAAATTTCATAATATTCAATTTAGTCATTTTTCATGGGAATACTCCCTTAGTTTTTATTCAAATAATGTTTTAAAAGCCCTTTTAAGTTTTACCCAATTTATTTTTTATGCTTCTTTTATCGCCTAAAAAACAGCAGATTTTATTACCTTTTTGGATTTATGTAGCTTTGTTCGCAATAATTACAAGTATAAAAGAAGCATTATCAATTTTTCAGATAAAAATTTAAATAGTATTAATTTATTATTTTATCATAGGCTGTTTTATCCTTTTGTAACATCTAATAAAGATTTAAAATAAACCTATAAATAAAATAAATAGGACTTAGATAAAAACTTTCTTTAATTCATAAAATGGCATTTCTTTCGATTATTGTTCCTGTATTTAACAAAGAGAAGTACATCGACAATTGCATTCAATCGATACTATCACAAACATTTAAGGATTTTGAGCTTATTTTAGTAAACGATGGCTCTACTGATAGCAGTGGTTTTAAATGTGATTGTTATAAAAATATGGACAACAGAATTATTGTTTTTCATCAGGAGAATCAGGGAGTATCTTCTGCCAGAAACAAGGGAATTTCAATAGCAACAGGTGATTACATTGGTTTTGTAGATGCTGATGACACAATTGATGTTAATATGTATGAGACACTCATTGATAATGCCACAAGCAATAACGCAGATATTGCTATTTGTAGATTAAACACTTCTGAGAAACCAACAATACATTTAAATAGAAAAAATATTGAAGTTTTTAATCGAAATGAAGGGTTATCTGCTTTTTTTAAAGGAGAATTAGATTATGGTGCTTATAACAAGGTATACAAAAAAACAATTGTAAAAAACCTTCAGTTTGAAGGCAGAATGTTTGAAGATGTATTTTATACTTTTCGAGCATTATTATTATCAAACAAAGCTGTGTTAAATCAAAATAAAATGTATAATTATTTTATAAGAGATAATTCAGTAAGTATATCAAAGTTTAGCCTAAAATATTTAGATCTTGTTTATGTTACTAAAAAAATAGTAAATATTGTATTAGAAAAAATGCCTGCACATGTGGAAGCAGCAAAAGTTTTCGACTTTGTTACAAACATGTTTCTTTTAAACAAAATTCTATTAGCAGGTGAAAAATACTATATGAATGAATATAAGATGATTGTTGAACGTCTTAACGGATATTCGGTATTTTTAAATGAAACAAAAGCTATAAACAAAAAACATCGAATTGCCTATCACCTATTTACTAATAACCCCAAAGCATATTTAGTAATTTTAAAAATTTATTGTTTTATTTTTCCATCTCATGCTAGTGGGAAGGCTTAAAATATTTTCATTCGTCTTTTATCCTATTAAAATAGGAATATTTTAGAAATCCTAATATTGAATATGTTTTTTAATAATGAAGTTGTTTAAACTTTTTTTCCGGCTTATTTTTGGAGCTGATGCTTCTTTTACCCTATAAAAATTGGTGCTTAAACAAACCAAAAATTAGGCAACGCTAATTTTTAGGTGGTAAAAGAAGCATGATATAAAGCATAAAAGAATAAGTTTAAACAAGTTCTATAAAAGTAGTATAATATTTTTTTAGATTTAACCTTTAAAAATTATTCTAAAATATATTTAGAACACAAGTGTACTTATAGCAATTTTTATTTACTATAAATTATGGATTACTTGCGGAATAATAAATTGACCTATGAAGATATATTTTAGAAATAGTTATAAATTGAATAATCATGAGTTTTTTTAAATTTATCCTTCAGGATTGGAAGGCTAATAAAGGAAATATTAAAGGAAGGCTCATACTTTTTCTTTTCCGTGTAGCTAACTTTTGTTCTATGCGAAAAGTTTATTACTACATTGGCCTTCCATACCTGTTATTTTACAAAATACTAGTAGAATGGATTTTCTGCATTGAAATTCCATGGAATATAACAGCAGGAAAAAACCTTGTTATATATCACGGACAGTGTTTGGTAATAAGCAGAGGTGTAATTATTGGAGATAACTGTATTCTCCGGCATTGTACTACTATTGGCAACAAACAAATGAAAGGAGGAACATTTAGTTCTTCACCGGTTATTGGTAATAATGTGGATATCGGAAGCAATGTATGCATTATCGGAGGTATATCTATAAATGATAATGTGAAGATAGGTAGTGGTGCTGTTGTTGTTAAAAACGTTTCGGGCAACTGTATAGTAGTAGGAAATCCGGGAATTGAAAAGAAAACAGATTTACTTGCACAATAAAAAATACATAATTCCTACTAACTATCGTAATGGCTATAATTGCAAGCTTCCTATGCTAATTAAAATCCATTACTATTAATAAAAATATTTCTTAAAACTATTATGGTTGAAAAAAAGAAACTTAACATATTGTTGTCTGCCTTTCGTTGCGAACCTGGCAAAGGTGGCGAACCCGGAGTTGGCTGGAACTTTGCAAAAAACATGGCCGATTATCATTATGTTTGGGTACTAACCCGGAGAAGCCATAAAAAGTTAATTGACGAAGCGTTACTAAAAAACCCAATTAAAAACTTATTCTTTATTTATTATGATATTCCACAAAGTGCTTTAATAGATGAGAAAAAATTAGGAGAACAAGCCTACTATATATTATGGCAAATATTTGCAATTACAGCTTATAGAAAAGCATCAAAAAAAGTTAATTTTGATTTAATACATCATGTAACCTTTAATCAATACCGCTCGCCTTCTATCGGTTTTTTTATAAAAAAACCATTTGTAATGGGGCCTATAGGTGGCGCAGAAACGATTAACTCTGTTTTTTTTCAGGATTTAGAATTTAAAGGTAAGTTAAAAGAAGTATGGCGCAATATAGGTTTAGATATATTTCTGTTCAGATTATTATGTAAAATAAGAAATAATCCAAAAACTGTTGTTTTTTCTTCTGTACAAAATTTACAAAAATTAGGAAAACATCTTGGCAAAAAAGATAAATCGGCAGTAATTCCGGCAATTGCAATAGACAAGGAAGATTTTATTAAATATATTGACAAAAAAAGTATCGAAACAAACAAGCCTTTTACAATTATTTATTCTGGGACGGCAAAAGATTGGAAAGGACTTTTATTATTACTACGTGCAATTAAAAATGCTTTTAACAACGAAAGTAATATTTTAGTTAAATTGATTGGTATTAGAAATGAAGCGGAACACCAAAAAGTTTCAAAATGGCTTGTTGATTTTGAAATAGCAAACAAAGTTCAGTTGATTAATTTTTTGCCAAGAGAACAAGTAATCGAAGAATTAAAGAACGCAGATATATCTGTTTATCCGGCCTTTAGAGATTCTGGTTCGATGTCAGTGTTAGAGGCATGTGCTCTTGGTTGCACTGTCCTTTGTTTTGATGCTGGCGGACAAGATGCTTTTCCTGATCACATTTTATTAAAGATTCCGGTTTCTGATATTTCTTATCAGGCAAATCTTAACAATCTGTCAGAGAAGCTTAAGTGGTCTTATAACCATCCAACCGAAATTAGTAAAATAGGGGAAACAGCAAGGAATTATGTATTTGAGAATTATACCTGGCAAAAGAAAGTGATTACTTTTAGTCAATTATATGAAGATATTTTAATAAAAAATTAATTTACAAGCTGTGCCTAATTGCGTAATAAAAATATTTAATTTTTAACTTTATCTCTCCGCTGCTTATAACTTATAAAAATAAAAACAGATTAAACTTAGAGTCTGTTTAAGATTCATTTAAGATTTTTCTATACTTCTTTTATCACCTAAATTTTTATGTTTTCTATATTTTTTTCTGAAAGCATCAATTACAAAAACAAAATTTATAGGCATAAAAGAAGCATTATACATTTTGCTAAAGAAATTTAAACAAAGTCTGTACACAGCAATCAAGAATAATATTTTATAAAAATATTATCATCGTACGTTTAAAATTATGTTTAGCGTATTTTTACTTCTTTTATCCCACAAAATTCTTTATCGTGCTTGTACCCTTAATTAATAAAAATGAATAAAAAAATATTAATAGGCGCTCCTCCTAAACATCATGTTCTTTTAGCTATGGACGAAATGCACGGATTAGAGGACATTGGTTATACCTGTAAAGTAATTACTTATGGGCGGAATGATCAATCTATCAGTAACTTAAATAAATTATTTGGTGTTGTTGGTAATGCATTTAATATTGTTTTTACGCTTTACAAGTTTTCGCCTGATTTATTGTATCTCAACTCACGCTTTGAGCCTGTCGCTACTTCCAGAGACTTTTTAACGCTATTGATAGTCAAAACCTTTTATTTAAAAAAGATTAAGGTTGCAATAAAAACCCATGGATCAGATCCTTCCATCTTGGAAAAAAAATCTTTCTTGTATAAAAATTGTATAGTTCCTTTTGTACTTAAACATGTTGATATCTGGTTTTTTCTATCTAAAGATGAAAAGAATATTATTGAGGGCTATTACCCTAATATTGCTGATAAAATTTTTACTACTTGTAATATAATTGACCCGGCCCGATCTGTTGCTTCTTTAGAATTTAGAAAGCGTTATGGATTGGAAGAAAATAAATTTAAAATTTTATTTGTTGGACGCATCGTAAAAGAAAAAGGTGTTTTTAGCTTGCTTAAAAGTATCCCCAATCTTGATTTTCGAAGTAATTGCACTTTTATTTTTGTTGGGGATGGTCCGGATTTAGAAGGGCTTAAATCTTTAGCATTAACATTAAATGTGTCTGAATATGTGCGTTTTTTAGGGTTTATACCAGATGCCGAATGCGATAATTTTTACGCGAATGCTGATCTGCTTGTTTTTCCTACTTATTATAACGAAGGTTTTCCAATGGCATTATTCAAATCTATATCTGCAGGTTTACCCGTTATAACTACAAAAATCCGCGCTGCAAAAGATCATTTAAATTCTCCTGATAATGTTTTATGGGTGGAAAAAGATTCTGCAGAAAGTGTGGCAGCTGCTATTACAAAGCTGTATTTAAATGAGAATCTTAGAAATACGATGACTAAGAACAACAAAGCATTAGGGAAAGAATTTTCTAAATCCGAAGTATGTTTAAAAATGAGTGAAGCTCTTGATTCAATTCAGGTTTAATATTTTTGTTGAAAGTATTGAGGTATGAAGGCTTGTTTAATTTAAATCCGAAAAAATTACTGTGCTTCTTTTAGCCATTAAAAATTCGTTTTTATTTCTTTTATTTTTTACAAAAAGCATAAAAATCACCTGTTTTTTTATGTGCTAAAAGAAGCATAGAAACCTGTTCAATAAAATTTTCAAACCAACTCGATTCACATTTTAGAAATTGTATTTCTGTAAATTAGCCATTCAATAAGCTAATTAGTGTTTAACCAAATAAGCATATTAGGTTTTGCATAAGAAAATATGGGAGAAACTATATACTTGTTTGTAATGTTAAAGGAATTTATACTATGGCTTGCATCTCTTCTCAAAAAACACTACTGGTTATATTAATGGTATTGTTTTTGGGTAATGTTATTGCTCAGGTGCCTAATATTAGCTATCCAACTCCTCAAAGCTATACAATCAATACTGCTGTTACTCCTCTATTGCCAGCTAATACAGGCGGTGCTGTACCAAACAGGGCTTATGGCCAGGTTTCTACCTTAACTGGTAATGGTTACGGAAATGCCGTTGGTAGCTTAGCATCAGCAAGATTTGCTTCTCCAACAGGGGTAGCATTAGACCTACAGGGCAACATTTACATAGCTGATCGTGAAAATAATATTATAAAGAAGATTTCCTCTGCTGGTATAGTTAGTGTTTTTGCGGGAAGCGGTGCAGAAGGCTCTGCCGATGGAATTGGCCCGGCAGCTACCTTTTATTCGCCTGTAAGTTTAACTACAGATGTTGCAGGTAATATTTATGTTGCAGATTATGGCAGTAGTTTAATCAGGAAGATAACACCTACCGGAGTAGTAACTACCCTGGCCGGAAGCACACCAGGGTTTGCTAATGGAACAGGGACAGCAGCAAAATTTGGTTCGCCAAGTGGTATAACTGTAGATAAATCAGGTAATGTTTTTGTAGGAGACAGAGATAATAATTTAATAAGAAAAATTACTCCCGCTGGAGTAGTTACTACTTTTGCAGGTAGCGGAACTGTTGGAGCTGTAAACGGGACAGGTACAGCAGCAAGCTTTCAACATCCGCAATGTTTAACTTTTGATAATAATGAAAACCTCTATGTTACGGATTTTAATAGTATCATAAGAAAAATAACGCCAGCAGGTGTGGTAACTACTTTTGCTGGTAGTGGAGTTACAGGTTCAACTGATGGTGTTGGTACTGCTGCAAGCTTTAATTTGCCAGTAGGCATTACAGCTGATCATTTAAGTAATATATACGTAGCAGATGCCGGAAATCTTTTGATTCGGAAGATAACCCCGGCAGGTGTAGTAACTACGTTAGCAGGAACTGGTTCAGTTGGCTTTGTAAACGGTATTGGTAAAGCTGCCAGTTTTTCAGGTTTATATGACCTAACTATTGATACTGAAGGAAATGTATATGCGGCAGATGCTTATCACAACGGCGCGATAAGAAAGATTTCAACTACGGGTTATACAATTGATAAAACTCTGCCTGCGGGTTTGATTTTTGATTCAGCAACTGGAACTATCAACGGTACTCCAATTGTTTTATCTCCTGCTACTGATTACACCATCACAGCGTATAATACAAGCGGCAGTAGTACTACGGTTGTAAATATTAAAGTAGAAAATCCGGCACCCCTCGCTTTTGCAACCCTTCCATCTAAAAATATTTGTGATACCGATTTTGATCCTGCTGCCACAAGTGGCATCGGAACAATAACATACATCAGTAGCAATTCTGCTGTAGCAACTATTATAAACAATAAAATACATGTTACCGGACCAGGCGTTACATTAATCACAGCTACTGACGGAAGTACATCTGCTCAACAAAATTTAACAGTAATTTCACCGGTTCTTCCTGTAGTTAACATCACTTCGGATCATAACAACATCTGCATTGGTATGCCCGTTACCTTTACTGCAACTGTAAAGAATGCTGGCAGTAATCCAACTTATCAATGGCAAGTTAATGGCATAAAGGTTGGTATTAACAGTCCAACTTTTACCACTTCCAATATTTCCCCAACAGATGTTGTTCAGTGTGAAGTAACTAATAATGATTCCTGTCCGGTCAGTAGTTCATCTAATAAGATAACCGGTATAAATGCCGACCCTTATGTTACGCCTACAGTTTCCATAATATCATCAGCTACCGGGCCTGTTTGCAGCGGAACTGAAATAACTTTTACCGCAACTTCAACTAATGGTGGTACAAATCCAACTTATCAATGGCAGGTTAATGGTGTAAACTCAGGAAGCAATAATCCAGTATTTACTAATAGTAATTTTGTAAATGGAGATATAGTTACTTGTATGCTTACCAATAATACAGGTAAATGTGTTGCACCTCCGATGGTTTTATCCAACACCATAAAAGTAAATTTGATTCAGCCTTCTAATACCAGCCTTTCCGTTATTGCATCGGCCAATCAGGTTTATACAGGTACAACTGTTACTTTTACTGCTTTACCAGTTAGCATAGCATTGGTTACCTCTTACCAGTGGCAGATTAACGGGATAGATACTGGTACAAATAGTGCTACTTTTACCAGTAAAACCTTAAAAACCAACGATCAAATTATTTGTACCATTACAGTAAATGATGGGTGTACTATCACAACTGTCAGTAGTTTGCCAATATCCGTAAACATTCTTCCATCACCTACCTTAAATATCCCTAATACCTTTACCCCTAATGGAGATGGCATTAATGACTACTGGAATATTACAGCCCTGGTTTATTACCCAAACTGTTTGGTAAGCATTTATAACCGTTACGGCTCCTTAGTTTACCAATCAAAAGGATATAGCAAAGCATGGGATGGTTCAATAAATGGCAGTCCGCTTTCTGTTGGAACTTATTATTATGTAATTAGTTTAGGTAGCAGTAGTAAGAAAATAAGCGGCGGCGTTACTATTATTAGATAATTTGGGTTTTACTACGCGGTAAGTAAAAGTCTATAAACTTTACTTGTTCAAAGTACAATGGTTTGACGTTTGATTATAAGAGATTGTATAAATTTATATCAGAAAAATTTATAATGATTTTTTAGTACTGTTTCTGATTATAAGATGACTATAAAAACCGATACATTCTTATAAATATTAAGCTGCAGTTAGCTATAAAAAATGAAAATATTCATTCTGATTTATCTGCTTTTTCTACTAAACTAAAGCCATTATACATTTAAAGCCTGTTTAAAATTTGTTCAATAATTTCTTATATACTTCTTTTACCGCATAAAAATCATTGGCACAATGTACTTTTTGTATTGGAACAATATTTAAAAACAAAATTTATAGGCATAAAAGAAGCATTATAAATTTTTATGATAGAAATTTAAACAGGCTCTAATGGAGAGAAAATTGAGCTTGTATAACAAAAACAAGATTAATTATTGATAGAAACGTAGTTAAAAGACAACTTTTGCTACTAAACATCATTCACCGTTTTGTTTAAAGAACTTCCCTGCCTAACATCTTAATCCTTAAAAAATTAATTAGTACTGTTATTAATTGTTTAAAAACATAAATTGTTTATTTAAATTTTTAATCATAGCTTTAAAAAATTATTCTTTTTGTTTTTTTAAGAAAACATTTATATATTTTTTATACCAATTATTATATTATTAACTTAAAATTGCGAGTATATATCTGGTTTATATAGATATTATCACTTTTAAGTTCAAAATTTGACCAATTATATTTTTACAATTTGTATATTTTTTAATCTATTAATTTGGTTATTGTTGTATATAAATTATTTAAGCATTACAGAAAAGAATTATTTTTTAGTATTTTTTTAATTAATAATTGTATAAACTTACATTCTAAAAATGAGTGAAAATTTAAGTAATTATGCGGGCTATAACCTGTTTACCAAATCACTTGACGATTTGCCACAGGCACCAAAAATAGTGATTAATACAATTAACCAATATTCTTTTTGCATGGCAGAAAAAGAGGCTGAGTTTAAAAATGCTTTATTAGAATCAGAAGTATTATTGCCTGATGGTGTTGGAATTGTAGCTGCTGTTAGGTTACAAAACGGTGATAAAATAAATAAAATTTCAGGCTCAGACCTTCATTATCATTTATTAAATAAATTGAACCAAGAATATGGCAGTTGTTTTTATTTAGGCTCTACGGAAACAACATTAAAAAAAATTAAAGAAAAAATAGCACTCGAATATCCTAATATTAGAGTAAGCTATTATTCTCCTCCTTTTAAAGCTACCTTTTCTGATGAGGACAATGCTAATATGGTTTTTCAAGTCAATCAATTTAAACCTGATGCATTATTTGTTGGAATGACTGCTCCTAAACAGGAAAAATGGGCCATTGCACATAAACAACAATTAGATGCAAAAGTAATAGGTTCTATAGGTGCAGTATTTGATTTTTACGCAGGAACTGTAAACCGCCCGGCCAATTTTTGGGTAAACTTGCGTTGCGAGTGGTTTGGCCGATTGCTCAATGAGCCACAACGCATGTGGAAAAGATACTTGTATTATGGACCTATCTTCGTTTATACTTTACTTAAATACAAAATTAAATATTGATAATTTATACCTAAATGCCTTTTTAAGTAAAAGAGTACATTATAAAACATTTCTTTTTTACTTAGAGCCTGCTTAAATTTTGTTCAATTTATTTTCTATACTTCTTTTATCACCTAAAAAACATAAAAAGCTTCCATGCTTTTTGTATCAGCATAGAATATAAACACAAAATTTATAGGCATAAAAGAAGCATCATAATTATTAATCCTGAGCTTATTGAAGGATATGCTATAAATTAAACAGGCTTTTAAATTACTTTAGTGCATTTTTTATTAGTTGCAATAAATTTTAATTAATGCTTGTTTATTGTTTCTTTCACTTATATAAAGGTTTGTTAAAATTAACAGGATACTTACACAATTTAAAATAAATTGTAATATACAAGTTTTTTTTTAATAAAAATATATCAGCATTTTCTGTTATTCTTTTACAAATTGTATAAGATAAATCAATAACATAGTTTATAATTTTTAAAGCTTAAGTTATATAAATTTTACAAAGTCAATTAAAATTTTTTTACTAAAAACACTAAAAAAGAAACCGGTAATACTCCTACTATCTTGACTAATAAATAAAATTAAAAAAAGAAAAAATGTTATGGCAATAGTTGCTTTTTTAAAAAAAGCCAGGAACTTATTTTTAAGAAAAGTTATATATAGAAACTATCAAATAGATAAAGGTTTCCATTCGGGTGCAAGAGTTAGGATATGGGCAAAAAATAAAATCAAGATTGGTAAAAACTTTTACATTGGCAGGGATTCTTTTATTGAAACTGATGTTAATATTGGAAATGATGTAATATTTGGAAACAGCGTTGCAATTATAGGCCGTTACGACCATTGCTATCAGCAAATTGGGACACCAATAAGGTTTGCTGTGCAAATTCGAGATAAAGATTATAACTGGAAAGGGTTAAATTTAATAACGACTATCGAAGATGATGTATGGGTAGGATATGGTGCCACCATATTAGGAGGTGTAAAAATAGGTGAGGGAAGTATAATTGGTGCAGGCTCGTTGGTTATTAAAGATGTAGAGCCTTATTCTATTTATGCTGGTACTCCTGCAAAAAAAATAAGAGGTAGATTTGAAAGCTTTGAAGATTTACAAAAGCATTTATATTTAGTAAAATCAAAATATTACAAATCCAACAAAGTAGAGGATACCCAATATTAAATATGTGTATGTTTTACTAGTTGCGTTTTCAATAACATTATAGTTTATATTATTTTCTAATAGTTATTGATGGCATATTTTGCAATTAAAGAAACCATATTTTATCTACTTTTAAGGTGTAGAAAAATAAAATAAAATTAATAGCTCTGTGCAAAGCAACACGATAGAAATATTAATTTTTAACAAGTAAAAGAAGCATAAAATATTTTTAATGACGTTGGCCTAAAACGTATTGGCCTAATCATTGGCGGAGAAGGTGGGATTCGAACCCACGATACCCTTGCGAGTATACAAACTTTCCAGGCTTGCTCTTTCGACCACTCAGACACCTCTCCGTGTTTTTCGGACTGCAAAGTTAAAATTTTCCAGTGGTTACGCTAATTTAATTTTTGCCCACCAATTTTATGCCGGTAAAAGAAGCATCGCACCGGAATTTTGGCAATTGTCGTTAAATCCGCAGCTTCCAACAAAATCATTCCTTATTTTCGGCAACAAAAAAACATGGGCAAAAGAAGCATGAAGCTTTATGTAGTTAAAATTGGTGGCAACGTGATAGACAATTCCGAAAACCTACACCATTTTTTGAAAGATTTTGCCGCGCTTGATGGGCTGAAAATATTAGTGCACGGCGGCGGAAAAGTGGCCACGCAAATCTCTTCTTCGCTGGGGGTTGAAACGCAACTGGTGGATGGCCGCCGCATTACCGATATCGAAACCTTGCGCGTGGTTACCATGGTTTATGCCGGGCTGATCAACAAAAACATGGTGGCGCAATTGCAGCGTTACCACAACAACGCCATTGGTTTAACCGGTGCCGATGGTAATTTTATCCGTGCAAAAAAGCGCCCGGTCAAAACGATTGATTATGGTTTTGTGGGAGATTTGGACGAGCACTCGATCTCCGCAGAAAACATCGCCAAATTGTTGGATGCTTCTTTTACACCTGTTTTTTGTGCGTTGACACATGACGGCGAAGGGCAGCTTTTGAACACCAATGCCGATACCATTGCTTCTGCCCTCGCCGTTGCTTTGGCTAAAATTTACGAAACGACCTTAATTTATTGCTTTGAGAAAAAAGGTGTTTTGCAGGATATCAACGATGATGAATCACTGATTCGCGACATCAACCCCGAACGTTACGAACAATTGAAATTAGAAAAAATAGTTTCCGAAGGGATGCTGCCGAAACTGGACAATGCTTTTGCCGCGATAAAAAGTGGTGTAAAAGAAGTAATTCTTGGCCAGGCCGATGAACTGCATTATTTGAATAAAGGAAATAGTTTTGGAACGATTTTGAGGAGTTAGGAGTTGTGTGTTGCCAGTTCTCGATTTACAACTTAAACCTTACAAATCTCAACCCAAAACCGACAACAGGAAACGTACAACTGACAACTGGAAAAAAATGATTGACAAAAAAATAGCCATACTTGGCAGCGGCAACATTGGTTTATCATTGGCCAAAGGTTTGGTAAAAGCCGGGATTTGCGAAGCCGGACAAATTACGTTAACGCGAAGAAACATAGCGGCTTTACAAGCACAAACGGAAGCCGGATTTGTAGTTTCCAACAACAATTTTAAGGCGGTAAAAGAAGCATCTATTGTGATCATTGCCGTTTTGCCGCAGCAATTGAACAAGCTGCTGGACGAGATTAGACCGGGCATTGATGTGGAAAACCAATTGTTTATTTCGGTGATTTCAGGTGTGAGTTGTGCCGATATTAAAAAACACTTGCAGGCCGAAGTGCAAGTGGTGCGCGCGATGCCGAATACGGCCATTGCGATTGGCCATTCCATGACTTGTTTGGCTACCGATAATGCTTCCGTAGAAAACCTGAATCTGGTAAAATCCCTGTTCAACACGGTTGGTTTAAGCATCGAAATTAACGAAGAACTGATGACGGCAGCAACGGCTTTGTGTGCCTGCGGCATTGCCTTCTTTTTGCGTTCGATACGTGCGGCATCGCAAGGCGGAACGGAAATTGGTTTCCATGCGCACGATGCTTTAAAAATGGCCGCGCAAACCGCAAAAGGCGCGGCCGATTTGTTGCTGCAACTGGCTTCTCACCCCGAACAGGAAATTGACAAAGTTACCTCGCCCAAAGGCTGCACCATTGCCGGCCTCAACGAAATGGAGCACAATGGTTTTAGTTCGGCCATGATCAAAGGCATTAAAACTTCGGCCGTAAAAGCAGGGGAATTGTACAAAGAGGATTAGCAAAATGCTTCTTTTATCAGCCTAAATTTAGTGCGATAAAAGAAGCATTGCCCCATTTTAAATTTGCCACATATTGGGCGTGTCGCGGTACTCGCTAATCTGTTCGATAATCTCTTCCACTTCATCGCTTGACAGTTCAGTCGCGCCATCAGCCGTGTAAGTGAACAGGCGGCCTGGCTGCTCAAACGTGATGTAGCCCATGTAATCCGGGTCGTTGTTTTTTTCTAAATGCAGGTTGGTTTCCTTCTCAAAAAACTGGTTTTTATCGCCGTTTTTCTGATCGCGGTAAATGCTGTACGTGTACGTTAAAACCGGGTGGTTATCTGCATGTGCCTGGCTGTCTGGTATGATAATCAAAGGGCGTTTTTTTGCGATGGTAATATGAATGGGTTTCATAAAAATGCTTCTTTTAATTGTGCTTTAATTAATATAGACAGTTAAAAAAAACATTAGGTTTTTGAAAATTTATCTCTGCAAAAAACAGGTTTGATCCACCAAGGCCATAACCTAAAACAACATACTGTTTTTACCCATACTTTTTAAGTGCTTTGATATTCCGTACAAAAACCAGTGCTTTGCGCCATCCATTTTTTAAAAAGCATAAGAAGTTTGAAGTTTTTAATGGGATAAAAGAAGCATCAAAACCAGGCTAAACTATATTTAAACAAGCTTCTGGTACAAATAAATTAAAGAAAAATTTACGTGGTTAAAATGAATGGCTTAAATTTATGATCTAAACCTGTCTGAATACCGTCCAATATTTGCCATGCTTATTTTACCGCATAAAAATCATTGGCTCGTTTTACTTATTGTACCATACCAGCACCGAAAACAGGGTTGACAGGCATAAAAGAAGCATAGAAAGATAAAATTTAAGCAGACCTTGCCATGAGAAATAAGTTTAGCAAATCCATTTTCATGGCCTGTGTTTGTGCTTTCTGCTTATTATCATGTGCCACGTTCGGCCAAACTATAACCAATAAATTTTTAAAAGACAATGTAACCGCAATAAAGGCTATGGGCGAACGGCTACCGGTGGAAAAGCTTTACCTGCAAACCGACAAGCCTTATTACAGCAGCGGCGATACGATCCGTTTCAAGGCTTACCTCTTGGATGCCGATTTCCTTCTCCCCTCGGCCCGGAGCGGGCTGCTTTATGTGGAACTGGACGACATGGCCGGCACCGCCATTAAACGGGTGATGGTGCCTGTTAATTCCGGACTGTCATGGGGCGATATAACCTTGAACGAAAAAGAGGTTCACGAAGGAAGTTTTGTTTTGCGTGCCTACACCAACTGGATGCGCAATTTCGGGGAAGGCTACGTTTTTAAAAAGAACATCTATGTTTCTGCAACAAGCGGCCCCACTACCTTGGTTAGGGCCATATTTAGGACGGACAGCGCGGCAGGCAAAAACAAGGTAGAGGCCAATTTACAGCTTACCTCGACCGGCAATATTCCCGTGGCACTGAAAGACATGAAACTGCTTGTAACGGACGGAAAGCATACGTTAGCCCGGGACAAAGTTACGACCGGCATAGACGGAAGCCTGAAGTTTGGCTTTGGCCTGGCCGACAAAACAGCCCTCAAAAACCTAACGATAAAAGCGCAGCAGACCGGCAACGGTGCAGATACCGCCACTTTGGCCATTCCGGTAAACATCAACCGGCCCGAAAAAACCGACCTGCAGTTTATGCCCGAAGGCGGCAATTTAGTAGCAGGCATATCTACAAAAGTTGGTTTTAAAGCGGTAAGCGAAGATGGCAAAGGTATGGCCTTGGCAGGGAAAATCTACAACGGCAAAGGGCAGGAAATAACCAGTTTCAAAACCGCCCACGCCGGCATGGGCAGTTTTGGGCTTGCGCCACAGGCAGGGGAAAGCTATTATGCCAAAATAACGCTGCCCAAAGGAATCACGAAAGAATATCCTTTGCCTTTGGCCAGCCTTTCGGGCACCTCGTTGTCCGTAAAACCGCTGGGCAACGATACGTTGGTGCTGACGGTTAACGCCACAGCAGATTTAACAAACAAACCTATAACTTATTGCCTAATCGGCCAGTCGCGCGGCGTGGTGTGCTATGCGCAGGCCCTTGGCTTCGGCAATAATTTACCGGTAAAAGCAGCATTGCCCAGCTCGCTTTTCCCGACGGGCATTGCCAGGTTTACCTTGTTGGACCAAGGCCACCTGCCGCTAAACGAGCGGCAGGTATTTATTAATCATCATGATGAATTGCAGATTAGTGTCAGTACCGATAAACAAAACTATAAAACCCGCGACAGCATTGCCCTGGCCATCGAGGTAAAGGACAAAGACGGCAGGCCCGTGCAGGGCAGTTTCTCTTTGGCGGTAACGGACGACAGCCAGGTAAAAATAGATAGTTCAGGTAGTAACATCCTCAACAACCTACTGCTTACTTCCGATTTGAAAGGCAATATCGAAGCGCCCGGCTATTATTTTACAGGCGATAAAGCCGAAGAGCTGGACAACCTGATGCTTACACAGGGATGGGTTGGGTACAGTTGGAAAGAGGTTTTTAACCCGGTTAAAACACCAATCGCCTACCCGGCCGAAAAAGAGTTCGTGGTTCAGGGAAAAGTAACCAACGCGTTTAACAAGCCGGTTGTGGCCTCAAAAGTTATACTCATTTCTAATAACCCGCCGATATTTAAAGACACGGTTACCAATACTGAGGGCCGTTTTTATTTTAAAGGTTTGGTGCCTGTAGATACAGCGCTGTTTAAAATACAAGCAAGGACCAAAAAGGGAAGCAGCTTTAACGTGAACATCAACGGGGAAGAATTTAAACCACCTGTGTTTGGGCCATCGGCACCAATATCCCCATGGTACGTAAACCCTGATACCATTGTAGTGGCGAACGTAAACACAAAGGCAGCGCAGTTAAAGGCAGTGGATGATTTGATGGGAAAAGGCCTCCGCTTGAAGGAAGTAACCATCAAAGCTAAAAAAATCATTCCCGGTTCCAAGAACCTGAACGGCCCGGGCGAATATGATGAAGCGTTTGACGAAAAAGATTTTAAAAATGCCAATAAAATGACTTTGGGGGATTTCCTGGAAAAAAATATCCGAGGGTATGTTGTTAACGGAATTTGGGGAAAGGACCGTTGGTATTATGTACTAAAAGGAAAAAGAATACATTTTATAATCGACGGGATGGACCTGGAATACGGTTACAGTTTCGGCAGTTCAGGAGGCGAAAGCTATGAAGACGAACGCTACCATTTTATAAAAAATTACCTTGGTTATTTTACCGCAGAGGATATTACGGGCATTGAAGTTATGTATAATACAGGCCACATCGGAAGCTACGGCGTACAATATGCACCTATCGGAAAGTCTCCAAATGGCGATGAACATGCCTACTTAGAGATCACCACCAGGGCAAAGAAAGGGCCGTTTATGAGGGTAACGCCAGGCACTTACCTGTACAAAACTTTGCCTTTTGCCCTTTACAAAGAATTCTACCGCCCCAAATATAATGCAAACAACAGAAACATTGCCATAGGAACAGACCTGCGCTCCACCATCCATTGGGCACCAAATGTAACAACCGATGCCGAAGGCAAAGCCAGGCTCTCGTTTTACAGTGCCGACAAGCCCAGCATTTACACCGTTACCGTAGAAGGGACAGATTTACAAGGCCAGATCGGCTACCGCAAGCAAAAGATAAATGCAGCAACACCACCATCTTCCCATAAATGAAGAAACTTCACCCCAAAAAATATGGCTTACCTAAAAAGTAGTGCTAAAAGAAGCATCGGCAAAAACTGAAACAGAATTACTGCTCCAGTTTCAGTTTGCCCAGCATATACTCGCTTACTTTTTTGCCTTGTTCTGCGCCAACATCCACACTGTTGCGGTAGTGGATGCCGCCATAAAACCGGCTGATCGAAGCTTCATCTGCAGCTTGTACAAAAGATTTAAAGTTCCGTTTCATGCCGATGTATTTCAAATCGCTGGTATCTTGGAAATTGAAATTATCGCCAAACAAATGCGTTAACATCACGGCTGCCGAACGCGTAATGGTGCTGTGCCCACTTGGATATTCAGGAAAAGGCGGCGTTTGCAGCATCGGTTCCCAAGAGCGGTCAATCTTATCATTAATCACCGTAACCGGCCGGATGTAGGCACTTTTGTATTTTTCCTGCCAGCAACACGTAAAAGCATCAAACATGGCAACCGAAGTCAACGCATAAGCTTGGGCAGTTTTCAAGGCATCGGCATGTGTTTTTTTACAGGCAATTTCGGTGATGCCAATCCAATGGCCGCCGGGCGTGATCTTTTTGTTGGCAAAAATCATGTGGCCGGAATGCTGCAGCACAAAAGGGTTATCGTCCCAATATTTGGCAATGTCTTTTTGGTCCTGCGTTAAATTTTTGGTTTGGTTGTAAACGTCCAGGTTTTGCTTAAAGTAGATACTGTTTTTATCGGTACTAAATTTGGGCGGCGGCGGAGGCGCAAACTGCTCCGAATTGTCCAGCACAAAAGTGTGCATCGTTCCCCAGCAATATTCTACGCCGTCTAAATAATCCGGTGGCGTTGGGTGCCATTTTCCGGGATCGTTGCTGCCCAAAAACTTTGGCTTGCCGCGCGTTTGCAAATAATTATCGGCGTTGGCACGTTTCAAAACCACTTTGGCCACTTGTTCGCCATAAGCTACAGAACGTGCATAAGTAGAATCATCCATCTGATCTTTGAAAGAAGCATAAACGCGGTCTTCGTAATTTTTAAGCGAATCCACCGAAAAAGTAACCTTGCGCACTACTGTAAAAAAAGCTTTGGTAGCAGCCAGCGTATAATTATATTTTTTGCCTTTTTGCGGTTCTGGCGAAGCATCAAAACCGTTTAACTGCTGGGTCAGCGAAACATATTTTGGGTTTTGATGACGCAAAGCCTCATAAGAAGCCAGCGAAGCATACGCATAAATACGGCAGGCAACCGGCGGCGTAAACACATCGTAAATGATGAGCTTGGTCAACTGGTCTTCATTTTGATGCAATATTTCCGTCTCGCTCATCCCGGCTACTTTTGCTTTCTTGCAACTTGAAAAGAACAGGGCCGAAAAGAACAATAAAGCTATGAGATGTTGTAACCTCGTCATTTTTAAATTTTTGGTGCGGCAAATTTACTTTTATCGGCCGAAGTTAAAAAAGGTGAAACCGGAATATAATGTTAACTGATTAAACGGATGTATATTTTAGAAACCCAAATTTCAAAAGAAATAATTAAGTTGCAGCCAAATGGATTTCCGCCGCTTGTTTTACCGCTTTCCAAAACCGTTGGTTTCAATATTTATCATTGGGTTTTTTGTGGCGGACGCTTCTTTTGCACAACAAAAATCAGTGTTAAAAGAAGCTGCCATCATCCCGAAACCGGTTCAATACGAACTGCAGAAAGGAAGCTTCAAACTTAACAATGCCACCTCTCTAAACGCTGCGCCTGCGATAAACCCAACTACCGTTTTACTTTTTAAACAAGCTGTTTTTTCTTTCGCGCATACTGTTTTTACCCACCAAAAAAGTAGTGGTAAAAACAGTATTGCCTTGACAATAGATTCGGTTTTGGTGCCGCAAAAAGAAGGCTATCAATTGAGCATCGGCCAAAACCAGATCAAAATAATCGGGCACGATGATGCAGGCGTTTTTTACGGAACGCAAACTTTGCTGCAATTAATTTCTCACGATAAACCCGGAAACTACAGCATCAACAATTGTAAAATTAACGACTATCCAAGGTTTGGCTACCGCGGGATGGAACTGGATGTAAGCCGACATCTTTTCCCGGTTTCGGCCATCAAAAAATGGATCAATATTTTGGCTTTTTACAAGATCAACACGTTTCACTGGCATTTGACAGACGACCAGGGCTGGCGCATCGAAATCAAAAAATACCCGAAATTGCAATCGGCTGCTGCATATCGGAACGAAACTTTGATCGGCCATAAAAAAGAAATGCCGCACCAATTTGATGGCCGGCGTTACGGCGGTTTTTATTCGCAACAAGAAGTAAAAGATATCGTCAAGTTTGCTGCGGAGAGGCACATCAGCATTATCCCCGAAATTGAAATGCCTGGCCATGCGTTGGCTGCTTTGTCGGCTTATCCCGCTTTGGGCTGCACTGGTGGCCCATATCAAACTGCTACTTTTTGGGGCGTTTTTGATGATGTTTATTGCGCCGGAAACGAGGAAACTTTCCATTTTTTGGAAAATGTTTTGGATGAAGTGATTACGCTTTTTCCTTCAAATTACATCCATATTGGCGGTGATGAATGCCCAAAAACGAAATGGAAAACCTGTCCGAAATGCCAGAAACGCATTGCCGATGAACATTTGAAAGACGAGCAGCAACTGCAAACTTATTTTATGGGCCGGATTGAAAAATACCTCAAAAACAAGAACAAAAAAGTGATTGGCTGGGACGAGATTTTGGAAGGCGGCCTAACACCAGATGCAACCGTAATGAGCTGGCGCGGCGAAGAAGGCGGAATTGCGGCTGCCCATTTGCAGCACGAAGTGGTAATGACGCCCGAAAAATTTGTGTATTTGGATTACTACCAATCGCTTAACCCGAACGAACCAATTGCTGCCGGCGGATACACGCCTTTGAGTAAAATTTATGGTTATGAACCTGTTCCGGCTGCTTTAAAACCGGAAGAAACCAAGTACATAAAAGGCGTGCAGGCCAATGTTTGGAGCGAATATTTAACCAGCGAAGAAAAGGCTGAATACATGGTTTTTCCGCGGGTTTTTGCTTTAGCCGAAATTGCCTGGAGCAGTAAAGCCGACCGGAATTATGCTGATTTTTTAAACCGTTTACGTTTGCAAAAACCGATGATCCAACAACTGAAAATTAATGCGGCTGAGGTTTTTGATGAGATAACAGACACGGTTTCAGTACAAAAAAACAGTGTTTTAGTCAGTTTGAAAAGCACAAAACCAAACGCAGAAATCCGCTACACCACAAACGGAAAAATACCCGATAAAAACAGTATCGCTTATCAAAAGCCGGTTTCAATTTTCAAACCCGGAACGTTAAAAGCAGCTTTGTTTACCCATGGAAAATTATGTGGACGCGTTTTTGAACAAAGTTTTAACATTAGCAAATCTACCGGCCAGAAAGTAAGTTTGAAGTATTCCCCGCAGGGAAATTTTAACCCCGGCAACAACAATGTTTTGGTGAATGGTTTGAGCGGAAGCAACCGCTACAATGATAACCAGTGGTTGGGTTTTGCAGGAGAAGATTTGGAAGCAGTGATTGATTTGGAATCCGTCCAACAAATTTCTGAAATCGGCACCCATATTTTAAAATATCACTGGCAAAAAATGTGGGAGCCGAAACAGTTGACTTTTGAAATCTCTACCGATGGTGTTACATTCAGCGAAGTTTATCGCCAGCAAAGTTTTCCGGCAAACGGCATCAATACCGTTCATGCTGTTTTTATGCCGGTAAAAGCCCGATACATCAAAATCAAAGCAGAAAACAAAGGGCTTATCCCGCAGGGAGAATATGGTGCCGGTGGAAAAGTCTGGCTTTTAACAGATGAATTTACAGTAAATTAATTTCGGGCAAATGACTTTTTTGATTATCATCGGCTGCATTGCAGGTTTAATTTTACTCATCAGCGCAGCTAAAGTGCACCCGTTCCTGGCTTTTTTGCTGATCTCGTTGGCGGCAGGCTTGTTGCTTGGTCTTCCACTGGATAAAATTGCAGGCTCGATAGAAAAAGGCATCGGCGATATTTTATCCTCGCTCGTCATCCTGATTACGTTGGGTGCGATGTTTGGCAAATTGGTTGCCGTTAGCGGTGCCGCTCAACGCATTGCGGCCGTCATCGTAAATGCCGCTGGCAAAAAAAATATCCAATGGGCGATGATGACGATTGGTTTTATCATCGGCATCCCGCTTTTTTACGGAATTGGTTTTGTACTGATGGTGCCGCTGATCTTCTCGGTGGTTTACAAATACAAATTACCGGCCGTTGCCATCGGCTTGCCCATGCTGGCCGCGCTTTCGGTAACGCATGGTTTTTTGCCGCCGCACCCCTCGCCTTCGGCTTTGGTTACGCAGTTTCATGCCAACATGGGTCTCACCTTATTCTACGGGATTTTGCTGGCTGTTCCCGCGATCATTATTGCCGGTCCGGTTTTTTCGAGTACGTTAAAAAAAATGCCTTCGCAGCCCTTGAAATCTTTTGTGGCCGATGAACTGCCCGAAGATAAACTGCCGGGTTCGTTCAACAGTTTTTTCACGGCCGTTTTGCCCGTTTTATTATTGATGGCAACTACAATTGCTTCGTTTGCTTTTCCGGCCACTTCGCCGTTGCATCCGCTTATTGCTCTGTTGGCCGCGCCTTCCATCGTGCTGATGATCGCCATTACTTACGCCACGTTTTCATTAGGAATTTTTCAGGGCAAAAACATGCCGCAAGTGATGGGTTTTTATGTAGATGCCGTAAAAGATATTGCTTCTATCCTGCTCATTATTGCCGGTTCGGGCGCGCTGAAACAAGTGCTGACCGATACCGGCGTAAACGCGCAATTTGCCGGATTGCTACAAAACCTGCACATGCAGCCGCTGGTTTTAGGCTGGCTGATTGCCGCCATTATCCGCATTTGTGTAGGTTCGGCAACGGTTGCCGGCTTAACTACGGTTGGTATTATTTTACCGATTATGGTAGCCTCGCACACCAATCCAAATTTGATGGTGCTTGCCGTTGGCGCCGGAAGTTTGGCTTTTTCGCACGTTAACGATTCGGGTTTCTGGCTTTTTAAAGAGTACTTCAACCTCAGCGTAAAAAACACATTTTTGTCCTGGTCGGTCATGGAATCCATTGTGGCTTTTGTGGGATTGGCCGGCGTATTAATCCTCAATTCAATTTTATAACGATAAAAACAGTATGAAAATTTTAACTGCAGACCAATGTTTCGAACAATTAGGCTTCACCCTTCCGCCCGCGCCAAAACCATTGGGCGTGTACAAACCTTATTTGATTGACGGCAAATACTTATACATCTCTGGCCACGGCCCGGTTCAAAACGATAAAAGTTTGATTATTGGCCGTATCGGCGATACCATTTCTCAAGAAGATGGCAAACTGGCCGCGCGACAGGTTGGCCTGACGATCCTATCTACCATCAAAACCAACCTGGGAAGTTTGGATAAAGTAAAACGCGTGATCAAAGTTTTGGGTATGGTTAATTGTATGCCCGATTTTGAAAAACACCCTTTCATTATCAACGGTTGCAGCGAACTTTTTGCACAAATTTGGGGCGAAGAAAACGGCATCGGCACACGCAGCGCAGTTGGTTTTGGTTCTTTGCCGGATAATATCCCGGTAGAAATCGAAGCGCTAATGGAATTATGGTAACACCAATTTTTAGCCGATAAAAGAAGCATCTATCCTTGATGATAAATTTAGTAAATTTGAGTTATGGAAAAGCTGATCATTTACGTACCGGAAAGAAAAAGTGCTTTGGTAAAAGAATTACTAAAGGAATTGGGCGTAACTATTGAAAAAGAAAAAATGGATATGGAAGCTCATTTAAAAGAGATTGCCAATATGCCTGTTTGGACTGATGAAGATTTGAAACCAATTGAAGAAGCCAGAGAAGCCTTTAACAGTTTAAAACCAGCTTAATGGTAATTGATTCGAATATTTTAATTGAGCATTTACGGACTAAAGACAAACTATCTACCAAGTTCTACAAGCTTTTGCAAGGAAATGAAAAGCTTTTTATATCTGCTGTTTCTGTATATGAAATTTATTGTGGGGCAGCTACAAAAGACAAAGAGAAGAATATCAAATTATTGATTAAGGACATAACAATTCTCCCGTTTGACTTTGAAGCTTCACTCAAAGCAGCTGAAATCTTTCGTCAACTTAAAGCAAAGAACCAGTTAATCGAGTTCCGCGATATTTTTATTGCCGCCACTTGCATCATCGAAAACCTGCCTATTTCAACATTGAACAGAAAGCACTTTGAGCGGATTGAAGGACTAAAAATCGCTTAATATTTTCTCCCTTAACACCAATTTTTACCCGGTAAAAGAAGCATGCAAACCAAACCTTGGTATTGGATAGAAAATACCGAAACCCTAAACACGCCGGCGTTGGCAATTTACCCGGATCGTGTAAAACACAATATCAATTTGTTGATCAGTTCGATCGGTAATGTTTCCCAGCTTCGACCGCATATAAAAACATGCAAAGCGATCGAACCAATTTTGCTGATGTTGGAAGCAGGAATTACCAAGTTCAAATGCGCTACCATTGCCGAAGCAGAAATGCTGGCGATGGCAAAAGCACCGAACGTGTTGCTGGCTTACCCGATTGTTGGCGCTTCAGTCGGCCGTTTTTTAAAACTGGTCAAAACTTTTCCTGAAACAATTTTTTCGTGTTTGGTAGATCATCCGGAATCGGCACAAATTTTAAACGATGCCGCTTTCAGCCAAAACCTTAAAGTTCCGGTTTATATTGATTTGAACATCGGGATGGACCGAACCGGCATCAACCCAAATAAAGCAGCAGATTTGTATCAATTTTGTGCCATAAAAGAAGCATTAGTTCCAATAGGTTTGCATGCTTATGACGGCCACATCCACGAACCGGATCTGGAAACCCGCCGAAAAGAATGGCATACTGTTTTTATGCAGGTAAAAACAGTATCAGAAGAATTGGTTGAAAAAGGATTTGATCAACCAACGATTATTGCCGGAGGAACGCCGACTTTTCCGTTTTATGCTTTGGAAAAAAACGTAGAATGCAGCCCCGGCACGTTTATTTACTGGGACGAAGGCTACCGGCAGCATTTTACCGAACAGGCTTTTTTGCCGGCAGCTTTGGTAGTTTCGCGTGTTGTTTCTTTGCCGGATGAAACGAAGATTTGTATTGATCTCGGCCATAAAGCTGTTGCTTCCGAAAGCAGCTTTGATAAACGGATCCATTTTTTAAATGCGCCTGATCTTAAATTAATTAGCCACAGCGAAGAACATTTGGTGGCCGATGCAGGCGAAAACCACACTGTTAAAATTGGCGATGTTTTGTACGGATTGCCTTGGCACATTTGCCCAACCGTTGCTTTGCACCAATTTGCCGTAACTATAAAAACCCATCAAATAACCGGAAGCTGGGAAACCATCGCCCGAAACCGCAAAATTACCTTGTAAAAACAGTATGTTTATTGTTGATGCCCACCTCGACCTAAGTATGAACGCGCTGGAATGGAACCGCGATTTGACCCAAACGGTTGCCAAAATCAATGCACGCGAAAAAGGCCTGAACGATAAACCAGACCGCGGAAATGCCGTCGTTGCTTTGCCCGAACTGAGGCGCGGAAACGTTGGTTTGGTGGTGGCCACGCAAATTGCCCGTTATGTTGCGCCTGGCAATCCGCTTCCAGGCTGGCATTCGCCGGAGCAGGCCTGGGCGCAAACGCAAGGCCAGTTGGCCTGGTACAAAGCGATGGAATATGCCGGGGAAATGGTGCAGGTTAATGATTTGGATTCGTTAAACAGGCATTTGGATTTATGGGAAACCGCTTCCACAGAAAAAAAGCCCATCGGTTATATTTTAAGTTTGGAAGGCGCAGATTCTATCCTTTCCATGCAGCATTTGGATCAAGCTTATGAAGACGGTTTGCGCGCTGTTGGCCCTGCCCATTATGGCCCGGGCCGATACGCACAAGGCACGGATGCCACTGGTTTTATGGGAGAAAAAGGCCATGAACTGTTGCGCCAGATGGAAAAACTGAACATCATTTTGGATGCCACGCATTTATGTGATGACAGTTTTTGGGAAGCTTTAAACCATTTTAACGGCGCGGTTTGGGCCAGCCACAACAACTGCCGCGCTTTGGTGAACCACAACCGGCAATACAGCGACGAACAGATTAAGGTATTGATAGAACGCGGTGCCGTTATTGGTGCTGCCATGGATGCCTGGATGCTGATTCCAAATTGGGAACGCGGCAAATCCGACCCGAAAGGTATGCACTGCGATTTGAATGTTGTAATTGATCATATAGACCATATTTGCCAGATTGCCGGCAATTGTTTACATGTTGGCATTGGTTCTGATTTGGATGGCGCTTTTGGCCGCGAGCAATGCCCGTACGATCTGGAAACCATTGCCAATCTGCAAAAGCTGGACGGTTTATTGGCTTTGCGCGGTTATTCGGCTACCGATATTGAAAATATTTTGCATCGGAATTGGATACGGTTTTTGAGGAATACCTGGAAATAGAGATGCTTCTTTTATCGGCATAAAATTGGTGGTTTTATCATTTCGACCGAAGGAGGAAATCCTCTTTCAACTTACATGCTTCTTTTATCGGCATAAAATTGGTGTAATGCCTGCTTGCCCAAAGATTTTATGTTTCGTTTGCTGCCGCAGCTTTCATTTTCCGAAGCAGTGTTTATCTTAGCGAAATGATCGGTGTTTGGCAATTAGCTAAACGCAAATGGTCAGCCTAAATTCTAAATTATCACCCCAAACTTATGGCTTCTTCCCGCAAAGCAGCACTCGGTTTTATTTTTGTAACCCTGCTGATTGATGT
>NZ_CALMAT010000098.1:46128-55327 GCF_937859865.1 uncultured Mucilaginibacter sp.
TTATTATCCCGGTGATGCCAAAATTGATCAGCGAACTCATTCATGGCAATTTAAGCCAGGCTTCGGCCATCGGCGGCTGGCTTACGTTTGCCTATGCCATTATGCAGTTTCTGTTTGCGCCGGTTTTGGGCAATTTGAGCGACCGTTTTGGCAGAAGGCCCGTCCTCCTCTTTTCGCTTTTAGGTTTTGGGATAGATTATATTTTCCTCGCTTTTGCGCCCAGCATCGGCTGGCTATTTGTAGGAAGGACCATTGCTGGGATTACCGGAGCCAGTTTTACCACCGCTTCCGCTTACATTGCCGATATCAGTACGCCGGAAAACCGTGCGCAAAATTTCGGGATGATCGGTGCTGCTTTTGGCTTGGGTTTTATCATCGGGCCTGTTTTGGGCGGATTGTTGGGCCAGTACGGTTCACGCGTTCCGTTTATGGCCGCAGCCGATTTAAGTTTGCTGAATGCTTTGTACGGATTTTTTGTGCTGCCCGAATCACTTTCCAAAGAAAACCGCCGCGCTTTCAACATCAAACGGGCGAACCCGGTTGGCGCGTTGTTGCAATTGAAAAAGTATCCGGCCATCAGCGGCTTGGTTATCTCCCTCATCCTGCTTTACACAGCCAACAACGGTATGCAAAGCACCTGGAGCTATTACGGTATGGAAAAACTAAGCTGGAACGAAGCCATGGTTGGTTACTCATTAGGTTTTGTTGGCTTGATGACGGCGCTGGTACAAACCGTTGTCATCCGCTGGGCCATCCCAAAACTCGGTTCCGAAAAAAGTTTATACACCGGCTTTTTGTTTTACAGTGCTGGTTTGTTCCTGTTTGCTTTTGCGGCCAACTCCTGGCAAATGTTTGCCTTTATCGTCCCGTATTCGCTGGGCGGAATTGCTGGTCCGGCTTTGCAAAGCATCATGTCGGGCTTTGTGCCGCCCAACGAGCAAGGCGAATTGCAAGGCGCCTTAACCAGTTTAATGAGTGCCACCACCATTTTTGCACCGGTACTGATGACCAGCCTGTTTGCTTTTTTTACCAGTGCAAATTCGCCGTTTTTATTTCCGGGCGCACCGTTTTTCCTGGGCGCGGTTTTGGTTTTGGTGAGTACGGGGCTGGCTTATCGGAGTATGAGGAGGGTGGCGGTGAAGAAGGATAACGTGTAGCACTTTAATTTATTTAATATGTTAAGGGTTTTAACATCCGATATTTCTTCACCCAAAAACTAAATAAACTGCGTTTGCCCTGTCCGCACCAATAATTGTTTACTGGCAAATATCTGATAATTTAATTCTGTTTTTGCAATGCCGTTTGATGAGACAATAACCGCCATACATCATCTTCATTTCGCCAAACAGCAACATAAACAGAGTTCATTGTCTTTTCATTTCCTTCCGCATCAACCACCAGTTTCACTTTACCATTGATGGCCAGGCCATCCAATCCGATCGGTACAGCTTTTTCTATATTTAAGCTGATATCATAATAATCATATGTTTTATCGTTTACATTTTGCAGGAATGTTTCCTTGTCATCTCCGTAGCCGGAAGAATGGCCGTAATAAAGGCTTTCTGAAAGTAAAGGACAAAGTAAGTCCACTGAATTTTTTATCATCGCTTCCTTTCTTAGTCCTTCCAATTCAACGGCTAATCCCAACGGATTTTGTATTGTTTGTTTATTCTCGTTTTTCATATTAATTGCATTTGTGGCACAAAAATCGCAAAGTTGAAACCTGTAGAAAATAACAATTGTTAAGATCGCCAACCTTTTTCAAAGCAAAAATTTCAGAAAGTGCAATAAGGCGATAAGTTACCGCCTGTTCCGTATCCTGCTGTAAGAAACTGGTGTGATGCCTAAATAGGAAGCGATATGGTACTGAGGAACCCGTTGCAAAATTTCAGGGTGTTTTTCGAGCAGGTCATGGTAGCGTTGCTCGGGGGAAAGCCTGATATAGTCAAGCAGCAGGTTGACATAATAGAACATCCGGGTGTTGATATAATTTTGAAAATACTCGTTAAATGCAGGAAGCTCTGAAATTAACCTGAGGTAATTTTCCTTGCTTAAAGTATAAAAAGTACTGGCTTCGAGTGTCTCCAAGTTAAACCTGCTGGGTATATGCTTTAAAAAACTTTCCATTGAGCATACATGTGACCCTTCAAGAAAGAATTGTACTGTAACATCTTTGTTTTCTTCAGTAAAAAACATCCGCAAACAGCCCGATTCGATAAAATAAATCCGTTTTGCAATATTCCCTTCACAGAGTATGCTTCTTTTAGCAGGTATTTTTTCCTGTTTAAAATACTCAGAAAACTTTTCCCAGTTTCCGGCAAGCCCGGGAATTGTTTTGGCCAAAACAGGTGGAATTTCTTCTTTCATAATTTAGGTTGCCTGACTTACTGCTACCTAAATTATGAATAGAATTTTGATGTTATTGTTTTCTATGCTTCTTTTACCGCCTAAAAATTGGCGAACATTTGGTCTTTTGATTTACTTAATTTGATACCAGGCACAATTTTTATAGGGTAAAAGAAGCATTATGATTAATCTTAAGCAAACCAACTTATCAGAGGAAACCGCTTATTTGAGCCGGTTTAAAAAGTTGGTGGCTAAATCAATAAATTTTTCAGGCATTTCTTCAGCAATATAATGGCCGCAATCAGCTATACTTACAGCTTCTACTGTAGAATTTGCAATTTTTTGCATAGCTTTTCCCATGTTGGCTCCCTGTGCCTGCTCTCCACCAACGGCCAAGATTGGGATAGTAAGCTTGCGCTGGTAAGCCTTGTTTTGCCTTGAGCTTTCCGGGAAAGCCCGATAGTAAGCGAAACCGTTGCTTAACCTTTCTTTGCCTGTATAGGCTTTTGTATAAACGGCAATGTCGTCATCCGTGATCGCGTCCTTAACAGTAGCCTTTTTTGTAAGGTACCAATTTAGGTATTCCCTTTCTTTTCCTTCAATAAGAAATTCCGGCATCTCTTCTATAGCATGGAAATAAAATTGCCAGATCTTGTTTGCATTTATCGGAGAAAAAACTTCGTCAGGGATCAGGCCGGGAATACCGGCGTCAAGGATGATGAGCGACTGAAGGCTATCCTCAAATTCAAGGGCGAATGTAACGGCGACCCATGCACCAACATCATGGGCCACAAGATGTATTCGGTCAAGCTTTAGCTGGTTGCAAAAGGCTTTGATAAAGGTGGCAACAGACAAGGTATCGGCAGTACTAATCGGATTGCTGTTGCCCATTCCGGGAAGGTCGGCCGCTATTACCCGACAACGTTTTGACAATTCTGGTATGACTTTGCGCCACACATATGATGTTTGCGGCCATCCGTGCAGCATCAACATGGTATCGCCTTCTCCGGTTTCATAATAAGTAACAGGAACGCCATTGATTTCAATTTTTTTAGCTTCCGGCAACAGGGCATTGATTATATTTTTCATAAGTAATTTATTTACATCCTAAGGCTTGCGCCTGTTAGATAGGGTTCAAATTTCCTGCTTTCTGTTAACCTGAAAAATAACAATTGTTAACAAATGCCCCAGGAAATCATCATGCAATGTGATAACTATCGATTTTAACAATTGTTATTTTAACGCACAGCCGGTTAGCCGACCTTTGATTTATTATGAAAACAAAAAACAGATTGACAAAAACCCAAGCTTTTATTCTAAGCATTTTTCTGATCTCCGTTTTTATGACTGCAGTGATGAGTTTCGGGATGTTGGCAGTAAGAAACGGCATAACCTATGGGATTTTTAAACGATGGGTTCAGGATTTCTTACTTGGCTGTGCAATAGCGGTCCCGGCCGGTTATGTTATTGTTCCTTCAATTCAAAAACTGATGGACAAGCTGTCCTGAAAACCAGCCGAAAACTGTGGATAAAGCCTCTATCCGACAATAACTTAATGTTATACAGATCAACATATTCACTTATCTAATTTGTAGGAAAGCACGAGTGTTGTCCTGAATCCTTCTGAACGGTTCTTTGCCGCGGCCTCCTGCATCTCTTTTAATTCAATAAACAGGCCGGATGGTGTTACATAACCGATGCCAGGCCCATAGGCAAATACACGCTCGCGTGTATCTGAGATGCCAAATTTTTCCTGGTAATAGTGGCTGTCTCCATTTTCCGAATCCTGTGCCAATTGCTTCAGATAATATCCGGCAAGTTCCACTCTTAAAGATGATGTTAGGGCATACTCAAGGGAGTAATTGAAATTGTAAGAAACGCCTGGTTTTGTCCGTGTGCCCAGCTCATTAAAATAATAATTGAAGTGGTGGCGCATGCTTACAGAAAATTTTTCGGATGGAAAGATGGTAAACGTGTAATGCGGTACAACGCTGAATAAATGTGCGCCCGGGTTTACATCATATAAACTTTGATAAGCGCCAATGGGTGAAACCAAGTCAAGCTCCAACCGGTGGCTATATCGCATACCCAACAATTTCTTGTTGAACCATTGCACAAATGGCCCGGCAATAATATCCCCTAAAGGGTTTGGGTTTACTGTTGGCACTTGTGATCTGTTGTTTTCAGCAGATAGCCTGACAACCGGTAACAGTACTGTAAACCCCAGGTTTCCTCCGGCCATCTTTGTTTTACCAATGTGAATCAATTGAGACATGGAAAGCAAAGAGTTGACCTTCCCGTTGCCGATGGCTGCTCCTGAAGGCCCGCGGTTGCTGATTGTTTGGTAGTTTTGTATGTACTGCTGATAGTACCAGCCAGTTCCGGGCGGGTTACCGTCTTGCAAGTTGGATAAACCAAGATTAGTGGCTGGCAGTTTCGGATCTTGTGCAGCAACAACTTTGCAAAGCAGTAATAATATAGCAAAGGCATAATAAACTTTCATGTTTTTCATTAAATACTGGCAATAGGGGTATTTATGATCACGAAATTTTTAAAATGATCTTTTCTTTGGAACCTTTATACGTTTGCTGATAAGCTTCCACAGCACGGTCAATAGGAAAAATATAGTCTTCTGTAACCGGGAAAGCGCGCAGGTTTCCATTACTAAACAGCGGCTTCAATTCATTCAAAATCTCCACACAGTCAGCTACGTCCAGTTCCTGCGTGTCAACCCCAACGAAACTGTGTTGTTGCCGATAGAAATTGAAGATGTTAAACGGAACTTCTTTTTGTGCATTATCGCTTATAAATATTTGTGTTCCGCCATGTGCCATAGAGCGGGTAGCTTCTGTAAAACAAGCACTTCCAACGGTATTATAAACGATGTTGGCACCGTGCCCATCCGTAATTTCCATCACTTTCTCAGCAACGTTGGATTCGCTGGAGTTAATCATAATCACCGGATTGTTGCTATGGCCTTTGTAAGGCTGGCCGGATTGCTCTACGCCGATCATTTTTGCACCGAAACTTGTAGCGATCTGTGCAGCAGCCTGCCCAACTTTGCCGTTGCACCCGAAAACCAGTAACCAGTCGCCCGGTTTAGGCAACCCTGCCTTTCTGAGACCTTCGTAGGCTGTAATAAAGGGGACGCCGATCCCGGCAGCTTCCGGCATCGTAATGTGCAATGGTTTTTCGCTGATGGCTTTCACCGGTACAACCAGGTAAGGGGCATGTGTACCGTTCCGTCTGATGCCAAGTTCACCGCCGGTTCCCCATACTTTTTTGCCGATAAACTCCGCAGGCCCGTCAACAACCTCTCCAGAAAAATCCCTTCCCGTGTACCTTGGCCATATGGCGCGGGGAAACAAACCCAGTACAGCTTTTACATCACTTGGGTTAACGCCTGCAAATTCAACCTCAACCACACACTCGCCCTGCCGGGCAATTGGTTGCTCCTGGTCTTCCAGTTCCAATGCAAGTACTTCAATATCAATGGACCGTTGTGTTACTTTAATTGCTTTCATACTCACGATTTATGAAGCAAAGGTGGTTAAGAGGTCATCCGCAGACAATAACAATTGTTAAGAAGATACAGGAAGTGACGGGATTTAATTTTTACTTGATAAAAGAAGCATTCATAAATTATTTTACTGGTGCAGTTTTGGTGAATGCTACTTTGGCTTATCTAAGTATAAAAAAGGTTTTGGTTGAGAATGATGTTTAAGGCCTGTTTAAACTTATATTATAAAAACATTCGTGCTTCTTTTATGCCTATAATTTTGGCGTGTAGCTTATTATAAAGGTATAAAAAGCACAATGGGCCAATGATTTTTAGCCAATAAAAGAAGCATAGAAAATAAATTGAATAAAATTTGGACAAGCCCTAATTATACTGCGTGCTTTTTTCAACCCTTTTTAAACTGCCAATGCAAACCCACCAAACCTCCAACATTGTGGGTAAAATCACCGGCATCCAAGGCAAAGCCGGCCGAAACTTTTAAACTTTTAGAAACGCAGTAATACATTTCCTGCAAACTGTAAAACTGGTTTAAGTTTGGCCCGCTGTTTTGGTATTGGCCATTGGTATAAGTCAACAAAGTTTTGCCCGATAACCTGTTGCTAAACTGTAGCGACAAGCCAATATGCCCGCCGATAATTTGGTTGTAAATAATATTGGAATTGCCCGGGATATTGCTGCTGTTCCAATCAAAAGGTTTAATGCCTCGCTGCTGAAAGTAAGGGTAATCCTGCGCGCGGTAGCGGTTGATGAACAGCGGCGTGCCAACGATCCTATTGTCATACTCCCAGCCTGTTTTGTAATATCCGTTGTTATAATAAGCCTGGCGGTTCTCGGGCGGAGCGTAACTGTCAGCCGTTTTGGTGTAAACAAATTCGACCAATACTTTTTTTAGCACTGATTTTTCGTTTTTTGGCACGAGGCTCAAACCAGAAAGGTTGTCAACATTACGGATATCTACGCCCCAAGTGTCATCAAAAGGAGTTTGGTGATAAAAATGCAGGAAGTTTTTTTCCGTTTCCAAATCAAAACCCACTTCAAAAACACCACGCTGGTCGCCGGCGTGGTAAGCGGCATATTTTGCAGCATTTGGATCGAAACCAGAACCATCATCGGCATTGGTTGTGGAAAAAAATACATTTAAATATCCTTTGAAAGAGCGGTCTAATTGGATGCCCTCGCGTTTGCCGCCCCACTCCACATAATGCTGCAAACCGGCAAAAAACTTAAATTTTCTTTTTCCTGCCCGTAGGTACAAGGTTTTTTCGTGATAATAAGAATCCAGGTAACGGTCCCGGCCAAACCAGCCGTGGCTCAACTGCCCTTTTATTTGCAGCCAGCCATTGGTAAAAGGCACGTTTACATAATCCGTCAAAGCAATACTTATTTTGGGGATCGGCAACGCATTTCCGCTTACGCCTAACGATCCGCTGGACAAATCTTTGTCTGATTCGCCCGGAATATCCTTAAAACGGCCGTACCGGATTTCCAAGTGTTTATAACCGGCTTTGACATAACCTTCCTGAAAAATAACATTTTGAAAATGATTGTTATTGATAACGTTGGCACCGTAATTCACATAAAACAGCGGCTGTTCAATCCCGGTTGGATTAGATTTGCTGATATACTTTTTGCCGAAAACATGCGTATTGTTAAAACCAACATACGTAGAAGCGTCGTACTGCTGATCGGTAATGGCACCCCATTGGTTGGCAACTAGCCACAAAGGCTGATAACCATCTTTTGCAATTGTGCCGATGGAACCTGCATTGACTTGCAATGAATCCAAAAACTGGCAAAAGCCACTGTACGAAAGTAAGATGAAAACAAAAGAAAGTACAAGTCTTTTCATACGGGTCAAGATAGTTCTTTTATATTAGAAAAAAATAAATTCGGTTTGGCCTGGTTATTATAAATGAAAAACCTGCTATTTAAAGTTTACAAATACGGATTTGCAAGATTAAAGTTTCTAATCTTGTTTTTAAATTTACAAACCAAGCTTGCATTTATACTTGCAATCCAAACCATTGCCTAAACACTAATTTTATACCGGTAAAAGAAGCATCGAAACCTTAACCAATCTTTGATAATGACTTTCGCCCAAAACATAAAAAAACGTTTAAAAGACCCATTTAAAACATTCCGGCTTTACCAAATTTTGATTGCTATTGTTTGCATGGTTGTGCCTGCAATTTTAAGGTTGAGCGACCATGAAAATGTTTATCCGCAAAAAGTGAAATTGAACGATATTGATATGCTCAAAGATTCGATACCGGCAATGGTGAAAGATTCTGTCAGGCACATCAAAAAAGACCGTTTAGGCTTTCGGTTGAGCATCAGCGATTATGCTTACAGTTACAACAGTTACCTTTTTGGGATGCTGCTTTGCATTGCCGCCATGTTGTTTATTTTTAACGGAGCCATCTATTTTAAAAATGAATATACGTTGAAATTAAACAGCCACGGAAAATGGTACAATGTGGTTTTGGGCTTGAGTTTGTTGAACGTGATTTGTTTACCGTCCCGGGATTTTACTTTTTTGCATTACACGTTTGCAAGTATCTTTTTTTTGGGAAATGCTTTGGTAATTGGATTGTTCCACAACAAAAAAGACAGGATAAAAAGTATAACTATGTCGGTACTGACGGTTGTGTTTCTGCTGCTTTCTTTGGTACTGAAACCATTAACGTTGCTTTGGGGCGAATGGCTTTCGCTGATTGTGATCGCCATACATTTTATCTTGGAATCCAAGTTTACAAGTTTAAAACAGAGATAAACTTATATACTATTTATTATTTTTGTTTAGTTGGTTCTAATATTAAAATACTGCAAACAAACAAGATTGAAATTATAGTGCTAAAAGAAGCATTGGTTGAATTGGATAAACCAAATATTTTAAAGTAAAGCTAAGGCATAATGAAAATACTTTTATAAAAATATCGGCATAAAAACAGCATTGCACACAAATAATATTTTCAGTTTACCAAAAAATATTACTTAGCTTGTGCCGCATAACCTAAACTATATGCAAGCTTTTTTTAAACAACGGATGCCTTTGATAGGTATCGTTTTTGCAACAGCCATCGGTCTTTTTTCCTGTAAAAACACTTCCAAAGAAAGTGTCAATGCTTTAGTTCAAAAAGAATCCAAAGTTTTGATAACAGTGGATGGCCACACCTTTCGCGACCTCAACAAAAACGGCAAACTGGACGTGTACGAAGACAGCCGGAAACCCGTGGAAGACCGCATCAGCAACCTGCTGAAACAGATGAACCTGGAAGAAAAAGCAGGCCTAATGTTTATCAACGGAACCGTAATCAATGACGATGGCAGCAT
>NZ_CALMAT010000099.1:0-3127 GCF_937859865.1 uncultured Mucilaginibacter sp.
GTTTCTTTTCTCAAAATCGCGCCGCAACCAATAAAGCCCACCAAATCCTGGCCGTCCTGCCATTCCCAATCCTCACTGGTGTAAGGGCCGGAAACAACATTGAGCGCCAGCACACCCACTTGCTGGTTTCGATCTAAGTAATCTAAGGCATCTTTCAAACCCGATTCTACATGGCTGTCGTCATCAATGATAATCATGTACTCGCCTTTGGCCCGCTCAAAACCTTCGTTCCAGGCCGGTGCGCCCATGTTTTGTGTTTTGCGGATAACCGTTACATCTGCAAATGCCGCTTCAACCGCATCTGCACTGCCATCAATCGAAGCATTGTCAACAATTACGATCTCGTAATCCGGGTTGCCGTTAATCAGTTCTTTTGTTTTGGATATGGTTTTAAGCAGTTCATCTTTCCGGTTATAATTAACAATTACAAATGAGGCACGCATATTATTGGACTGTTTTTATTGTTGTGCAAACCATGTTCATTTTCAATTCAACCAAAAACCGTTTTATCAAATGTATGGAGGCCATGAAAAAGTTTTTGTAAAAATGCTTTTTGTTATGGTTTATTAAAACTCTTTTGTAAAAAAGCGGAACGCAAGTTTTGGCAAAAACGGCTTGAAATGCAATTTGGTTTTAAAACATCAATTGGCCGTATTGGTTTTATCACACCAGGAATTTAACAAACCTGGTTTTATTCTGATTATTACCGATGCTTCTTTTACCACATAAAAATTAGTGTGTTTTGGATAAAAGGCTGGCTAAAAGAATCAGCTTTTTACCGTCCAGTTTGGCCGGAACATGCTTGTCCTGCCGCGCCCTTCTGCCGGAAATTTCCTGCCCAAACCATCTTTGTTGACCAATGTGAAAAAGATATCGCAGTTATCGTGTATTACCCGTTTAACGTATTGGATGCCAACATCAAACTCTATCCGGTATTTGCCGGCCGCAAGTGTATTGGCCGGAATTTTAAAAACCTTTTTAAAATACTGCGGATTAACTGTTTTTACGGAGCCTTCGGCATCATCGTAAAGTACGTAGGCCAATTCATAATCATGTTCTGACCATAAGGTGAAGCCCATGATTAAACCCAATAGTGGTTTAAGCACCTCGCCTTCCATTTCAATCATCAAATCGGTTGTGGTGGAGAAGCCATTTTCCGGCTTGGCCGGAAAGATGCTGCAATTATACAATTTGATGTTGTCATCACCTTCGTTGCCTGTCCAAACGGTGCTTTTTGGCTTCAGCTTTCCTTCGTTAAAATAGGTGGTTATCAGGTTGTTCATGTTTCCGAAATCCACTAACCGGCCATTTTTTAAATATAAACCGGTTGTACAAAGCGCACTTATCGCGGCCATGTGATGGCTGACAAACAAAACTGTTCGTCCCTGGCCTTTGCTTACATCGTTCATTTTGCCGATACATTTTTTCTGAAACTCAGCATCGCCAACGGCCAAAACTTCATCTACAATTAAAATTTCCGACTCTAAATGGGCGGCAACTGCAAAAGCCAAACGCACATACATACCGCTTGAATAGCGTTTTACAGGCGTATCAATGTATCTTTCCACTCCGGAAAACTCAACAATATCATCAAACCGTTTCAGGATTTCCCACTTTTTCATCCCTAAAATGGCACCGTTTAAAAATATATTTTCCCTTCCGGTAAGTTCGGGGTGAAAGCCTGTGCCCACTTCCAGTAAGCTGGCAATCCGGCCTTCGCCAATAATTTTTCCGGTAGTTGGCGAGGTTACTTTGGTCAAGATTTTAAGCAACGTGCTTTTTCCGGCACCATTACGGCCGATAATGCCGACCGCTTCCCCTTTTTTAATTTCGAAATCAATATCCTTTAAACTCCAAACCAAGTTGCCTTTTGCTTTGCTGGTACGGTCGTTTACTTCGCCTACCATTAAAAACGGGTCTTCTTTTCCGCGTATTTTAGCCCACCATCTTTCAAAATCCTTGTTTAAAGAACCGGTTGTAAATTCGCCCAACTGGTACAGTTTAGAAACATTTTCTGCTTTTATTGCAATATCGCTCATCTAAAATCCTGGTAATTTTATATTTGTCAAACGGTGTCTACAAAACTTTTTTGAACTTTATTAAAGATAATAATCCCGCCAAGCAATATTAAAAAAGTAACCGTGGCCGAATAAATCAACAAGCTCCAGCTAAAACTGCCTGTTCCTAAAAAACCCAGCCGAAAGGTTTCAATAATGGGCGTCATGGGGTTATATTTTATCAATCCTAAAAATTGCTTCGGCGCAACTGATAACGGGTAAACCACGGTGGTACTGTACATCAACAGCGGAACGCCAAAGCTAACGATAAAAGCCAGGTCGCGGTATTTGGTGGTCAGCGCGGATACAATCATGCCCAAACCCAAACCCAAGCTGGCCATTAAAAGCAGCAGCAACGGAAAAAGCAGGATAAAAACAGTAAGGTGAAATTGTGCGCCCTGCAAATGATAGTACAGCATCATCAGCAAAAACAAAAGCAACTGTACGCCAAACCGGATGAGGTTGGAAAAAATAATGCTGACCGGCATGATTAAACGCGGGAAATAAACTTTTCCGAAAATGATGGCATTATCGCGAAAAACGGTAGAGGTTTTGATCAAACAATCCGAAAAATAATTCCAGGTGATGATGCCCGCCAGATAAAACAGTGGCTTTGGCAAATTGTCGGTTGAAATACCGGCCACGCCGCCAAAAATCAGGGAATACATCACGACGGTGAATATCGGCTGGATAAAAAACCAGATGGGGCCCAACACGGTTTGCTTGTAAAACGAAATAAAATCGCGGCGGACAAGCAGCCAAAGCAAATCCCGGTACTCTAAAGTTTCTTTGATTTTTACATCCAGCAATGACGATTCCGGCTTGATCTCCCAATGTTTATCGGATTCGTGCATCATTTCCGTACGGTACTATCTTCGGCCATAATAATTTTATGATTGCGTTAATGCAAACGAACATAAGCTGAGTATGTTTAATTTTTCCTGAAAAACAATATTTTATACCTGTTTTTATTATTAATTAAAGTTGAAGTTATGGGCGGTGTATGGCTATCAACACTTGTTTTATCATTGATGATGCTTCTTTTACCGGTTAAAAATTGGCCGGCTATT
>NZ_CALMAT010000099.1:3227-4731 GCF_937859865.1 uncultured Mucilaginibacter sp.
AACCAAAATACATAAACCGATTAAAAAAATGTTTACAGCAAAATGAAAGCTTCTTTCGTACTTGTCAATTACAACAGGAGAGAGGAACTTCTGCTTACCATCGAAAAAACAAAATACCTGATTGAAAACAGTATTTGGGACTACGAAATTGTGATTGTGGACAATGCGTCCTCGGACGGGAGCGCAGAGGCGGTTAAAGCAAACCACCCAGATGTGGTGTTGATCGAAAACAAAGTAAACACCGGCGCGCCTGCCTGGAACCTGGGTTTTGCAAAAGCACAGGGAGAATATTTTATCATTATTGATGATGACAGCCATGTGGTATCAGGCTTAGACGACGCCATCAACCACTTGGATAAAAAGCCCGACATCGGTATTTTAGCTTTGAATGTTACGACCGGGCCTTATACCAGCGAAGGTTGGCGCTGGAAAGACGGACAGGATATTGTTGGTTTTATCGGTTGCGGCGCTATTTTCAGAAAATCTGTTTACGATAAAATTGGTGGTTATGCGGATTGGATTTTTTTATATGCCAACGAATGGGACTTGGGCATACGAACCATTGATGCCGGTTACCGGGTAGAATATTTTGCAAAATGTAAAGTGGACCACCGGACAAGTGCCGTGCACAGAAGCACCAAACGGCTTAGGGTTTTGTGCACCAAGCACGAATTAGGCATTATCTACAAACACTTTCCTAAATCAAGATGGAAATATTTAATCCGGGTGCTGATTAACAATTTGAAAACGTTTAAAAAAGGAGAATTGAAAGAAACCTGGTACAACATCATCGGCTTTTACGAATTTTTTAAAATGCGGAAAAACCTGACCTATACGCCCATATCCTTAAAATCCCAAAAAATATTTATCAACCATTTTATAGGCACCAGGTTTGTGATTGCTTTTTTTTACCGGTTCCGTAAAAAGAAGGATGATGAAGCGGTTTTGCAAAATACTGCGATAGCCAATCCGTAATCAAAATAAAAATGGTTGTTGAGGCCGGAGGAATTTCAGCAATGATTTAAACAGTAACCCACAAAATAAGTTGATGCTTCTTTTACCCTATAAAAATTGGTGCATGTACCAGTTTCAAAGAAACCAAAACCAGGTAATACCAATTTTATGCCGGTAAAAGAAGCATGGTGTGAAGTACAAAGAATATGTTTAAATCAGTTAATTAACTGTTGGCAAATACTTCCACATGCTCGTCGGCAACTTTTTCCCAGTTAAAAACACTTAACGCGCGGTGCTGTGCTTTTTCGGCCAATGCCAGCATTTCGGGATAATGCGTTTCGCTGTAATTGATCTGTTCGGTTAGCGAAGCAATGTTCCCTTTTTTAAATTTGCATGCCGTGTCCAAAACCGCGTACTCGTTTTCTTCAATATCACTTACAATTAGCGGAACATTCAGGCCCATTACAGTTAAAACGATCGGCGAAAGCCCTTCCACATCCGAAGGCTGGATGTAACAATAAGCATTTTTGATCAGCGCATTTACTTCATC
>NZ_CALMAT010000100.1:0-15673 GCF_937859865.1 uncultured Mucilaginibacter sp.
TGCGGATATTGTTCTGTTTTCAGATTATAACAAAGGTGTGCTTTCGCCTTCGCTTTGTGCGCGTATCATTGCAGAATGCAAAAGATTGGAAAAAAAAGTCATAGTTGATCCGAAAGGTTTGGATTTTGCCAAATACCAAGATGCTTTTATCATCAAACCGAATAAAAAAGAACTGGCACAAGCGGTAAAATTTGAAAAGATCAGTTCGGCAGCAGATTTAAAAAACGCAGCGGCAGCCTTATTTGAACTGACAAACGCGAGCTATCTGGTTGTAACTTTATCGGAAGAAGGGATTGCAATCCTGACCAAAGACAGTTATCAATTATTGGACGTAAAGGCAACAGAAGTTTTTGATGTAACGGGTGCAGGCGATACCGTTTTGGCCACTTTGGCTTATTTTATTGCGCTTGGTTTTACAGTGGAAGAAGCCTGCGAACTGGCCAACCATGCAGCAGCCATTGTTATCCGGCGGGTTGGAAGCGCAAGTACTTCCGTTAAAGAAATTATTGAAGATATGGAAAATGACAACAACTGAAATGGTAGCAGCAGAATTATTCGATCATCAGCAGCTCATGGGCAAAGTAATGGAGATGCTTCTTTTACCGATAGAAAATGGGTGCGCGATGATTACCGAAACCGTTTTAAGCGGAAAGAAACTGTTGATTGCCGGCAACGGCGGAAGCGCATCCGATGCGCAACATATTGCTGCCGAATTTACCGGAAGGTTTGTAAAAGAGCGCAAACCATTGGCGGCCATTGCTTTATCTACAGATACTTCTGCTTTAACTGCCATCAGCAATGATTATGGTTTTGAAAATGTTTTCAGCCGTCAGTTGGAAGCTTTAGCCCAGCCCGGCGATCTTTTCCTGGCAATTTCTACCAGCGGCAACAGTGCCAACGTTTTAAAAGCGTTGGCATCTGCAAAAAAAGAAGGCTGCAAAACGTTGGGCTTGTCCGGCCGCGATGGCGGGAAAATGAATGAGTTATGTGATTTGAATATCGTTGTGCCTTCGGACATTACTGCCCGGGTTCAGGAAATGCATATTTTGATTGGACATATTTTTTGTAAGGCGGTGGATGATTTGTTTTAAGGTTGGATTTTCGATACTTCTTTTATGCCTATAAATTCTGTTTTTAAATAATACATCGATACAAAAAGTATAATAAACCAATGATTTTTGGTACTGTTTCCAAATGTATGATGACTATTAAAGCAGATAATAATCTTTCAAAATGTAAAACTAATTTAGCTGTAAAAGTGAAAATATCAGTTCTGATTTTATCTGCTTTTTTAACCAATTTTATACCAACATACATTTAGAAACACAACCTGATTTTTATGTGATAAAAGAAGCATAGAAAATAAATGGAATAAAATTTAAACAGGCTCTCATATAGCTAAATAATTTTTTGTGGATAAATTTAAATCTTAGAGTTAACTGTTTAAGTTAATATTAATGCTTTTTGTATAAACAGTTGTTTAACATATTTTTGCATTTAATATATTACATTTGTCCAACTTTCGTTGATATATGTCGTTAAATTAAACCTAACGATGAATTTACATTATGGTACAGGACAATACAAGCAAAGATTTTACTTTCAAATACGTTAAACCTCTTAGTTTTAAGACAGCTAAAATTGATGGGATTATTGGCGGTCTTAATGTAAAACGAGAAATCAGTATGAATTTCTATGTTGATGCTATTGATCTGCCATCAGATGTTATTCATACTGTTAACGAAAATACAACTATTGGTGATCCGATACTTGAAAATAAAAAAACACAATCAGCGCTTAGGGAGTTACTAAGTGGTGTAAATTTTGATATTCAAACTGCTAAATCGATAGTAGTTTGGCTAAATGATAAGATAAAAGAAGCTGAAAAACAAAATGCAGAAATAGTGGAACTCGCTACTAAGCAATCTAACAAATTAATAGATAGTTGATATGTTACTCCCCACAATCCCAGCTAATACGCCATCTCCTATCTTTAAAGATAATTTATCAAATGCCCTATCTCAACCCAGTGTTGCGTCAGGAGGAGAGTTTGTTGTTTTATACAGTTCTTCACAAAAAGATTCTACACTATTATTTGCTAAACCTTCAAGTAACGTTTCCTACATAAATGATTTCGAACCTATCATTGGTATCGACTCTTACTTTGACGATCTTGTCTATAAAGCATCAATAAGAGATTACATATTGCCGAACAAGTCTATAAAAATTGTACTAAGTGGAATCTTAAGCTTTCTTAAATCCAAGAAAATTTCTTTTAAAAATCTTTATGCTTTACAAGAAGGTGGAGTTGCCTTAGATTTTAGAGTTAACAACAAAAAATATCTCGTTGAGTTATTTAATGACAATGAAGATGTTTTTTCTATTCAGGAAATAAATCAACCAATAAAAGCATGGGATTTGAATCACTCAAAACTTTTAAAAATGTTGGTCTCTACAATTAGTAATGATTTGCGAGGAATGTAAACAATTGGGTATCCCTGAATACCTTTGTAAAAACGACAAACCAATTATCAACACTTTCGGGCAGGACGAATTATTATACAGAAGACATTATTGTATAGGAACAGAAGTTGATATAAAAGACAGTAAGGATACGATTACTCAAATATTTAAGATACACGATGACTCATATAATAAATCTTCGTTATCCCATCCATTAGACGTATTATTGAACGATAATCCTAATTATCCTAAAGACGTTTATTTAAATTATGGCGTAATTAAAATAAACGTCTCTAAGTTATTAGAAGTAGGATTACACCAGATAAATAATGACCTAAGAAAATTTACTTTAGCTCCCAAACATATTCCGACGGATTGTAATTACGCTCATTGCGAAATACATTGTTTAGTAGATGGATTTAAAGCCGAAAAAAAACCAAAATCAATTACCACAGTATTTAGACTAATTTTGGGGGAAATGTTTGAAGTAGTCAAAGAAGCTTCATAAGACCAAATGTTTTTTCATAACAGCTATCTTGTTGGTCAAAATTTGCAATCCCTGCTCTTTGAGCTTGAGATTTTCAATCTTATTATTTAAACATCAACTTCATTTATATTACCTCTCATCAAATCACCCGCATCACCCTCCCAACCGTTTTTTTACTAACCTGCGTTTTCGCATCCGGCTGGCTTCCGCCAATACTCACCATTATACTGCCTGGCAATTCTTTTAAAGTTCCTTGCTCATCTACCAATGATAAATCGGGAATGGTTAAAGTAAAGCTGACATTCCTACTTTCCCCGGCTTTTAAAAATATCCTTTTAAAACCTTTTAATGCCCGAATGGGCGCATCGGCTGTTGCTTTTATATGCGACAAATAAAGCTGCACCACTTCTTCCCCATCCATTTTCCCGGTGTTGGTTACTTTTACGCTGACGATGGTGTTTTTACCGGCAGGAATTTGATACGGCACTTGCAACTCGCTGTATTTAAACGTGGTGTAGCTCAAGCCATAACCAAAAGCATACAAAGGCTGGCCTTTAAAATAGCGGTAAGTGCGGTTGTTCATGGAGTAATCCTGGAAAGAAGGCAAATCCTCGTCGCTTTTGTAAAAAGTAACCGGCAAGCGGCCAGCCGGGTTGTAATCACCAAATAAAACATCGGCTAAAGCGGTTCCGGCTGCTTGTCCGCCATACCAGGCATTTACAATTGTCGGGATATTCTCTGCTTCCCAGGGAATAGCCAACGCGCTGCCTGTCATCATCACAAAAACTATCGGTTTGCCCGTAGCTTTTAAAGCTTTCAGCAAATTGGTTTGCACTTCCGGCAAAGCGATGGAAGTGCGGTCGCCGCCGTTAAAGCCCGGCTGGTTCACCTTCATCTCCTCGCCTTCCAGCTTCGGCGAAATACCGCCAACAAAAATAATCGCGTCTGCATCTTTTACCTCATCGGCGATTGCTTTTAAATCTTGTTTTCCCGCTAACGCGGATGTAAAATCAACTGCTTTATCATAAAACACTTCTGTTCCGCTGCCCAGTTTTTCTTTGATGGCTTGTAATGGCGTTGTTAATTTGGATGGATGGCCATTGTAATTTCCTAAAACAGTTATGGAATCATCAGCATTCGGGCCTAAAACCGCAATCTTTCTCAGCTTTTTGCTTAACGGAAGCGTTTGTTTTTCGTTCTTCAGTAACACGATGGACTGATGCGCCATTTTTAAAGCATGTTCCTGGTGTTCCGGGCTTTCTAAAACGCTTAACGGAATTTGTGCAAACTTTACTTGTTCCTTTGGGTCAAACAAACCCAAACGAAAACGGATGGTAAACAATCTTTTTACAGAAACATTGATTTGATCTTCGGTTAGTTTTTTATCCTGAACTGCTTTGATTAAAGATTTGTAAGTTACGTTTCCGCATTCTACATCCGTTCCATGCAGAACCGCATCGGCAGCGGCACTTTCCGCATCAGCACTGGTTTTGTGGTGTTCGTAAAAATCATCAATCGCACCACAATCCGAAGTTACGTAACCTTTAAAATTCCACTCGTTACGCAAAATATTGTTCATCAATAGATCGCTGCCACAGCAAGGCTGGCCTTTAAAAGCGTTGTAAGCACACATCACGCCTGCCACTTTTGCGTTTACCACCAACTCCCGGAAAGCCGGCAAATAAGTGTCCCACAAATCATGGTCGCTTACGTTTACATCAAACTCATGTCGTGATGGTTCCGGCCCACTATGGATGGCATAATGTTTGGCGCAAGCCGCTGCTTTTAAATACTTCGGATCATTGCCTTGCAAACCTGATACAAACGCTTTTCCCAACGTTCCTGTTAAATACGGGTCTTCGCCGTAAGTTTCCTGTCCCCTTCCCCAACGCGGGTCGCGGAAAATATTGATGTTGGGCGTCCAATAAGTTAAGCCGAGGTAAATACCAGTTTTGCCGGTCCGCGTACTTTCATTGTTGATGGCCCGGCCTTCTTCAGCTGTAAAATCGGCCATTTGGTGCAAAGAATTGGCATCAAAAGTAGCGGCCATGGCAATTGCCTGCGGATAAACTGTTGTTTTGAAAGGCGTACGCGCAACGCCGTGCAAACATTCGTTCCACCAATTGTAAGCCGGAATATTTAAACGCGGGATTGCTGGCGCAGCATTCAACATTTGGTAAACTTTTTCTTCTAAAGTCAGCTGAGAAACCAAATCGTTTACACGTGTTTCTATTGGCAGGTCGGGATTTTGGAACGGATATTGAAAATGCTTTTTTACCGACCAGGAAGGAAGCAGAAACAAGGATAAAACAGCAATTGCTGCTATGGTGAAAAAGTTTTTCTTCATTTTAAAAAGCTTTAATTTGGAAAACGACAACCCACGAATATATTTCTTTTTAACAGTCTGCCTAAATTTTATGCCATAAAAGAAGCATCAGTTATTCTTCTAAAATAATTTTTAATTTTAAGAGCCTGTTTAAATTTAATATCAGAAGAAATGCCATGCTTCTTTTACCCTATAAAAATTGGTATTTGCATCCGTTTCAATCAATCAAAAACGAAATGCACACCAATTTTTAGGCGATAAAAGAAGCATAGAAATTTTAATAAGTAAATTTTTAAACAGGCCTAAATTAACGGCACAAATTTTACCATGATAAAAACAGTATTCGTTTTCCTCCTAATTATTTGCTTTGCTTCCGCTCAGGCACAATACAACACCAAAATTTACAATCAATACTTGGATTTTAACGAAGCACAATCCAAAAATGATAATTCAAAAGCCATGTTAAAAGCCGACAGCATTTTGCATAGTTCGGAAAAACTTCCGATCAAAGCACAAACGAGTTTTTACAGAAGGTTGGCCAAATTGTATGAAGACCAAAACCAGCCCGAAAAAGCGATTTTGTACAATGAAAAAGTTTTGCAAGCAGTGCCAGATTTTTACATTTCGCACCGGGCTTTGGGTTACTTGTATTTGTTGCCAACCAATAATTTAGTTGATAAAATGAACCAGGCCAAAAGCAATTCAGCCGAACATCAAAAGTATCAATCCCAATATTTTAAGGCGATAGAAACAGCATTGCCACATTTGGAAAAAGCCGAAGCTTGCGACCATGACGATGCAACTTTGGATTTGATCAAAGGTTTGTACCAAAAACTAAACGACAAAGCCGGCCTGGCTGGATTGGATAAACGTTTGAAATTGTTGCGGGCAAATTGTATTGATTTGTTGACAGATTAACTTAGATTTTAGCCGGAATAATTGTACCGGTTTCCTGCTCGTTAAAAAACTGCAATTGTATTTTTTGCAAGCGTTTTTGCTTCCGGCCTGGCAATCGTTCCGGCACTTATCAATACTAATTTTGGGTATAAGTTTAACCGGTTTGCTTTTTTGGTTTGGCAAAATAGAGGTATTCAAAATTCAAATGTTTAATTCAATACAAAAACTTCCATTTTGCCAAACCAAGGTTAGCAGTTTTTTCTATTGTTGTAAAGTTGGCAACAGGTTTTCCAAGTAGTTCAAAATCATGGTAAATCCTCCCTGGAAGCCCATTTCGATCATCTTCTCCATACGATCAAGAGACTCGTTATAAATCGTAATACTCACTTTTGTGGTTCCGTTTTGCTCGCTAAAGTTCAAGTCCCATTCAGAACTTGGCAGTTCAGGGTTTTCATCTTTGTCTGCAAAAGCACTCAACATTTTGAAATTGGTTGTGGGGTTAATGGAAGTAAATTCCTGAAGTGACCAATGTTCTTGTCCTTCCGGGCTTACCATTGCATAAAACCTTCGTCCGCCAACTTTAAAATCCATAAATTTTGTTTTTGATAACCAGGGTTTAGGTGCCCACCATTGGTCAAGGATTTCTTGTTTGGTAAAAGCATTCCACACCAGCGGAAGTTCGGCAGCAAATTCCCTGTTTACAAATACCGTTTTTGTTGTTTTGTCAACGGTAAAATCAAATAGCAAATTGTTTTTTCCCGCCTTGCGGGATTTCTCTTCGTTTAACATTTTTCCTGTTTTTTAATTGTTGATAATACTTTGTCAAGTTGATCGAACCGGGCTTCCCAAATTTTTCTGAATTGGTTCAGCCAATGGTCAACCTCTTTCATTTTTTCAATTTCAAGTGAGTAGTAAATTTCCCTGCCTTGTTGTTCCTGTTTTACGAGTTCGCATTCTATAAGCACGCGCAAATGTTTAGAAACAGCTTGCCGGGTAGTGTTAAAGTTGTTGGCAATGGCGTTTGGTGTCATAGCTTGCAACGCAATCAAGGCAATAATTGCCCGCCTTGTCGGGTCGGCTATTGCCTGAAAAATATCTCGTCTCATGTTGTTTGACTTTTGTTCGAAACCAATTGGTTGCAAATATATGTGCAACCAAACAGTTTCGCAAATTTTTTTAACTAAATGAAAGTTATTTTTAGAAGGCAGACTTGGAAGGTTGTCAAAGTTGACGTTAACGAACTTGTTTAAACTTGTTCTTTTGTACTTTACACCGTGCTTCTTTTACGGCCTAAAAATTGGTATTGCCTGGCATTTGATTTGTACAATCTGGGTACAAGCACTAATTTTTTATGCGGTAAAAGAAGCATCAATTCAAAAAATACGTTTAAACAACCTTAACTTATATTGACGCAGGTTTTACAAACTTTTGTAAAAAAATTTTCGTTTGTTAAAGTATGAAACGTTTAATATTAATTGCAATTACGGCGGCATCTGTCAGTTTTTTTGGTTGCCAAAATATAAATGGACAGGACAAAGTGGCCAGCAATCAGCCAAAAAGAAAAATTGTAAAAACCAATGCCGAATGGAAAAAAGAACTTTCGCCAACGGCTTATGAAATTATGGTTGAAAGAGGCACGGAACCACCTTTTCAAAACCCCTACTACAACAACCACCAAAAAGGTATTTATGTAAGTGCCGCAACCGGCGAACCTTTATTTTCTTCTAATGATAAATTTGAATCAGGAACGGGCTGGCCAAGTTTTGTAAAGCCAATTGACCCAAGCAAAATCGAAATTGTGCACGACAGTAGTTACGGCATGGACCGCGATGAAGTGATCGAAAAAAGTACAGGTTTCCATTTAGGCCACGTTTTTGATGATGGCCCGGCCGATCGTGGCGGAAAACGTTATTGCATGAATTCCGCTGCATTTAAGTTTGTAAAGAAGTAACCGATGCTTCTTTTATCGGCATAAAATTGAATTCGCTTTATCAGTTTAAAGCGAATTCATATTTTAAGCCCAGCGTTAAATCAACCCAATCCGGGTTTACCGAACGGATCATCTGCTCTTTCTGGCTTCGGGTAAAACAGCTTACGGTTTCGAAACGCTTTACCGCAACCGCTTCCGAGTTTAGTTCTTCAAAATAAATCAACCGGTTCAACTGGTTGGAACTGTCGTAAAACAACGTTGGCATTTGCTGGTAAAACTGCAGGGTTTTAACCAAATCAGAGCACATCCCCACGTGCAAACTGTTCCGGTTACGGTCAGTAATAATATACATAATTTTTTTTCCTGGTTTTGTAGCAGAACGTGCTTTTAAATTTTGCATAGTTAATTTTTATTACTAATTTTATTCGCACTAAAGTACTAATTAATTTAGTAATACCAAATTTTATGTCAAAAATTTCATCAAACATTAAATACCTTCGAAAAAAGAAAGGGTTAACGCAGCAACAGTTTGCAGATCAGTTACTTATCAAAAGATCATTAGTTGGTGCATACGAGGAAGACCGGGCTGATCCGAAATATGAATTGCTAAATACAATAGCAAATTTTTTCGAAATTCCGATCGGAGATTTTATAAATGAAGACATCAACGACAAATATCCGCCGAAGAAAAAGCAGGAAAACGATAACGTGCGCATTTTAAGTGTTTCGGTAGATCAAAACGACCGCCAGAATATCGAGTTGGTTCCGTATAAAGCAAGTGCTGGTTATTTAAACGGTTATTCTGATCCTGAATTTATCAGCCAGTTGCCAAAATTCCATTTGCCGATGCTGAAACAAGGCACTTACCGCGCTTTTGAAATCACCGGGGATTCGATGCTGCCGGTTTATCCCGGTTCAATTATCGTGGCTGAGTATTTGGAGAATTGGGCGGAAATTAAATCCGGCGAAACTTATGTAGTCATCAGCAAAGACGACGGCGTGGTTTACAAACGCATCGGCAATAAATTTAAAGCTAACAAAAAGCTGAAACTGGTTTCGGACAACCCGGTTTATGAGCCTTACGAAATCAACCCGGAAGATATTTTGGAGATTTGGAAATCAAAAGCTTATATTTCAACCCATTTCCCGGAGCCAACGCCTGATCCGACTTTAGAAAGCCTGACTTCGATGATGACGCAGATGCAAAAATCTATCGCCAGTTTGCAGCAAAGCAACAATTAAGTTACAAGTTTGGGTTTAAACTATAGGCTGTTATCTTTATCCTATAAACTAAACTGAAAAACATGAAAAGATTATTGTTGATGTTGTGCCTGGTTGCAGGTATAACTACTTTGAGCAAAGCTCAGGGCGGCGGCCAACGCAGGTCTCCGGAAGAACAAGCCAAACAATTGCAAACACAATTGAAGCTGACAGACGATCAAACAACTAAGATTACTTCCATTATGCAGATGCAAAGCACCAAAATGGACAGTATCAGAACGGCTGCAAACGGCGACCGTGATGCGATGAGATCAGGAATGATGACTGTTATGCAGGCGATGACACCAAAAATCAAAGCTGTTTTAACGCCAGAACAAGCTACAGCTTATGATAAAATGCAGGCAGAAAGGCGCGCAAGAATGCAAAACGGTGGCGGTGGCGCTCCTCCATCACCACAAAAATAATTTGATAAACTACTAATTTTTGAAAAGCGGCCGCAAGCCGCTTTTCTTATTTTAAACTAAATTTGGCGGATGAGCCAGGCCGAAGATTTCATACAAAAAAAACTAACAGAACGTTTGCAGCTCGACAATTTTAGGGTGCTAAAAACAGTATCAGGCTTGGTTGATTTTTGCTCGAACGATTATTTAGGTTTTGCCCGATCTGAAAAGTTGAAAGCTTTGGTTGAGGCAGAAATCCAGCAATATCCAAACTATCCAAATGGTTCGGGCGGATCAAGGTTGTTGACCGGAAACACAGCTTTTACCGAAGCATTAGAGCAACAAATTGCCGATTTTCATCAGGCAGAAGCGGGCTTAATTTTCAATTCCGGCTACGATGCCAACCTCGGTTTGTTTGCTAGCTTGCCGCAACGCGGCGACACCATTATTACCGATGAACTGATCCACGCTTGTATTATTGATGGTGTGCGTTTAAGTTATGCCAACCGTTTTATTTTCAAACATAACGACTTGAACGATCTGGAAAAGAAGCTGCAAAACGCTAAAGGAATAATTTATGTGGCTGTGGAAAGCGTGTATTCGATGGATGGCGATGAAGCGCCGTTGGCAGATTTGGTAACACTCGCCCAAAAATATAACGCAAATTTAATTGTGGACGAAGCACACGCAACAGGCGTTTTTGGAAGCGGGCTGGTTCAAAAACTTAAATTGGAAAATGAAGTTTTTGCCCGAACGGTAACTTTTGGAAAAGCGTTGGGTTCGCACGGCGCAATTGTTTTAGGCAGCGAAAATCTTAGAAACTACCTGATCAATTTTGCACGTTCTTTTATTTATACTACTGCGCCGGCTTTTCATCAATTGCTCACAACGAAGATAGCTTACCAATTGTTGAAATCTTCTCAAAAAGAACAAAAAAAGTTGAACAAATTAATTGCCATGTTTAAAAAAGAGGTGCAAAAGAAGCATCAATATCAACTGATTGAAAGCAACAGTGCCATTCAATCTATCCTAATTCCCGGAAATGCCGAAGCAAAACAGAAAGCAGCATTTCTGCAAAAAAACGGTTTTGATGTCCGCGCTATTTTAAGCTCAACGGTTGCTGCGGGAATGGAACGGCTGCGGATTTGCTTACACAGTTATAATACGGAAGCGGAAATTATTAGATTGAGTTCAGCCATCAACAATCCGCTTTCGGCCAACAACCATGAACCATGAACTATTGACCATGAACCAACCCAAACCTATGAACACAAATCAACCTAAACCGCTTTTTGTAACCGGAATTGGAACCGGCGTTGGCAAAACTTATGTTTCGGCACATTTGGTGGAAACGATGCAGGCCGATTATTGGAAGCCGATACAATCCGGCGATTTGGAAGCAACGGATACGATGAAAGTGCGCAATATGGTCCAAAATCCGGTTTCTGTTTTTCATCCCGAAGCTTACCGTTTAACGCAACCTTTTTCGCCGCATAAATCTGCAGAATTGGATGGCATTGTAATTAACCCGGCGAACATCATTCTCCCCAAAACACAAAACCAATTGATTATAGAAGGTGCGGGCGGTTTGATGGTTCCGTTGAACGATTCGTTTTTGATGATTGATCTGATTGTGCAACTGCAAGCCGAAGTAGTTTTGGTGGTGATGCATTATTTGGGCAGCATTAACCACACGTTGCTTTCCATCGAAATGTTGAAGCAGAAAGGCTTGCCCATTAACCGCATCATTTTTAATGGCATAAAAGAAGCATTTTCAGAAAATGTGATTCAAGGCCTGCATCCGGAGTTGAATTATGGGTATTTGGATTGGATGGAGAGCTAAGTTTCTTTGTCCGTTCTTTTTTCTTGATAAAAAAGAACCAAAAAATCAAGCATTTCGGATCGCTTCCGGGCGGCATTCAGCCTTACGCTCCTGGGTGGTTACCTTTTTGGTTGTCGTTCTGGCGTTGTAAACAAGTATTGTCATTTTGATCCGAAGAGAGAAATCTTATTTCAATAAAAAGATCTGTTTGCGTTGAAGAAGATTCCTCCTATCGTTGGAATGACAAAAGGCCGAGTCAGCATAAAAACAATCCTTATTCCGCCACAACCCCAATTTCTCGTTCCAAACTTTGCAGCCAATTATGATACAAGTTCGTTTCTATGGATACTGCTTTTACCGCATGTTTTTCCCAATCTTGTGAAAACTGGCGCAACTGGTTCAGCATTTCTTCCAAGTGGCCCTCCTCTTCCAAAATAATTGATTTTACATTTACCTTGCTTTCGGCATTGGTCAAAACTTCCTGGTAAATTGGGTACAATTCGTCGGCACGAACTTCTATCGCGTAAGTAACTAACAGATATGCTGCAAACCGAAGTTCTTTTCCTTTCAATCCAAGTTCAGTTTTTAAATAACGGCAAACTTCTACATCTAAACGATTAAGGTAAAACTTACTATCTCGCGGAGCCAATAAATAATCCAAAGCGTAAGTTGGGCATAAATTTTCGCCTAATTTTTCCAGTTGTTTTTTCAGGTAAAAAGCATGTCGGTGTTCTTCCGCAGCATGTTTTAAAATGATATAAGTTACCGTTTCACTGTCTTCGCTGGCAGAAATTTTTCGGGCACCGGTGTTTTCCATTAAAGATAAAGTATTAAGCCATTTTGCATGCAAGTTTGGATGGGCAACTATGGATGAAAATAAAGTGTTTGTGTTCATAAATTAAAAGGTTTCCAAAGCATCTTCAACAGCCAGATAAAGCTGGTTCAACTGCTCATCGGTGATGCAATAAGGCGTTAAAAAATAAATGATATTGCCCAGCGGCCGTAAAATAATGTTTTTGGCGAGGAAAAACTGGTAAAGCCGGTCGCGCAGGTTGCTGAAATAAGAGGTTTCGGTATTCCATTCCATCGCTAAAATTGTTCCGGTTTGGCGGATGATTTTTAGTTTTGGGTGGATGCTGTTTTTATCGGCAAAAAGTTGGTGGCGTTTGCAAATCCGTTCGATATTTTCCATCGTTTCGGGTTGAAGGAAAAGCTCCAAACTGGCCAAAGCAGCGGCACAGGCAATCGGATTGGCGGTAAAAGAATGGCCATGAAAAAGCGTTTTGTGTTTATCTTCTGATAAAAAAGCTTCGTAAATCTGGTTGCTGCAGGTTGTAATCCCCAAAGGCATTGTCCCGCCGGTCAATCCTTTTGAAAAGCACATCAGATCGGGTTTTTCCTGCAAATGATCGCAGGCAAAACGTTTTCCGGTACGGCCAAAACCGGTCATCACTTCATCGGCAATCAACAAAATATTTTCCTGGCGGCAATGCGCCATCAGCTCATCCAAATATTTCGCTTCATACATCAACATTCCCGCCGAACCTTGCACCAACGGCTCAAAGATGAAGCAGATAAGTTCATGGCTCATGGTTGATAGTTGATGGCAGAGCGCCTGGATATTCTCCTCATTCGGCAAATCAATAAACTCAACTTCAAACAAATACGGATCAAAAGAAGCCGTAAAAGCCGAGCGCGCACTTACCGACATCGCGCCAAAAGTATCGCCATGATAGGCATTTTTTAGTGCCAAAATTTTGGTGCGCGGCTTGCCTTGGTTGCTCCAATATTGCATGCACATTTTTAAAGCGACTTCAACAGCCGTAGAACCATTATCGGAATAAAAAACCTTTTGCTGGCTCTGCGGAAGGATTTCCAGCAATTGTTCGGCCAGTAAAACTGCGGTTGGATGCGTAAAACCGGCAAAAATAACATGCTCTAAAATGTGCAATTGCTCCGAAACTTTTTGCGCGATATACGGGTGCGCGTGGCCATGAATGTTGACCCACCAGGAAGAAACGGCATCTAAATAAGCCTTTCCTTCGTCATCAAACAACAAAGCACCTTTTCCTTTTACAATCGGGATTGGCGGCGCGGCCGTTTGCATTTGCGTATACGGGTGCCAGATTACTTTTAAATCACGTTCCGTCCAGTTCATAGTTTGGTTTTCAACAATAATTCTACGGCTTTTTGATCGGCGGGAAAAGTAACGTCTTCAATTTTAAGCTGATCGAGATCAATCCAACGGAAAGCTTGAAAACTGCCGCCTTCTTCTTTAATCCCGTCAAAATCAAACGGTACTGTTTTTACCGGTAAATTTATGGTGCCGATGTTTTTAACAAGATAGTAAACGCTGATGATTTGCGTATCGTCAAAAGCAGATTTTAGGTAGAAATCGGTGGTGTAAAAATGGCTGAGGATTTCCACGCCGAAATCACATTCTTCCATAAATTCCCGTTTTAAGCCGTCTAATAAACCTTCACCGTATTCCAATCCGCCGCCGGGAAATTTAGAGAATTTCATGCCGTATTCCAGTTCGTCGCTGATGAGCAATTGCCGCTTTTCGTTCAGCAGCAAACCGTAAACACGCACGTTAAAAGGATATTTTTTCAGCATAAATTTTAGGTGGTAAAAGAAGCATTCGGTTATTCGTGGTACGCAATAGAAACGGTTTCGTCTGTTGCAAAGTGCTTGTTGTTTTGCGTTACGCGCTCCATGTCCCAAACATAATCCACCGTTTTTTCGTGCGAGCGGATGGGGCAATTGGGCATCCGGCAATAATAGCAGCACTCGGGCAAACAAGGATCGGCATGAATAAAAAACTCGGTTTTGATGTGCGCAAACTTGTTTACATATTTATCGGCCTGAGAAACTTCATCGTGTACACGCGTGAGATCGAAATAGTTGGGCAAGGTCATGTGGCAATCAATGTGCAGTTCGTTGCCGTAACGTTGGGCGCGCAGGTTGTGGATGTCTATCCATTCTTCTTTCCGGTTATCGTTTAGGATTTTTAGAATATCGTCCACCATCGAAAAATCGGCTTCGTCCATCAACCCAGCAACCGATTTTCGTACCAATTTATAAGCGGTATAAACGATAAACAAACCAACCGCGATGGAAAGAACGCTGTCGAGGATTTCTATTTTGGTGAAGTAGATCAACACCAAACCCAACACCAAACCGGCACTGGTTACGGCATCGGTAATCAAATGGCGGCCGTCGCCTTCAATCGTAATCGAAAGCATTTTTTTCCCCTGACGGATCATGTAAAATCCCAAAAAACCGTTGATTAAACCGGTAATGCCGATGATGATGGCGCCAATCAACAATTGCTGCACCATATGCGGGTAAAAAAGGTTGTAAATGGATTTGAAAATGATGACGATGCCGGCTACCATAATCAACGCGCCTTCCAAAAAAACGGAGAAAAATTCCACCTTGCCGTGTCCGTACGGATGGTTCACGTCGCGCGGCCGGGCCGAAAACCAGATGCTAAAAAAAGCAAAGGCACTGGCCACCACGTTCACGATACTTTCGGCGGCATCGGCCAAAATAAAGTTAGAATCGGTAATGAAGTAAGCTGTAAACTTGGCCAACATCAGGACAAACCCGGTGATCAAAGCATACAAAATAATCCTTCTTTGTTTTTGCACGATGCTGTTTTTATACCACAAAAATATAAAATAACACGCCGAAACCGCCTTAAAGTTATTTTCTATATTTGCCCGCAACAATCCAATCAGTATGAGTATTTTAAGCGACAGAATAAACAACCTTTCCGAATCTGCAACCATAAAAATGGCCAAATTGGGCCGCGAATTAGCCGCAAAAGGCGTTGATGTAATCAGTTTGAGTTTTGGCGAACCTGATTTCCACACGCCGGAACATATCAAAGCCGCCGCCAAAGATGCGATGGACAAAAACTTTACGTATTACACGCCTGTGGCCGGCTACCCGGATTTGCGCAAAGCGATCGCCCAAAAATTAAAAAACGAAAATAATTTAGACTACGATGCTTCGGATATCGTGGTTTCTACCGGCGCCAAGCAAGCCATTGCCAATGCCGTTTTGTGTTTGGTAAATCCGG
>NZ_CALMAT010000100.1:15683-37109 GCF_937859865.1 uncultured Mucilaginibacter sp.
TGATTATCCCGACGCCTTATTGGGTTTCCTACTCGGAAGTGGTAAAGCTGGCCGAAGGCGAATCCGTTTTTGTAAACGCGACGGCCGAGCAGGATTTTAAAATTACGCCCGAACAATTGGAAGCGGCCATCACGCCAAAATCAAAATTGTTTATGTTTTCTTCGCCCTGCAACCCAACGGGCAGCGTGTACAGCAAAGATGAATTGGCAGCTTTGGTGAAAGTTTTTGAGAAATATCCGCAGATTTATATCCTGTCCGACGAGATTTACGAACACATCAGTTATTTGCCGAAACACGAATCCATTGCGCAGTTTGAATCGGTAAAAAACCGCGTCATCATCATCAACGGGTTTTCTAAAGCTTATGCCATGACCGGCTGGCGCATTGGTTACACGGCATCCAACAAAGAACTGGCTACAGCTTTTGATAAAATGCAGGGCCAAATCACTTCCGGCACTTGTTCGATCACCCAAAAAGCTGGTGTTGCTGCATTGGAAGGCGGACTTTTATCAGTTGAAGAAATGCGTGTGGAATTTAAAAAACGCCGCGATTTGGTTTATGGATTGCTGAAAGAAATCCCTAACATCAAAGTGAATTTGCCGGATGGCGCTTTCTACTTTTTCCCGGATGTAAGCGCGTATTTCGGCAAACAATACAACGGCAAAGTTTATAAAGATGCCGCCGAACTTTCTATTTATTTATTGGAAGAAGCCAATGTTGCCGTTGTTGGCGGCGATTCTTTTGGTGATGACAATTGTATCCGTTTATCTTATGCTGCTGCGGAAGATAAATTGAAGGAAGCAGTAAAAAGGATTAAAGAGGCGCTGGCGAAATTGGAGGCTTAAATTATTTCGTATGATTTAATTTTGTAATTTCTCTTCTTCTATCACCGATAAAATATTCCCAGCCGGATCTTTAAACCATGCAATTAAAGGTTTGCCTCTGCAAATTCCTTTTTCGTCTGTTTTTAAATAAGGTTCGTTGTATTGTTCAAATTGTACGCCGAGCTTGTTCAAATCATCTACAGTTTGTTCAATATCATTAACCATAAAATTTAAAATAGTGAAAGTTGTCGGTTGATGGTTTGGTTTTGGATAAACCCAAACTTTGCTTCCGTTTGCAAAATGCAAGGTTAACAAACCTTGCATTTCTTCGGTAACTTGCAATCCAAGTATCGTACTGTAAAATGCTTTGGCTTTGGAAATATCATCTACTGAAAACCCGCTGAACGCTTTGTTATCTTTAAACATATTTATACTTTTTAAAAACTTATATGCTTCTTTTATCGCCTATTTTTCAGTTTGCTTTTTCGGTACAATTTAACATCCATTGTACGCCAAATTTATCGGTGCAACTTCCATAATAAGCGCCCCAAAATGTATCTTGCAATTGCATTGTAACTTGTCCATCTACCGAAAGTGCATCAAACAATTTTTCGTTCAGCTTTTATCGGGTTTCTAAAACTGCAACCGAAGAAGATTTTGCATTAACCGCTGGTTATATTATGGCATATGCAGGTAACTTTTATCACAAACAAAAACAACAAGTTTGCTTCCTGCTTTTGATAATTAATTCACTTTGAAAAATTTAAATATGGAATGGTACAATTATCTGGCAGCTTTATTTGCCGGTGCTTTTTTAGCAAACACAGTCCCTCATTTTATACATGGCATTTCGGGCGACAGGTTTCCTACACCTTTTGCTAAACCGCCTGGCGTTGGTTTATCTTCCCCTACAATCAATGCAATATGGGGGCTGTTCAACTTGGTAGTGGGATATTTATTATTTACTGTAAGCAAAACAGACCGCGCCCATCCTTTATCGTTGCTGTTGCTTTTTGTAGGAATTGCATTTGTGGGTATCGACCTGAGCAGGAGGTTTCAAAAGAAAGATCGGGAATAATGATTGGGTTTTCTCAAAAAACAGGGCAACTGATAGATACTTCACAATGCTTCTTTTACCACACAAAAAAAGTCCCGGCCAAATTAAAAACTGAGACTTTTTAGGAATGCTTCTTTTATCGGTTATAATTTTTATTTACTATTATGGAAACACTTCTTTATAAATGTCTCTACGGTGAACAATGCGGGCAAATTCTACAGTATCATCGGCAACAAAAATTCCGATCCGAAAATCCCTTATCCGTATCCGATAAGCATTTTTATAACCTTTTAATTTTTTAATGTTTTTTATAGATAAAACATTAGAACTGAGTTCTACATTTTCAATAGTTTCCGAAACATCTTTAAATATATTTTTATTCTTGATTTTGATTAAATCCTTGTTAAACTTGTCAAGAAATTCGACTCTCATTCCCCTTTCAATGTTTCCATAATTGTTTCCTTTGAAACTTTTTGTGTACGGTCAGCTTCCTTCATCAAAACACTTAAACCTAATTCTTCCTTATCTTCTTCAGAAATCACTTTCGCAGTAACTTTCATTTTTGAAAAAAGCTGTGTCAGCAATTCAAATTCTGCCTTATTCTTTGGGCTGATAATGATGCTTTCCATATTCAAATATAATGATAAACGGTTGCAATTATAGAAAAGCAAGATGCTTCTTTTACCCTATAAAAAAGTCCCGGCCAAATTAACGGCCGGGACTTTTTTGTGGGTGCTTCTTTTATCGGTTATAATTTGAAACCATAAGCCAAACGCAAGCCAATGATGCCGTAATTGCTGTGGTTTCCCGAGAAGTTTTCGTAACGCAAGCCTAAATCTAAGCCTTTGTTGCCAGCATAACCAATGCCCGGCGATAAGATCAATTTGGTTTCCTGGGCGTGGTTCAGTTCAAAACCTGCACCGGCTTCGCCGCTTAAATAAAAGTTTTGTGCGAAGAAAGATTTCAACCCAACTTTAACCGGAATCATGTTCAAATCATTGCTGTACAAACCTTTATCGGTTGATTGGAACTCGCCGTTTTTGGCAAAGAAATGGTAAAAACCGGGCGTCAACATCAGCGACAAGTTGTTTGACAAATCGTATTGCAAACGTGCCGTTCCGCCCAATTCAAAATTCGAAAAGTTTTTGGTTGCATAACCGCCTTCTAAACCCAAACCCAAACGCAATGCGTTGTTAGAACCTGCGGAAGAAAGGCGTGTTGTTGTCATTTGTGCCTCCACCTGGCTTCCACCAAGCAGGATAACCATAGCTGCAACTGCAGCAATCCATTTTGTTGTTGTTTTTAATATCATAGTATAAATTTTAGTTTCCGGGATTTTCTTAAAAAAAACCCTGCGCAATTTTAAACAAATAGCTTGCCATTGCTTTCAAATCAGGCAAAAGAACCTTTAATTTACTGGCATAAAAACAGTTATCTTGAAATTTTATACCGACGATTTGGCAGTTTTAACCAACAAAAAGACCGGCAAAGTGCAAACTTTCCGGTCTTATTGTATTTGGTTTTCACTGATTTTTACCCGATAAAAGAAGCATTACACTTGCAGGTCTTTCATCATTTTATCAATCTTGTCTTCCAGTTGCTTGTCGGTTTCGTGGTAAGCTTCTTTGCTTTTTAACGGACCGTTCACGCTGCAATAAAACTTAATTTTAGGTTCTGTGCCAGATGGGCGGGCGGAAACAATGCTGCCGTCTTCGGTTACAAACTGCAAAACATCCGATTTGGGAAAATTCAGTTTAGTGGTTTTACCGGAGTTCAAATCTGTTTCCACGCCTTTTTCGTAATCCTTCAAAACTACCACTTTTGATCCGCCCAGTTCTGTTGGCGGCGTAGTACGGAATTTCTCGATCATGGCCACAATTTCCTCGGCACCGCTTTTTCCTTTTTTGGTGATCGAAATTAATTTCTCTTTGTACAAACCATATTGCAGGTACATTTCGATTAAAGCTTCATACAAACTGCTGCCTTTATCTTTGTAAAAAGCCGTCATTTCTGAAATAAAAGCCGAAGAAACTACGGCATCTTTGTCCCGCGAAAACCCGCCCACCAAGTAACCATAACTTTCTTCGCCGCCGGCAATAAAGGTTTCTTTGCCTAACAATTTTGTCATCAACTGGCCAATGTATTTAAAACCGGTTAAAGTATTGTAGCAATTGATATTTTTGGAAGCCGCAATTTTATCAATCAAATAAGTGGTTACGATTGTTTTTACCACGTATTCTTTGCCGGTCAGCTTGCCGCTTTCCTGCCAGGCCGTCATCAAATAATTCAATAATAAACTTCCGGTTTGGTTTCCATTGAACAAAATCCATTCGTTCTGGTCGTTTTTTACTGCGATGCCAACTCGGTCGCCATCAGGGTCGGTCGCCAAAACCAAATCAGCATCGGTTTCTTTTGCTTTTTTCAGCGATAAAGTCAACGCTTCTTTTTCTTCGGGGTTTGGATAGATGACGGTCGGGAAATTGCCGTCGGGCGTAGCTTGTTCATCTACCAAGATCACGTTTTCAAAACCAAATTCGGCCAGTGCTTTCGGTACCAAAGTAATCCCGGTGCCATGGATTGGCGAATAAACGATTTTCAAATCTTTTTGGCGTTGAATGGCTTCTTTGGAAACCGACAAGGTTAAAATATCTTTTAAATATTTTTGGTCAATGTCTTCGCCGATCAGTTCTACATTTTCTTCAATGCGGTCAAATTTTACTTCATCAATATTTTTGATGGCCGAAACTTCCTTCATCACATCAGTATCGGCAGGAGAAACAAACTGGCCGCCATCTTCGCCATAAGCTTTATAACCGTTGTATTCTTTCGGGTTGTGCGAGGCAGTCAGCATCACGCCGCTTTTACAGCCCAAAGTACGGATGGCATAAGAAAGTTCGGGCGTTGGCCGAAGTTCTTTAAAAAAGTAAACGTGGATGCCGTTGGCCGAAAAAACATCGGCAGTAGTTTTGGCAAAAAAATCGGCATTGTTGCGACTGTCATGTGCAATGGCCACTTTAATCTGCTCGTTGGGATAGGTTTTTTTCAGATAATTGCTCAAGCCTTGCGTGGCCGTGCCGATGGTATATTTGTTTACGCGGTTAGAGCCTGCGCCCATAATGCCGCGCAAACCGCCAGTGCCAAATTCGAGGTCGCGGTAAAAGGCGTCCGTCAGATCGGTGTACTTTTTTTCGTCCAGCAATTGCTGGATTTCTTTTTTCGTGCCTTCGTCATAGCTTCCCTGAAGCCATTGGTTAATTTTATCCTGAACTGCAGGTTCTAATTCTTGCGCCATGTTGAATTTTGTTTTGGTTTGATGGGTTAAAGTTATAAATCTTGTTTATAAAAAACAGCAGTAGAAAATGTAATGCTTTAATTGAAAATTTATTAAACAATAATGATTTTATAGTGGTAAAAGAAGTATGTATAAATGGTGCAACCCAACTTGTATTTTTAAAAAAGGCGGTACGGCCAGCAGAAATTAGGTTTAATTTGCAATAAGTATTTCGCAACAGAGTTTTAAACATATATTTTAAAATTGTTTTATACTGAAACTTATGCCATTAAGTTAACGTATTTTTTTCAACCCTCCTAAAAATTACAGCCTTCACATTTTAAACTTTACCGCAAAAAACCAATCTATTGTTGGTAACCCCGGATTAAAATTTACCCTATAAAAACAGTATCTGATTTATTGATATGAGCTTTGAACTAAACCGTCCAAATTATGGCTTTTCTAAAAGCAAAGAAGAGCACGACAGCCGGGACTACAACAACCCTTTGCCGCGGGCCGTTATCCGCCCCAACTCTTTTACTTTATTAGATGGCGAATGGAAGTTTGCGTTTGACCGGGAAGACCGCGGTTTGACAGAAAACTGGCACATCAGCTACGACTACCAGGAAACGGCACACTGGCCGGGCAGCGTAGAACAGTTGATTGCGACAGGTCATCCAACAGAAAAAGCCTGGGACGATAAAGTAGTGGTTTGGTACGAACGCGAATTTCCGATGCCGGTGCAAACCATCGAACCAGGCTCGCCGCCGTCTATGCTGCAACTTACTTTTGGTGCCTGCGGCTACGAAACACAAGTTTGGTTAAACGGCTTTCCGTTGCATACCATTGAAGGCGAACTGGTGCATGTAGGCGAATACACTTCTTTTTCTTACGAGCTGGACGAGAAAGAAATGCAGCCCGTGAACCGTTTAACCGTTCGTATTGCCGATACCAAAGATGCGGATACCACGCGCGGCAAACAGGAATCGTCGGTTTATAAACGTGGCGGCATTTGGTACCAAACTTATACCGGTGCCGTACGCAGCATTTGGCTGGAATCGGTAGAACGAAACCGTTTACGCTCGCGGGTTGGTGTGGTAAGTATGGTGGAAGAAAAGATGGTCCGCCTTAATTTAACGACCCGCATCCATGACCCAGGCGCTTATACCATTAAGTTGAAAGTATTTAACAAAAACCCGGAGCAAGACCAGCCTATCGCAACCGATGAATATCCGCTGTTGTTGGAAGCCGGACAAAAACAGCAACGCGTGGTGATCGAAATCCCGGACGCAAAATTATGGTCGCCGGAATCGCCAACTTTGTACCGTTTGGTTGCGCAATTGGTAGACAGCAATGGGTACGTGGCCGAAATCGAAACTAACTTTGGCCTGCGCAAAATTGAAGCGCGCGGCTGCTGCATCTACCTTAATTACAACCCGGTTTATATAGATGGGATTTTGTACCAGCCCGGTGCTGCATCTTATGAAGAAATAAAGCAGCACATGCATGCCATGAAAGCTTTAGGCTGTAATTTGGTGCGCATCCATATTGCCGGCGTTGACCCGCGGATTTATAACCTGGCCGATAAATTAGGGCTTCTTTTATGGGTCGAAGTCCCAAGCCCACATACTTCAAATACCAAAAGCCGTGAAAACCACCGTGCCGAACTGCTGCGGATGCTAGCCCTGATCGGTTCGCATCCATCTGTTGTAATTTGGAGTTTGTACAACGAGGACTGGGGCGCACAGGACATCGCCACCAACCCCGAAACCAGGAAGTACATTATGGAGATGTACCATTATATGCAAATTGCCGAACCGCAATTTTTGGTAGTGGACAACGATGGCTGGCAGCATATTTCGTATGAAGGCCGCTTAAAATCCGACTTGTTGACCGCCCATCTTTACACACCGGATTTAAAACGTTGGGGCGAACTGCTGGACGAGCTGGCGAGCGGCCAATTAAATGGCGTAGCCGCAAATCCTTTAGTGGTTGGCGACCCTTTTTTTTACCGTAAACAAGTGCCGCTGATTGTAAGCGAGTGGGGCGGATTTGGTTTCTCTGATTATGGCGGCCCGCAAAGCAACGACGAACGCACGCAGCAAATCAGATTGTACAAAGAAGAATTGCGCAAACGCCCAATTGCAGGCGATGTTTACACCCAAGCTACCGATATTGAAGATGAAGTGAACGGACTGATCACCACCGACGGAAAATTAAAAGTACCGGAAGGTTTGTTAAATTCGAGAGGCGGGAAATAGGTAAAAATTTAGGTGGTAAAAGAAGCATGAGGTTATAAAGAAAGGATTGCGATTTTATCCAGATTGCAATCCTTTCTTATCAAATACTTATGTTAATTTTCCAAAGATTGCGGAGTGCAACCTTGTTTGTACATGCCTTAAAAATCTTCTGTACCTGGTATGGTTATATTATAAAACCTACCGCTTTCCATATCGGCGATACCGTTATAAATCCCTTCGGCAGATTGCTCCGGTGTTAAAGGAGCTTGATCACCGCCCAATTTGGTTTGCACCCATCCCGGGTGAACTGGTGTTACCTTAATATTACGCTCTGCAAGTCGTTTTGCCAGTATTACCGCATACATATTAATAGCTGCTTTAGACATACAATATGCCGTACCAGTAACATCTGCGTTTCTTGGTAATCCCATCTGGCTGGAAATAAAAACGATTTGTCCGCCATCTTTGATTATTTCAAGCAACGGTTCATTAAAAAACACAACACCAGTGATATTGGTAGCAATGGTTTGATTAAAGGCATTGATTTCAGGCGTTACATCAAATATGTCAGGAGCTGCGCCGGCATTGTTGATCACCAAATCAATCCCTTTCGTAAGTTCAGCTATCCTGCTGATCGCACTGGCAACGCTGCCTTTGTCGGTTGCGTCCAACGCTACTACCTCTAAATTATCATTTTGAAAATCGTTGAGAACACCCGATCTGGTCGTGCCAATCACGTTAAAATTTTCAGCTAAGAGTTTTTTCGCCAGCGCCAAGCCAATGCCGCTGCTGATGCCAGTTATTACAGCGGTTTTATTTTGATTATTCATTGTTTCCTTTTTTTAATTTATAACCTGTTTTATTTAGTTTTGTTCCGTTTATCTTCTATGCTTCTTTTATCGCCTAAAAAAATGGCAAGCATCAGGTTTTTGATTGATTTAAATTGATGCAAACACCAATTTTTATAGGGTAAAAGAAGCATATCATTACGAAACAAGGATTGCAATTTTAATAAGATCGCAATCCTTGTTTTTTTAATTTTCTGCCGAAAGCTCTTTTAAACTTTTAGTTTTATCAGATGAAATGAGCGGATAAATTCGGTTAAAAGCTTCTTGTTTCACTTTAAACCTTTCCGCCAGTTTTCTGATAATTTCTTTTGAAAAACCTTTTTTATAATTTAAAATTTCGGATACCACACTTTTGCTAACTGCTAACAAAGCAGCCAAATCTTTTGGTTTCATGTTATTTTCTTCCATCAGATACTTAAGTAAAGTAACCGGATCACTTTGCTGCGAAAGTTGATGATCTTCATCCCATTTTTCAATCAAAAAAGTTAAAAGTTCAATTTCATCTTCTTGTTGATCGTTAGTTTCTTTATCCACTAACTTTTCCAACAAATTGCAATATTGCCAGTACTGCTCTTCTGTTTTGATGACTTTATATTTTAATGTTTCCATTGAAATTTTAATTAATACAATCTAATTTCATATTGCTGGTTTACTTTGCACAATTTGGTATATTCTGCATGTGTGCCAATCCAACAAATGGCTAAATGAACACGTGTTTTTGCAAAGCTATATTTACAAATCATTCTGTAATTATTTCCAGCAATATTAAATACCACTCTGTTTGTACCATTTCCCAATAAGTCAGCAGAATTAAAAGTGAATTGAATATCTTCGGGAGTATTCCAATCAACAATCTTAATTACCTCCATCCACAAGAAAAAAGCATTTCTGCTGATTGCGTGTTTTCTAACAAAGTCTGCTACTGTTTTTTCTTTGATTAAATGTACACGCATTATTTTTTACAAATATCTTAAACAGTTCGCAAAAAGCGAACGATTTGAAGATATATTTTTATTACACTGAAATTTCATAACCTACAAATGCTGCGCAATTACAAACCCGCTTGCCCAAGCCCATTGAAAATTATAGCCGCCCAGCCATCCCGTAACATCCACACATTCGCCGCCAAAAAACAAGCCCGGTACTTTTTTAGCTTCTAAAGTTTTTGAGGAAAGTTCCTCCGTAGAAACGCCACCGCGCATCACTTCAGCTTTATCGTAACCTTTATCGCCTGCCGGTTTTGTTTTAAAATGATGGATTACCTTTTCAACTTCCTCCAAATCAACTTTGCTTAACGATGCCAGGTTTTTTTCGACTGGTAAAAGAAGCATCAACGCTTCGGCAAATTTGCGGGTGTACAAGTTTGCAAGCAACGTAAGCAACTGCTTTTTTCCGTTCAGCTTTCGTTCTTTGTCAATCAATTCCATAATGTTTTCGTTTGGAAGCAAATCAATTTCAATTCCCATTCCGGGTTTCCAATACGAAGAAATTTGTAAGATTGCCGGTCCGCTTAAACCCCAATGTGTAAACAAAATATTTTCTTCAAAACTCATTTCGCCACAAGTTACACGGCAAAAAATCGAACTCCCGGAAAGCTGTTCGTACCATTGCTGTTCTTTGCCGGTAATGGTTAAAGGCACCAAAGCCGGGGCAGTTTGTGTAATCGCTAAACCAAACTGCCGTGCAACTTTCAACCCAAAATCTGTGGCGCCCATTTTGGCAATCGGCAGTCCGCCGGTTGCAACCACTAATTTTGTTGTTTGGATGGATTCTTCCCGCCCGTTTCGAGCAAAACAAATTTTAAAGCCGATACTGTTTTTATCAATGCTTTTTACGTCTGTATCGCACCAAATTTCCTGACCGGTATCGCGGCACAAATCCGTAAAAATCTTCACAATATCTTTGGCTTTGTTGTTTTCCGGAAAAAGCTGGCCCAGTGTTTTTTCTTTTCCGCGGATGCCGTAAGCTTCAAAAAAATCAATCGTATCTTCTACCGTAAACTGCGAAAAAGCGGATTTACAAAAATGCGGATTGGCCGAAATGAACTGCTGCGCCGAAGTATTTAGATTGGTATAATTACACCTTCCGCCGCCGCTGATCAAAATTTTGGCACCTGGTTCTTTGTTTTTTTCGAGTATTAAAGTTCGTTTGCCCAGCAATCCCGCTTGTACGGCACAAAACAAACCGCAGGCACCGCCGCCAATAATTACGGCATCAAAACCGTTGTGTTTTGTTAAATTTGTATCCATGCAAGAAGTTTCGCAAATATCCGAATTTGGCAAGATACTCGTGTTTTTAATTACCGGTTTTATCCTGACCGGCGGCCTTTTGTTGTTGAACAGGTTGATCGCGCCAAATAAACCAAACCCTGAAAAACTAACTTCTTACGAATGCGGCGAAGAACCAACCGGTTCTTCCTGGGTGCAATTGAACTCTCGCTTTTACGTCATCGCTTTGATTTTTTTGTTGTTTGATGTGGAAATGGTTTTCGTTTTCCCTTGGGCAACCGTTTTTGGCAGCCACGAATTAATTGCACAAGACGAACGCTGGGGCTGGCTTAGCCTGACAGAAATGTTCGTTTTTATGGGGATTTTGATACTTGGCCTCATTTATGTTTGGGCAAAAGGGGATTTGGAATGGATCAAAACCAAAGTGGTACAACCACGGGTTTCGGTCAATATCCCGGCTTCGGCATATGATAAAATCAACGAAATGAGTTATGCGGCGAAACCTTTCTTTGCAGAAGAGACAAAAAATATAGTGGTAAAAGAAGCATCGGAAATTACAGCAACTGTTCGTAAACCGATGTTTAAACCAAAATTAAAACAATAAAGATGAGTGCAGGAAACAAACTGGACGGCGGCGTAATCGTTACCAAACTGGACGATTTATTAAACTGGTCGAGGTTATCTTCATTATGGCCGATGAGTTTTGGGATTGCCTGTTGCGCCATCGAAATGATGGGTTCGTATGCTTCCACTTATGATTTAGACCGTTACGGCGTTTTTCCGCGGCCTTCACCCCGGCAATCGGACGTGATCATCATCGCCGGAACGGTAACTTTTAAAATGGCCGAACGGATCAAACGCTTGTACGAACAAATGCCCGAACCGCGCTACGTGATTTCGATGGGTTCGTGCTCCAATTGCGGCGGCCCGTATTGGGAACACGGCTATCATGTGGTAAAAGGTGTTGATCGGATTATTCCGGTTGATATTTATGTGCAAGGTTGCCCACCGCGCCCGGAAGCGTTGATCGGTGGCATTTTAGAATTGCAGAAAAAGATTGAAAAGGAAGCGTTGATGAAGGAGAAAATGGCTGGATAGTGTTGCCCTTTTAAACCGAAAGGATAAATTTATTTAAAGCAATTCAACTATTATTACCGAAATAATATTTCTCCTTTTTGTCATTTTTGCAAAAAGGAGAAATCTTCTTCAAAGAAGCTTGACTTTTCTGGTTGAAAAAGATTTCTCCCTTTGGTCGAAATGACAGTAAAATAAAAACTAATTTTATTTATGCTTCAAGGTATCCTGCATCCCGTTGGTGCTGTCTTTCATGCGCACAACACCCGTGTTACCAACCGTGTCGGATCTTCCCGGACGGGAAACATCACCGTTTGACCCATTATTGCAGGCCTCAAAAACAGTACTTGTGGCCAGGATCAAAGCAAAGAAAAGTATCTTTTTCATTTTTAATATTTTAGTATTTAAGCGGGTTAAACTTCCAAGTTTGCTATTAACGCTGAGACTTTTGCGTGTTTTTCAGGTAAACAGAATCGGCGCCCACCATGCCTTGCGCTGTTGTGCTTCCGTTGGCGCTTTTTGGGGCTGCGCCTTCCGGTTGCGATTTTACGCCGCCAACAGTTTCTCTTATACGGCTGGTTTCGTGCGAAGTATCATTGCCCGGTGTAGTGCCTGCCTCAGGCGACTGGCCGTTTTTTGTATCAATGCCGGATTTATCATGACTGCCGTTGCAAGCCGCAAAAATACCGGCAGTCAGCAAACCTACAAACGTTAAAGTTATTTTGTTAAGTGCCATTTTTTCTGGTTTTATATGCAGAACACTACTTTGCTGAATTAGTTTAAACGTATTTTCAAAATCTGCTGCTTTCAAACAATCTGCAATTGCTGCTTGTTCTTTTTCTTATGAAAACTAAAGCAACATTCGCAGAGTTGATCAAAGGCGACAAACCGGTTTTGGTAGATTTTTTTGCCACTTGGTGCGGGCCGTGCAAAAGCCAGGCACCAATTTTAGAAAGCCTGAAAAGCACGATGCAAAACGAGGTTACGATCCTGAAAATTGACGTAGACAAAAATCCGAAAGCAGCCGCAGCGTACCAAGTGCAAGGCGTGCCAACCTTGATATTATTTAAAAAAGGACAAATCAAGTGGCGTCAATCTGGTGTGGCCAGCAGTGCACAATTGCAGCAGGTAATTAAAAATGCACAGTAAAAGAAGCATCACATTGCTTCACTCACGCTAATCTGTTCGTTTAGCTTCTGGCTTAAAAACTTACTGGTTTCGTAAAAATAACGCTTTCGGTTAAAGCCCAAAACCCATTGGATGCCGCGGGTGGCATTGGTAAGAAAAACCTCTTCCGCTTCATTCAATATTTGTGGTTTGATCTGTGCCTCGGTAACCGGAATGCTGTTTTTAAGGGCCAAATCAATTACCACTTGCCGCATTACACCTTTGATGCAGCCTTCGCTCAAAGCCGGCGTGTACAACGTTCCGTTATACTTGATAAAAATATTTGCGCTGATAGATTCGCACAAAAACCCATTTTGATTGAGGATGAACGCTTCATCCAAGCGGTTATGTTTCCGGTAAACGCCTGCAAGTACATATTGCAAGGAGTTACAGGTTTTATAATTGGACAGTATGTTTATCGGCTTCGTCAAATCCTCGTACACATCTACCAGCAGGCCGCGTGCATTCAGCAAATACTGCTGGTCCTGCCATGTTTCCCATTCGATGGCATAAGCGGCTTTGTTCCCAGCAGGTGTGTATAAACCTTCGGCATCACGAAAAACCGTTAAACGCAACCGCCCGTTTTTAGCTTTATTTCGGGTTGAAAGCTCGCGCGCTTTGTCTTTCAAAAAATCGGCATCCATTTCCGAGTAACCGTCCAGCTTTAAAACTTTCATGCCAGTTTGCAAACGTTTGGCATGTAAACCGGCAAACTGTAAATTGCCCTTAATCATCCGCATGGTTTCAAATAAACCGTCGCCATAATGAAAAGCACGGTTGTTAAATTGTAAAACACGTTGGTTTGCCGGAACAATCTCTCCGTTATAGTTATCAAATATCAGCGACATGAAGAATCAAAACATGCAATCAATCGTTTTCGTTGTTTCCCGAAGCCACATATTTCTGCCACTTTTCTAAAGCCTGCCGGAAATCGTTTGGCAAAGGCGCTTCAAAATGAACATACTTTTTACTGCTTGGATGAATAAAACCCAATGTTTGCGCGTGCAAAGCCTGCCTCGGTAACAACTCAAAGCAATTTTCTACAAATTGTTTGTACTTCGTGAAAACTGTCCCTTTCAAAATCTTATCGCCGCCATAAACCGCATCGTTAAACAAAGGATGGCCAATATGCTTTAAATGCGCCCGGATTTGATGCGTGCGGCCGGTTTCCAATTGGCACTCAATCAGCGTAACATAATTTAAGCGCTGCAAAACTTTGTAATGCGTTACGGCCCATTTCCCATTTTCTTCGTCATCGTAAATAGACATCACGCGGCGGTCTTTTAAACTTCGACCGATATAACCCGTAATCGTTCCGTCTTTTTCCAAATCGCCCCAAACCAAAGCCAGGTATTTCCGGGTGATACTGTGGTCAAAAAACTGCCTTGCCAGCCAGGCCATCGCCCTTTCGTTTTTGCTGATTACCAGCAAACCGGAAGTATCTTTATCAATGCGGTGTACCAAACCCGGCCGCCCGCTGTTGCCCGGTAGTTCCGGCAACTGGTTAAAATGATAAACCAAACCATTGACGAGTGTGCCGTTAAAATTATTAAAACCGGGATGAACAACCAGTCCCGCAGGTTTATTGATGATGAGCAAATCGTCATCTTCATAAACAATATCCAGCGGAATATTTTCGGGATAAACTTCAGTATCGCGTGGCGGGTGCGGCAGTACAACCGAAATCACATCGCCGGGCTTTACTTTATAACTGGCTTTGATAGGCTTATCGTTCACCAAAACATTGCCCAAATCAATCCCGTTCTGGATGCGGTTTCGGGTTACGTTTTCCATCCGGTTCATCAGAAATTTATCAATCCGCAGCAACGACTGGCCTTTATCCACCACAATGCGCAAGTGCTCGTACAGGTCCTGGTCTTGGTCGTAAATTGCTGTTTCCTCGTTCATGAGGCACAAAAGTAGAAGTTTTTTTGGGGAACCATTTTTTTAGAAGCAACGTAAGAAAAGGTTATGATGAAGATTTTTAAAACAACATTTGTTGCCTGCATGCTTCTTTTATGCACTAAAATTCAGGCTCAGGATTATATTTCGGCTTTGGTAAAATCCGGCCCGGCCGATGCAACAAAACTGGCCAACGCTTATTTAGAGCCGCTTTTTAAAGGATTTGGAAACGGCATTAACAGCGGCTGGAACAACACAGCCAAAACCAAAAGTTTGCTCGGGTTTGATTTGCATGTAAGTGCTTCCGCGGTTTTTGTTCCTTCGGCTGATAAAAGTTTTGATCTAACCCAGATCGGATTGTCCAACAACGTGCGGCCAACTGACGCCAGCAGAACCATTGCGCCAACCATTGCCGGTGCTGATAACGCGCCGCAAATTTCAGTTTACGATAACAACAACCGCAATATTGGCACTTTCAGGTTGCCTTCGGGCGTACTTCCGGCTATTCCGGCACCGCAAGTTCAGTTAACGGCTGGTTTGGTTTATCACACCGATGCAACTTTGCGTTACATGCCTGCTATCAATTTTGGCAGCAATGTAGGTTCTGTTTCAATGATTGGCTTCGGCTTAAAACACAACATTTTACAAGACTTTGTAGGGAAAACCGCCGATAAAATCATTCCGCTTGATTTAGCTATCAGCGCTGGTTTTACGCAATTAAAATACCATTTGGATGTAAGCGTACAGCCCGACCAAAGTGCGCAACCAAAAGACAACCAGCAAAGTACCGATTTTAGCAACCAGCGCATCAGCGGAAAACTAAATGCTTTTAATGCCGAATTGATTGTTTCTAAAAAGATTCTATTCTTTACGCCTTTTGCTTCGGTTGGCTACCTCACTTCTAATACCAACTTAGGTTTGCTGGGCAATTTTCCGATCACAACCGGAATCAATAACATCGTTCAGCAACAACCCACTTATACTACTTTTACCAATCCGGTTTCGATCAAAGAACGCAGCGTAAACAACGTAAAAGCAAGTTTAGGTTTTCAGATGAACCTGGCTTTCTTCCGATTGTATGCTTCTTACACCGCCTCGCAATACCAGTCGGTTAATGCCGGGGTTGGTTTCGGTTTGTAAATTGGTTTTCTTTACGGGATGGATTTTCCGATCAACAGTCCGGTCCACAAAATTGACGATGCTGTTTTTACCGACCAAAAATTGGCGTTGTATTTAAAACGCGATGACCTGATCCATCCCCTTATTTCCGGCAATAAATGGCGCAAGTTGAAGTATGTTTTGCAGGATGCCAGGCTTCAACATAAAACCCGTTTGGTTACTTTTGGCGGCGCTTTTTCTAACCATTTGCTGGCCACGGCTGCGGCCGGTGCAACTTTTGGTTTTAAAACGACCGGTTTTGTACGCGGCGAAAAAGTGCAGAACGATACGCTGTTTATGTGTTCGTTGTTGGGAATGGATTTGATTTTTACTGATCGGAAAAGCTATCAGCATAAACAAAAGCTTTTTTTAAACTACTTTTCTGAAGATCCTTCCACCTATTTTAAGGATGAAGGCGGCGCTTCTGCCCTGGCTGCTTCAGGTTGCGCCGAGTTGGTAGATGAACTGGAAGAAACCTATGACTACCTTTTTTGTGCCTGCGGAACAGGAACTACGGCTGCCGGGATCATCAACGGGCTGGCCGAAAAAAAGCTGCGCACAAGTTTTCATACCGTTCCGGTTTTTAAAGAAGCCAATTGGATGCGGCAGGAGATCGAAAAATACCTGCTAAAAGAAGCATCGTTTAATGTTCATACAGCTTATGGTTTTGGCGGCTATGCAAAAACAACGCCTGAACTGGTTGCTTTTATCAAAAATTTTATCGCCCGAACCGGCATCCTGATTGATCCGGTTTATACCGGCAAAATGCTTTTTGCCATTTTTGACCTGGCTAAAAAAGGATATTTTAAACCCGGTTCAAAAATTTTGGCCATCCATACCGGCGGCACTTTTGGTTTGCTGGGGATGCAAAACCGGTTTGGGTAAATTTGCTTTTTATCAATTGCTGCTTTTTACAAGCCTTCCTTATTAAACTTTTAATAATATTTTCCCAAAAAACAATACTTATACGCAAACCATAATTTAAAGCAACCGGGCTTTCTGCAAAAACCAAAAATTTATGCCATAAAAGAAGCATCAGAAAATGAATGAACGGCTGAAGTAAATTTTGAAAAACACTTTATTGTAAAAGAAAAGTTACAATTAATAGTGTTAATAAACAAGATATATTATATCTATTTTAATATTTTAATGTTACTAATATATCAATAATCTACTAATATTATTTATAATGACCAATCTCGATGCCAAACTAAAAAACAAACTGCTTGACCTGGCAGAAACGCTGAACGCTTTTAAATCTGAAGCGGTGCAGCTAAAAATAGCAGAAAGGCTGCTTGATGTTGTTTTTAACGAAGAACAGGGGCCCGGCGATGAGAACCTGGAACAACAGGAAAACAATTTTGCTTCGCGCAGGGCAAAAAGGATCAACACGAACAGCCGTATGCAGGATGGCACAAATACGCGCGAACGTAAATCTACAGGCGCCACCAAAGCGATGTACCGTTTACTACAATCTGATTTTTTTGATCAGCCGAAAACCATTGCCGCCATTGCCGAACGCTATAACGAGGAGTTTAACGAGAACTTTAAAACGTCGGAAATATCAGGCATTTTATTAAAATCGGTAAAAGAAAACCTGCTAAAGCGCGAAAAAAACCAGGAAAACAAAAGGTATGAATATGTGAAGGCGAACGATTAAACTTTTAAACCAGGTCGAAAAGATCGTTTACGCCAAACAGCCTTTTGGAAGTAAAACCTTCGGCATATTTTGCCTGGATTGACCTTCCGAATTCCCGTGCGCGCGCTTCTGCAACCTCCATAAACTCGGGGCTGGAAATGTAGGTTTGCGGTTCGTTTGCCCATTCTGGGTTATAAAATTGGGATTTATACGCTTTGATACTGGCTACTTTTTGTGGCCAGTATTCGGTTATATCAATTAAAATATCCGGTTTGATGTAAGTGTCCTGGATGAAATTAAGAACGAGTTTTGGTCGCCAGGCTTCCTGTTCCGTTCCATCTTCCGATGCTGTTTTTATCCGCCTTAAACCTGCGTAAAAAGCGGCTTCCTGTACCAGTTCGGCTGCGCGTGCATGGTCAGGATGGCGGTCGGTAATGGCATTGGCAATGATGATTTCGGGCTGGTATTTTCGAATGACGCGGATCACTTCCTGCTGGTGCTGCTGGTCGTTCCTAAAAAAACCATCGGCCAGGCCCACATTTTCGCGGACGGTTAAATTCAATATTGCTGCTGCGTTTGCGGCTTCTTCACGCCTTATTTCTACCGTTCCCCGGGTGCCCAATTCGCCGCGGGTCAAATCGGCCACGCCTACTTTTTTTCCCAAAGCCAAATGTTTGGCTATCGTGCCGGCGCAATATAGTTCGGCATCATCGGGATGGGATGGCAAAACCAAAATATCTAATTTCGTCATGTTTTTGAATGGTATCGGCAGGAAAGCTAATGCTTCATTTCGAGCAGGCGCTCTATTTTTTTCTTGATTTTGGCAGAAGTTGGTTTGGTAAAAGGATAAAAAAAGTCGCACACTTCGCCTTGTTTGTTCACCAGGTATTTGTGGAAGTTCCAGCGCGGCACAGAATTAGCCTTTTCGTTCAGCTTTTTGTCAGACAGAAATTGGTAGAGCGGATGTGCGTACGGCCCGCGAACCCTTATTTTATTAAACAAATAATAATTGGTGCCATAATTAACCGTACAAAACTCCAAAATTTTCTCGCCGTCCAACGGTTCCTGCCCGCCAAAATCATTGGATGGAAAAGCCAGGATCTCAAATTCCTGTTCGGCGTAAAGCAAGCGCAAATCTTCCAGTTCTTTTAATTGTGGCGTAAATGTGCAGGCCGAAGCCGTGTTTACAATCAGCAGGACTTTTCCTTTAAATACTTCCAGGTTTATTTCGCGCCCCGCAATTGTTTCAACACTAAACTGATAAATATTTTTCCCGGTCATTGGTTTAATAATAAGAAGAGTATCCGGCAGACCGTAAAATCGCTTCAATGTCTTTGTCCTCGTCCGCGTTGTATTCTTCTTTTAAATCATGGCCAAACACACGTGCTACCGACTGCAACATAAAGGCATTTAATCCGCCCTTCAACTGTTTCAATAACTCATAACTGGTGTTTCCTGTTTCACGCTGAACCAACTTAATCAGTATTTCGCCTTGTGCAATTGTCAAATTTTTGATCTGCTTGTTAAAAAGGTCTTTGATCTCTTTTTCGCAGGCTTTGATCATTTCTTTTTGCTGCCTTTTGTCGCCGGTGGTGGCCAGGTCGCGCTGCAACTTGCGGTAACGTTGGCCGGCAAATTGGGCATACGGCAAAACTTTAAACACATTGTAACGCAGGCGGTTGTAGGCAGCGCGGTCTTCAGGGGTTTTAAAAACACGCATATCGCGGATGTTGGCATCCGGCAGTAAAACCCAGGGCACAAACTCGCCATTAAGCTCGGTAACGGCAACTTTAATGCTGTCGTTTTTACCAGGCTTGACTTTAAATGTTGCCTGGTCAGGCGTTGATTGTGCTTTTATAACACAAGTCAGACAGGAAAAAAGCACTATAAACCACAGATATTTCATAAATTTACCTAAAGCAAAAATAAGGTTATTTTAACAACAATTGGTAAAAGGCAAATACGTAAAACTGTTATTGATAAAATAATTTTTATGTGCTAAAAGAAGCATTATGAAAGAAATTGTGATTGACCTGGAAGCAGAGAAGAAAGAAATACTAAAAAGGTACCGGGCATTGCTGCGGGCATGCAAAGCGAAATTGCAAAAAGGCGACGAGCGGATGATCCGTAAAGCGTTTGAAGTTGCGGTAGAGAGCCACCAGGACATGCGCCGCAAATCAGGTGAGCCTTATATTTATCATCCCATTGCCGTTGCCCATATTGCTGCCGATGAAATTGGCCTCGGCCCAACTTCGATTGCCTGTGCTTTATTGCACGATGTAGTGGAAGACACCGACATTACTTTAGATGATATTGAGCGCGATTTCGGAAAAAAAGTAGCCAAAATTATTGACGGGCTGACTAAAATTTCCAGCGTTTTTGATACCAACAGCTCTTTGCAGGCAGAGAATTTCAGGAAAATGCTGCTGACGTTGGCCGACGATGTACGCGTGATCCTGATCAAACTGGCCGACCGCCTGCACAACATGCGTACCATGGAGTTTATGCCGCGCGACAAGCAGCTTAAACTATCCTCGGAAACGATTTATCTGTATGCACCTTTGGCGCACCGTTTGGGTTTGTATGCGATCAAATCCGAACTGGAAGACTTGTCCATGAAATACATGGAGCCGGAAACTTACCAGTTCATCAAAAAGAAACTGAACGAGAAAAAAGCCGAGCGCGAAAAGTTTATAGCCGACTTTATTGAGCCGGTAAAAAAAGTATTGGAAGCACAGCATTTAAACGCTGCTGTTTTTGGCAGGCCGAAATCCATCCATTCCATTTGGAACAAAATGAAAAAGAAAAATATTCCTTTTGAAGAGGTTTATGATCTTTTTGCTATCCGTATTATTTTAGACAGCACGCCCGAAAACGAAAAAGCCGATTGCTGGAAAGCTTATTCGGATGTTACGGATATTTATCGCCCCAATCCGGACCGTTTGCGCGATTGGATTTCTTCGCCCAAAGCAAACGGTTACGAATCTTTACACACAACTGTAATGGGGCCGCGCGGACAATGGGTGGAAATTCAAATTCGAACTAACAGAATGAACGAAATTGCCGAAAAAGGTTTTGCCGCCCATTGGAAATACAAAGAATCATCTACCGAAAGCGGTTTAGACCAATGGATCCACAAGGTACGGGAAATGTTGAAAAGCCCGGAAACGAATGCTTTGGATTTTCTGGACGATTTTAAGATGAATCTTTTTTCGGACGAGATATTTATTTTCACACCAAAAGGAGCATTGGTTCAACTGCCAACTAACGCAACGGCGTTGGATTTTGCTTTCGAAATCCACTCGGATGTTGGTGCACGCTGCATTGGTGCCAAAGTAAACCACAAGCTGGTTCCGCTGAGTTACAAGTTGCAAAACGGCGACCAAGTTGAAATCATTACGTCGAGCAAACAGGTCCCGAAAGAAGACTGGCTGAATTTTGTGGTTACGGCAAAGGCAAAATCAAAAATCAAATCGGCCTTAAAAGAAGAAAAACGCAAGATTGCCGAAGAAGGAAAAGAGATTTTGGAGCGAAAACTAAAAACGCTGAAAATTTCTTACACTTCGGATAATTTGTACAAGCTTTCGTACTTATTTAAACTGCAATCTACCCAAGACCTTTTTTACAACGTGGCGCAAGGTTTGATTGATTTGAAAGATTTGCGTGAATTTTTGGCATCAGAAAAAGTAGTCGAAAACCGACCGCCGGAAAAGATCGAAGCGGATCAAATTCAAACTTTAATCCGCAATGTTAAAACCAAAGACAGCGATATTTTGCTGATTGGCGAAGACATGCAAAAGATTGATTACCGTTTGGCAACCTGTTGCAACCCAATTCCCGGCGATGACGTTTTTGGCTTTGTTACGGTTGGTGAAGGCATCAAAATCCACCAAACCAATTGTCCGAATGCCACAAAATTAATGTCCAACTACGGCTATCGGATTGTAAAAGCAAAATGGACAAACCAGCAAGAACTGGCATTTTTAACCGGATTGCGTATTAAAGGAATTGACGATGT
>NZ_CALMAT010000101.1:0-9094 GCF_937859865.1 uncultured Mucilaginibacter sp.
GCGCGTTAAAAGGCTTAAAAGGGTTTGTTAAAGTAATCCAGGTTGACCAAATACCAGAAGCACTTAACAGAAATGCCGTAGCGGTCATTGCAACCAATACCTGGGCTGCCCAGGACGGCAAGCGTTTGTTAAAAGTACAATGGAGCTATGAACTTGGTAAAATAAAAAATAACAAAGACCTTACAAACCAATTCAAAACTGAGTTTGCAAGCGTTAAGCCAGCCTTGGTATATGGCAAAGAAAAAAATGCCCCATTCAAAACCATTGATGACCATTCCGGTGTTTACCATGCTACTTACGAAGTGCCTTATCTTGGACATGCCACCATGGAGCCTGTTAATTGTACTGCTTGGTATAAAGACGGAAAGTATGAAATTTGGGGCGGATTCCAGGCACCGATGTTTATCAACAATGTTTTGCCAAAAATTTTCGGGGTTGACAGTTCTGCTGTCAATGTAAACCTGATGCCAATGGGCGGTAGTTTTGGGCGAAAAGAAAAAATAGACAACGTTGCCGAAGCTATGCTGCTTACCAAAGCTTTGAATTTACCGGTGCAAGTGTTATTTAACCGTACCGATGACATCCAAGCGGATTTTTACAGGCCAGCAAGCCATCACCATTTGGCAGCAGTAGGCGCACAAGACCAAATCAGCCAATGGCGACACCAATATGGAATCACTACGTTTCCGAACAAAGAAATATCAGGCCCTTGGGACAGTTTCGGAGGGGTAACAAACGATCTTTGCTATCCCGTTGGCGATTACCAAAGCGCATTTTATCCGGTCGAATCGCCAATACCAATAGGGTCGTGGCGTTCAATCTCGTTTAGCCAAAATGTATTTGTGATCGAAAGCTTTATTGACGAGTTGGCCGTTCATTACCAAATAGATACGGTAACTTTCAGGTTTAACTTGTTTAATAATGGCAATCCCAAAGACAATATACGCCTGAAAAACGTATTGACCCGATGTGCCGATAAAATAGGCTGGAACGAAAAACCGGCAACCGGGCGTTACCGAGGGATAGCCGTTTGCCCTTATGGCCGTTCCGGGGCAGTTGTGGCCCACGCTATGGAAATATCTGTGAGCAAAGATAAGCTTGTGAAAATCCACCGCTGTATTGCAGTTGTTGATTGCGGGTTGGTTATAGACCCCGATGGTTTAAAGGCACAAATAGAAGGCAGCTTGGTTTGGGCTTTAAGCGGAATGTTCAACAACGAAATAACTATAACAAACGGGATGGTGAATCAGCAGTCGTTTAATGATTACCAGGTATTGCGCATGAACGAAATGCCGCCTTTCGAGATTAACTTGATTGCTGGCGAAGAGAAACCCGATGGCGGCGGTGAGCCGTCAGTACCATCTGTAGCACCTGCACTGTGCAATGCCATATTTGCCGCAACAGGGTTTAGGGTTCGGGAGCTTCCGATTAAAAAGCACGGCTTTCGTTTGGTATAAGTGAAAACAGATTTTTATCCAGTTTAAATTTATTTCTGTTTATTTTCAATGCTTCTTTTATCGGCATAAAATCGGTAAAACTTTCTTTCTTTAAATAGGGGAGATCTAAACTTTATGTGCTAAAAGAAGCATTGTTATGGATACCGGGCCTGTTAATTTGATAGAAAACAAAACTCATTTGGATTGGATAATGAAATCAGCCAGCTATTGTTGAAAGTTACAATCCGAAGGCGGGTGCAAATCTTCCTTATCTTTTGAAAAAACTGCTTTTCCGTTTGCAAAAGCAACAATCCAAATGCTGTCATAATCGTCATCAGGCCAAATCAAATTTGATGCTGTTACACCTAAAGACCTAACGATTGGTGCAATAGCTTTATGTTCCCAAACAACAATAATTGTCCCTTCTTTACTTTTTAAATCTTGCGCCATCAATGTCGAATCTTTCTCGGCATGGCTGGTGTTGATTGGCAAATTATATTTGATTGCAATAGGGGCAATAGTTTCAAACATACGGGCATGTTTGGTTGCCTCGCCCAAACCTAAACCAGGGGCAAAAAGAAAATTCGGCACGCCAAACTTATGGTGGATTAATTCTGGTAATTGCAAAGAACGGTTCAAGCCCTGGCAGGTTAAATTGTCTCCTTTTACTGGTTTTTCGGCATGGCGGATAAATATAATTTTAAGATTGCTGACTTGTGCCGATGCTTCTTTTACCGTGCAAAATATGGTGAAAAGCAGCAGCGGTATTATGGTTTTTTTCATGGGTTAAGTTTAAAATTGTAAGTGCTGTTTAAAATATACTTTATAGAATATCCATGCTTCTTTTACCCTATAAAAATTGGTAAACATTTAGTTTATTTAAAAGGATGCAGCCACCAAAATTTATAGGGTAAAAGAAGTATTGGCAATTTTTTCTAATCTAAACTTAAACAGGCTTTGAAATTTTGATGAAAATTGAAGTAATAAAATCAATCCAAATTAAAAAGTACAAGGCAGCAGGATTGTCAAAACAACATTCATAATCAGTGCTGGTTGCCCGTGCCATTAAGTTGGTAGCAACCTAAATCTGAACCTGCAGCAGTAGCTTCCGAAAGGCCGTAAATTTTATCCAAAGGCACTACAATTAAAGGTTGGATATTGGTTTTGCCTTTTCCGATTAAAGGCGAAGATGCCTGCAAACGAAAATTGTAAGTGCCAACCGCACTGTATTGCGCTAAAGGATGGCCGGAAGTTGGCAACGGAAAGTTAAGAAACATGGGGTTGTTTTTTTGGACCACATCGCTTCCGTCATAAATTGCACCCAATGTATAATTTGCAGGAAGATATTTGGCTGAGGTTTTGATCGAAGGAATGTCTGTAACTTGTGGCTGTGTAATATAACCCGTAGGGTAAAACTGGTTGGCCACGCTCAAAGAATCTGCATATTGAAAATTGTTGCCGTAAGAAAGATGCGCCACATCAGCAACCGGGCTTCCAACTACCCGGAAACCATATTTACAATTTACGGCAACATTGTTATAATACATACCTGCGGCGCCTTCTTCATAATTGATACAACCGCCACGGCCGCTTTGCACCTGCCGGTAACCGCCGCTTACAAAAGTATTATTGTACATTACAATATTGGTTTGCGGCGCACCAGTTGCCTGGCCTTTGTTTGATGCTTTTTGTCCGTTTGTAGCCGTACCGATAAAAAAATTATAAGCCATCGTGCCAACCGTGCCGCCTTTTACATTGATGCAATCGCCACCGCTTACACCATTTTTTTCAAAGGTGTTTCTGAAAATGGCAATTTTACCGGCCGAAATACGGATCGGGTCATCCACGCCGCCATATAACCAGGAATCTTCCATTACAAAGTTGCCTTTATAATTGGCAAATAAGATACTGTATTGGTTGCCTATACCAGAACCTGCAATAGTTGAAGTGGCCTTGCCTTCTGTTAAGCCAGCGTATGCCACATGTGTCCATCTTAGCACCATTAAATTACAAGTTGGGCCGCCAATAATACCTTTCCATTTTCCGGCAAAAGCAGGGTCTGTAGCCGGGGCAACTCCGCCTGGCATATCATTTTCGATAACGCCCGCAACCGTAATAAAGTTAGGCTGATCTTTAGACCCGTTGCTTACCAAGGTGCCCAATGCAATCAAACTGCTGCCTGCGCCCATGTTTAACGTTACGCCCGGTTGCATCAACAAAGTATCGTTTGCATTGATAACCAAATCGCAGCCATCTGCAACACTATAAGTTTTGCCGGAAAGCATGGTGCCTTTTACCGGTACAACCGTGCTGCCACCACTGCAGGTTAGTGGTGCTTTATCGCTTACCGGGTTTGCTGCCGGAGGCGTGTAACTATAAATATCAGTATGCTCGCCTTCCCATTTCTTACAACCGGAAAATGTAGCAGCTATTGCAACTAAAACAATATATATTGATTTGTTCATTTTGATCATCTTTATAAATTCAATTAAAACTTGTACCTGAATCCGCCTAAAAACAAAGTTTTATAGTAATCACTTTGTACCAACGTTTGTGCAGCTATATCCTGTTTCCCTAAAAATTCCTGCTGTTTTGCATCCAAACTTCCATGCGGAAACTTTAAATAGATTTTGTTGGCGGTATTGGTCAGGTTATTAATTTTTCCATAAAAGGATACTCTTTTTGCCAGTGTTTTTTCAAAAGAAAAATCCAACTGGTTAAAAGCGTGCTGGTAAAAATCTAAATTATAATAAGGTGATACTTGTGCCAGCCGTTCTCCGGTAAAAACAAACGCAACCTGCATATCCAAACCGATTTTTGCACTTTTAAACAAAACAGAAGCGTTGCCAACATTATTGGCCTGGCCTTGCAACGGACGGGTTTCGTTTACAAAAGATTGCTGCAAACCTAAAGTTGGGTCGTTATAATAAAGCAATTTGTTTGTTGTAATCCTGGAATGCGTATAAGTGTAGTTAACAGAAAACCCAACCACACCAAAGAATTTAGTTACCAATGCTTCTAAGCCATAATTGGTAGCGTCTCCTTCATCATTTTGTGGTTTAATTACCTGCGAACTTGGGCCGCCGTCCCTTACCACAAAATACTCAATTGGGTTGTGGATTTTCTTAAAAAATGAACCTAACAAAATTTGGTCTGCGCCGCCGGGAAAAAGTTCGTAGCGAACGTCATAGTTATCAGCCGTAATATGCTTTAACAACGGGTTGCCTTCCTGGTCGTAGTATTCGCCGGAAACCTTGTACGGAACAATCTCGCCAAAACCCGGGCGGCTGATGGAAGCAAAATAAGAAGCCCTTAAATTTTGGTTATCTGTAAGCATATATTTTAAATGGATGCTTGGCAAAACATCGGTATAACTGATGGTGCCGCTTCTTTGGGTAACGGTTAATGGCGATTCGGTTGCATAAGTCATATAAGTATTTTCAACCCGCACACCGCCTATTACCTGTAATTTAGGGACAACATCAAACTTCAGTTGCAGGTATTCTGAGTTGTCATTTTCCTTGACCGTATAGTTGTTTTGAAGGTCAGGATTATTGGCGCCGATTCCATCTGCGGTCGAATTAAAACCAAAAGGAAGATTGCTGAAATTGCCGTTAAACAAAGTAGATTTACCGCCGGTCAAAGAATAGGTTATGTAATCTGCATCCCGGTTTTTGTGGCGGTACAAGCCGCCCAAAGAAAATTCGACATCGCGGTTTGCAATTTTAGGCGTGTAAACGAAGTTGCCGTATCCTGCAAAGTCCTGGTCTTTATTGTTTTCCCAGTGATGCGTCAAGTTAGTGTTGTTGTCGATCTCCGTTGTTACCACACCCGAACTGTTTAAAGCTTTGTTGGCATCGTAAGAAAACTCGGTACGATCAGGCATATGCCGTGTAGCATTAGAATAAACACTATTCCAGTTAAACCTTAAATTATTACTTAAAACATGCTCGCCATGCAGGGTAGAGTTATAAATGGTTTGCTTGGTTAAAGTGCTCCTGTTAAAAATAGTAATTTGCTTGCTTAAGCCGGTTGAATTTAAACCTAAGCCTAAAGTATCTGATGTTAACCTGGATTCAAACTCGTTTTGGTTGATATATAAATTGTATAAAGACAATCTGTTTTTATCATTGATGACATAATCAATTTTATTATGGATACCTAAACGTTCGGTTTGAGTAGAGTAGGTACGGTCATAAGCATCAGAAAACTGCGGAGAGTTGGGTAGCGGTATTGCCGAAGGCTGTGCATTTGGTGTAAGCTCTTTTGAATTAGAGCCACGGTAAATATTTTGATAACTGGCAGATACAATAACGCCTAACTTATTCTTAAAAAAACGGTCGCCAATGGTAAGACCGGCTGTAGAGCTAAAAGGGTTTGATAAATTTCTATCACTGGTTAAGGCTTTGTTATTAAAATCGCTGTAAGTTGCTGCGTAACTATTGCCATTCATTGCTGCAGGAGAGTTTTTGTTGGGAGATGCACTAAAAGCCGAAAAAGGCCTTGATGAAGAAAACAAACTTGAAAAGCCACCCGAGACATTAGCACTTAAAATAAACCTGTCTGGTGCGCTTTTCATCACTAAATTCATTACGCCGCCTATCGCATCGCCTTCCATACTTGGGGTCAATGCTTTGATCACTTCCAAACGTTCCAGCATCTCCGAAGGGAAAACATCCATCGGCACAAAACGAAATGCAGGATCTGGACTTGGAATTTTGATGCCATTAACCAATGTAGAATTGTAGCGCTGGTCCATCCCGCGGATAATTGCATAACGCCCTTCGCCGCTTGAAGACCTTTGCACCGTAACACCGCTTACCCGTTGCAAGGCATTGGCTACCGTTACATCAGGCAAAAGCTGAATGGTATTGGCAGAAAGCACATTTTCTATACTGCTGGCATTTTTTTCAATCCCTCTGGCAGAACCGTCTGATTCTTTGCTGGTTTGTCCTTTTATTTTTACTTCGTTCAAGCTGGTGCTGGCGTTTTGCATTTTAAGGTTTACAACAAGGGTTGCGTTTTCTTTAAGCTCAACTTCTTGTCCTTCGGTGGTTTTATAGCCAATAAATCGGGCTTTTAATTCGTATTTTCCCGGTTTCAAATTGCGGAAAGTGTAGGAGCCGTCCAGGTTTACCGATGTGTATTGTTTAAAACTGCCTTGTTCTGCCTGCACCGAGGCGCCTGTTAAAGGTTCGCCAGAAGTCGAATCATAAACTTTTCCTTTAATAGTTTGTGCGTTGGTGGTTTTTAGCAGTGTGATTAAAAAAATAAAGGTCAGGCATATTTTCCCGGGTATAAGCAGGTGTAGCTTCATCAGCAATAAGTTGATTAAGCCGCAAACCTACCAGTCGGAAAAGCGAAAAAACGGGAAGATCAAAATGGTAATAATTTGATAACTCAAGCTTAACAAAATTGGTGAATTTGACTTGTAATTGTTAAATCAAGGTTAATATCAATTGCTTCTGTTTGGATTGATAACAGAAAAAAACCTTTCGTTGATTAATAAATTGCGGAACCAGTAATCAATTGTCAATGAATTTTTAGTGGTAAAAGAAGTATCAGGGAAAAGGTAAATGATTGGCTTCGTTTTTTAACGGCCGATATTTGTGATGCTTCTTTTATCGGGTAAAAATTGGCCTAAAATCAAAAACAGGTTTTGCAGGATTTGGATGATTTGTAAAAGAAAACCAGGTGTTTTAAATTGGAGCTGTCAAAGTTTGCAGCAATTATAATTGCGTTTATCGTCCATCAAAACACTTCGCCCAAATTTACAAAGAAACCCTGCGAATGCTGGCCAATGCCATAATCAATACATAAGTTTGTATGCGACTGCTTGTTAAACTTGATCCTGACTCCCGGCCCGTACCCAGGCAATATTTTTTGAAATTGGTTGCCGGGATAGGCCGAAAAGCTTTCTGCATTGGCAAAAAGTACGCCCCCCAGCAAATGGTTTTGGGTAATGTTAAAGCGGTATTCCCCTTCCAGGTACAACATACTTTTGCCCCTAAACCTACCCTGCGGATAGCCTCTGCCCGAATTTCCATTGGTATCCCAGCCGGTGCTTGGCAAATCTAAGTAAGGCGGCTGGCCGTTTAGCGTAACCCAATCCAACATCCACAAAGCAAAAACATTATCGTTTTTTGGGGAAAGTTTAAAGTATTTTCTGAAATCAAGGGTTAAGGATTGCCAGTTCTCATCACTCCCTAAAAACCGCAAGTTGGAACGATAAATAATATTGGAATAAATGCCATTGATAGGATTAACAGGGTTTTTACGGCTATCGTACAACAAATTATAAGTAATACCGGAAGATACAGTTGTAGGGTTTAAACCATAGTTTTTATAATCCGAAACAGAATGGTCTGCATTCCCTGCCTCGGCAATGTTAAAGTGATAATCTAAGTTGTAGCCAAAGCCTGAATAGAAATTGGTAAAGATTTTCCGGAGAACGGTTTGATAAAAACGGACGTAATCGTAATCAACCAGGTTTTGTGTTGATGAGTTAGTTAAACTGCCCAGGCCAAAAGTATTTTCGGGATATTTAAGCAGGCGCCAATCGCCAATAAAAACATAGTTTTCGCTTTTAGACCAAATGGTAGAGTTGGTGTGGAACAAAAACTGGTTGTGCTGATCGTAAGTAACATTAGAAAAAACATTCGAAAGCTTTTCTTTATCGGCCGGGTTGGTATAAAAAACCGCGTTGCCAGAAAGGTCAACCGCAAAACCGGTGGATAAAGTATAACCGGCAGAGGGCACCAATGAAAAATTAAACTGTTTTGGAGGGCGCGCCGCTTTAGTTGGAGATTTTCGAAAAGAATGCAAGATGTCAATTATATCTTTTTCCTTAACTGTAGTATCTTTTTTAACTGTAGTATCTTGGTTAAATTGAAGGCTGCCAGCTTTAATAAAACTTATATTTTCTTTTGCGTATCCTCTAAATGAGAAGAAAACCTGAACAAGAACGACGGCTATTATTTTCAGCTTTTTCAAAAAAGGTACGATCAAGTATTGGTAACAGATACTTCTTTTATCAGGATAAAGTTGACCTTTTAAGCTGATTTGATTTTAAGGACAACGTTTAAATTGCCTTTTGGATAAATCTATTTTTTAAAACGGGCAAAAGGTATTTTAATTGCATTGGCAAAGCTGCCGCAAGTAGCCTGGTCAAAGTGGGTATCCAAACCAAATACGGTATCGTTTGTGTTTAATTGCCTGAACGTTCCGAACAGCCTGTCCCAAATGCTTAGCACATCGCCATAGTTACTGTCGGTATAAGGAAGCTGGTAATGATGGTGCACATGGTGCAAATTTGGGGTGATAAAAACAGTACCGATGAGTTTTTCTATTTTATAGTGCAGCCTTATTTTTGAGTGTGCAAAAATATTGGCCACGCTTTGTACGGTTTGCCGTACAATAAGCACGCCTACCGATGCACCACTGATAAATACCCAAACCATTAAAAAACATACCCGCACAAAAGTTTCGCCCGGATGCTCCCTCACGGTGGTAGAAACATCAATATCTAAATCGGTATGGTGTACCAAATGAAATTTCCAAAGCAGGCCGGCTTTGTGCATCACAACATGATAGACGTATTCAAAAAAATCAAGCAATAAAAAGGACAACACATAGAACAGGATGGCGTGTTTGTGCTG
>NZ_CALMAT010000101.1:9104-10860 GCF_937859865.1 uncultured Mucilaginibacter sp.
CCCCAATGGTGAAGCCCAGCCCAATTAGAAATAGCAACCACAAAAAAGGTTAATAGAAGCTGGACCGGGAGCACACTAAACATAAACAAAAAGTTAGTGGCCGAATGTTTCCATTTTACTGCCAGTTTATCCACACAAAACACCACTTCGGCAACCCAAATAGAAGTTAGCAATACGGCAAATAAAGTAACTTGGATGGTAGTAGCATGATTGAAGAAAAGATTTTTAGGGCCGGACATATTAATTTTGCGGGTGAGGTTTAGGTAAGCCTAAGCTTAGCTTTTTTTTGTGGCAGATATTTTAATTAAATGCCTAAACTCGGGTTTTTAATTAATATTTCGGTAAATTTTGTCCAACTAATTCGATGCTTATTTTATCACATAAAAATCAGTGTCGTTTTGTAGTGCTTGTACCTGCACACAATCAAAAACAAAATTTATGGGCATAAAAGAAGTGTTGTAAATTTTTACGGTATAAATTTAAACAGTCCGGGCAACCATAATTTTTTTATCTGCTCACTAATTTTAATGCGGTAAAAGAAGCATGAAAAGCAGCCAGACCAAAACTTAAAGAGTTTTCTTTTATCAAATAAAAATAAATACCTGTACATCAGAAAGAAGTCTTTTTTGTGGTTGAGACGATATAAAAATCAAGAAATAATTTCCGTACAAGTTTTTTTGCATACTTTAGCATATGTATTTTCTTGTTTATACCAGTACTGCCGCCATCAAGTTTAGCGATGAAGAAATCGAACAATTGATGGTTAAATCTATAGAAAAAAACAAAGCACTTTCCATTACGGGCCTGCTCCTGTTTTTCGACGGGAAATTTATGCAATTGTTAGAAGGGGAAGAAAAAGAAACCAGGGAGCTTTACGAAACCATTTGTAAAGACGAGCGGCACAAAGATGTGCTGAAAATAAAGGAAGGCTATATGGAAAACCGTTTTTGCAAGGATTGGAAAATGTGTTTTAAACATGGCACTTACAAAGCATTGGCCGGATTGGACGGCTACAGAAACATGAGCGACCCGAGCAGGACTGAGCCTTCCTGCGCTTTAAAGATGTACTCGGTCCTGACCGATGACCTGCCTTTTTATGACCCTTATTGATTGCTGAATATCTTTAAATGCTTCTTTTATCGGTGTTTTTTTCAGATAAAATAAGCATGTGTTGATTGGGATTTACAATACTTCAACTACAAATTCTTCCAACCTTAAAATCATTTTCCTGCGGCTACTTCCCGGTACAAATTTATCAGCTGCTGCCTGATTTTTTCCTGGTCAAACTGTTTGATCAACTCAGAAGAAATGGCCAAACCTTGTTGATAAAATTCGGGCTCATTCAAAAGCTGTTTGGTTAATTCTATAAATTCCGGTGTGTTTTTTGCCTTGAGGTAAGGCTGTTCGTACAGCAATTCGTATTCCCGGATATCGCGGTAAACCACCGGCATCCCACAAGCGGCAGCTTCAATCGGTGCAAGCGGACAATTTTCCTGGTAAGAAGTAAACAACAGCAAATCCGCAGCGGCATAAACAGAAGGCATGTATTTTAAATCAAGCATCCCGGTAAAATGTATGTGCGGCGATGCTTCTTTTATGCGTGTGTTTATCCGTTTGATGCCTTCCGTCAGTTTGCCAAACGGCCGGCCGCCAACCCAAACAAAAGTTGCTTCAGGCAAGGCTTCGGCAATGTCCAAAAAATCTTCTACGCCTTTGCGGCTTTGCAACTGGCCAACGCCCAAAACTACTTTTTTAT
>NZ_CALMAT010000101.1:10870-11135 GCF_937859865.1 uncultured Mucilaginibacter sp.
TATCCCCGCTTAGGTTTAATAATTTCCGGCCTTGCTGCCGCTTTTCCTCGGTGCGTTTCCATTTGTTAATTAAAACCGGGTTGTAAATTTTAACGATTTTCGTTTTAACGCCCAACGCCCGCACAGCTTCTTCCACCATCGGCGATAGGGCAATCACCACATCGGCGTACGAATAAACTTTTTTAAAATAACGCCGCACCAAGGGCAAAAGGTATTTCCATAGCGGCAACGCACCTTTGATCGAATCCGGGATAACGTGGGCCGT
>NZ_CALMAT010000102.1 GCF_937859865.1 uncultured Mucilaginibacter sp.
ATGCTTGTTGGCATCGCCGGTTATCTTTTGGCAGTTGCAGTTTCCGCCCCATTCCTTCGTGCCATCTTTAAAATACTCGCACTTCCAAATCGGCGTTTCGTGTTTAATGCGGTCAATAATATAACGGTTGGCCGAATATGCTTCTGCCCGGTGCGGCGATGCGGTAATCACCACCACGGCTGATTCTGAAATGCCAACTTTACCAACACGGTGTTGTGCCAATGCTATTTTTAACGGCCATTTTTCGCAGGCATCATTCAAAATTTTTTGGATTGATTTCGTTGCCATCGCTTCCTGCGCTTCGTATTCCAAATAAGCTACATCGGTTTGCGGGTCGTTGTCGCGCACTTCCCCGCTAAACAAAACGATGGCACCTGCTTCCGGATGGTGGGATTTCGCCAGCAAACCAACCAAATCCAACGGTTCGGCAGATAAAAGCGGAAGGTTAGCCACCACTGCTGGGCGGGATAATGCTGATGGTATCATGGGTAGTGATGGGATAATTTTGGTCAACAAATTCATCTCGCACTGCAAACCGGCAAAGTTCCAGCACGTTTGCTGCTTCGGGGTTTTGCGCCGTCAATTGCTGTTTTAGTTCTGCAATATTTTTTGCGCTGCTTTGCAATTGAAATTCTTTGTCGAAATAATCTTTCAAAACAGCAAAAACTTCTATGGTCATAATGATTTTTAGGTGATAAAAGAAGTATTAACCGCCAATTTGCAACATACTCAATTCGCTGCCGATAAAATGGTGCAGTTGCTTTTGGCTCATCGCCTGCTGCAATTTTTCCTGCAACAAATAATCGCTGTCTTCCGCGTCCAACGCAATCGGATGGTTGGAACTTAAACAACCGTACATATTCCCTTCAGCATCCAGCCGCAACCTGCTGCAATCCGAGCAAAAAGGCTCACTGTTGTTGGCAATGATACCGAACGTATTTCCGTCAGCAGTTTGCCAATAATTAGCTGTGGCAGAAGCTTTCCGGGGCAAACGTTTAAAATCGTATTTAGTAGCAATTTGATCCAGCAATTGCTGTTGCGAAAACAAATATTTATCAGATTCGTGGTGCAAATGGCCCATGGACATCACTTCCAAAAACCGGATCGGGATGTTTTTACCAAAAGCATAATCCACCAACGGGATAATTTGCTCTTCGTTCATTCCCTTCATAATCACAGCATTCAATTTTATTTCGATGCCTAAACCCAACGCTGTTTCGATACCGTTTAAAACACGGTCTAAATGCCGACGCTTGGCCATTTTGTAAAAAGAAGGCTCATCCACCGCATCCAACGAAACATTAATGGCTTGCAAACCGGCAGCTTTTAAGGCAGCAGCTTGTCGGCCCAGCAGATAACCGTTGCTCGTCATGCTGATTTTTGGGATGCCAATCTCGTTTAAACTTTCAATCAGTTCGGGCAGTTCGCGGTAAAGCAAAGGTTCGCCGCCGGTTAAACGGATAGTTTCCAGATCCAATGTTGCGTGTAACCGTGAAATAATTTGCGAGAAAAAAGCGGCTGGTTTTTGCGGACGGTGATCGTAATTGATCTCCTCTTCCGAACCCATTGTGCAGTAAAAACAATTGAGGTTGCATGTGTTTAACAAGCTAACCCGCAAGGTTTTAAATTTTCTTCCGTATGGATCGTTCAGCACGTTCAATGATTTTTACCCGATAAAAGAAGCATCATGCTAATTTTGAATTTCTTTTTACCGCTGTGGTTATGTTAACAAATATACAACGAATTGTTGTTTTAAACTGAAAGAAATGCAACCAAATCTTCCGCCTGCAAATCTCCTTTTTCCGCAGGGTGCAAGGCAATCGCATTAGCCGTTAAAGCAGCTTTTACATCGCCTGAACTGTTAAACAAAACCGGCGTAACCTTTTGATTTACAATAGCCGGGACAAATTCGTCGAACTCGGTTTTCTTTGGTTTTTGTGCCGATAAAAGAAGCATTGGCCATTCTTTTTCAGGCAGGCCAAAGCAGGCTTTTAAGTAATGTTCGATAAATAATTTGAATGTTACATGACAGGAAAACGGATTTCCAGGCAAAGCAAAAACCAAACCGCCCGAAGGCATCTGACCGCATAAAATGGGTTTTCCGGGCCTGATTTTTACTTTGTGGAACAGCTTTTTCACGCCTAAACTTTCCAAAATCTCCGGGATATAATCTGCATCACCGGCAGAAACGCCTCCGCACAAAATAATCATATCCGAATGTAAAGCTGCGCCGATTTCTTGCTTCAGTTGCTCTTTATTGTCTGAAACGTGTTTGCAAATATTTGGTTTGATCTGCCATTCCTTCAACAAACTTTTGAGTAAATATTGGTTGCTGTTTCGGATTTGAATAGCAGAAACCGGCTGTCCAGGTTCTACCACTTCATCGCCGGTGGTAAACAACGCAACTTTTGGCAGTTTTTCTACCTTAATTTCCGCTTTTCCAACCGAAGCAAGCAGCGCAATTACGGCCGCAGAACAAGTTGTGTGTTGATCAATAATGCAGGTTTCAGCCTGAATATCTTCCCCTTTTTTTGCTATATTTTGAAAAGGTTTCAGGTTTTCGATTTGAAAAGAAACCTGTCCGTTTGCCTCAACCGCTTTTTCCCGCTGGATCACCACATTGGCATTTGGCGGAACAGCAGCGCCAGTCATAATTTTATAGCATTCGCCCGATGCGATTTCTTGTTGGTAACGCTGCCCGGCAAACACTACTTCTTTTACCGCATAATTTTTGGTGCCGCTTTCCCAATCTTTGCTGTTGATGGCATAACCATCCATCGTGGCACGGTTGAAGGGCGGATAATCGCGGTCGGCAAAAATTTGTTCTGCCAAAACCCTTCCCAAAGCTTCATCTAAAAACAAATTTTCTTGTCCAAACGATTTGGCTAAGCTGGCAATAAGTTGTTGGGCTTCTTTATAATTTAGCATTTCCGGGTTTTGGACTTTATATTGAAATTTTAATTTAAAAAAAGGCTAACCTATCTTTTTCTCCTTTAGAAGCTGTTTAAACTTTTAAGGTTTCGTTTAAATTACACAAAAATGCCATGCTTCTTTTACCGGGTAAAAATTGGTGCTTGCCTGAAATAATAAATCAAAAACAATAGCGAGCATTTTTAGGTGATAAAAGAAGCATCAACCCAAAAAGGAATCCCAAAAAAAGTTTAATTTCAACAAAACCCTACGGCCGGTCTCCCACCGCTGTTCCCCAGCTTGCGCTCGGTTTGCTGCCCATCTCAAAAACCAAATCCCCGCCTTGCGCCAGTTCCTGGTAAGTGATAAAACTGTGCGTAAACTTTTTGCCGTTAAAAGAAGCATTTTGGATATACATATTCTGCGCACTGTTGTTTTTGGCGATGATATGCAGCGTTTTGCCTTGCGCCAGTTTTAGCGTTGCTTCATTAAAAAGCGGACTGCCAAAAACGTAAACGCCGCTTGTTGGGTCAACCTGGTAAAAACCGATGGCCGACAAAACGTACCAGGCCGACATCTGCCCCACATCTTCGTTGCCAATAATGCCATCCGGTTTATCGGTGTAAAAATTTTGCATCACGAAACGGACTTTTTCGGCTGTTTTCCAGGGCTGGCCAGCATAGGCATACAAGTAAGTGATGTGGTGCGAAGGCTCGTTTCCGTGTGCATATTGGCCGATCAAGCCGGAAATATCAGGCGATTTTTCTTTGCCCATATCGCCTTGTGCCACAAAAAGCGAATCCAATTTTTGGATAAATGGCTTGTCGCCGCCTTGCAAAGCAATCAATCCTTTTACGTCCTGCGGAACCAACCAAGTGTATTGCCAGCCGTTTCCTTCGGTATAATCGCCCACTTGATGGCGTGATTCAAACGGGCTAAAAGGTGTACGGAACTGGTTTTCATTCAACCTGGCCCGCATAAAATGAGTTTTTGGATCGAAGTAGTTATGGTAATTTTGTGCGCGCTTGCTGAAGTATTGTTCGTCTTCAGTTTTGCCCATTTTTTTGGCCATTGCCGCAATCCCCGAATCATCAATGCTGTATTCCAAGCCCATTGCCACCGATTCTGCCGTGCTGTCTGCCGGGATAAAACCCAGTTTTTTAACAAACTTTAAACCGCGGTCGTTGCGCATGGCACTTGCTTTTACGGCTTCATAAGCCAGGTTTGCATCAAACCCTTTAAAACCTTTTAAATAAGCATCGGCCACAACCGGCACGGCGCTATAACCTACCATCGTGTTGGTTTCGTTGCCCATCAAATGCCAAACCGGCAACTTGCCCTGCTGCTGGTAAATGGCCAGCATCGTGTTGATAATGTCGCTTACTTTTTCTGGCTGGATCAGCGTGTAAAGCGGGTTCAAAGCGCGGTACGTATCCCACAAAGAAAATGTAGTGAGGTTGGTGAATGCTGCTTTTGCATGTACTTTTTTGTCGGTTCCCCAATAATCGCCGTTGTGGTCGTTAAAGATGGAAGGCGCAATCATGGTGTGGAAAAGCGCGGTATAAAAAACTTTTTTCTGGCTTTCGGATGCTGTTTTTACCACTACTTTTTCAAGCTGATTGTTCCATTTCTGATCGGCAGCAGCAACAATTTGGTTAAAGTTCCAACCGGGAATTTCTGCTTGGATATTCATCATCGCGTTCTCTGCACTCACCGGCGAAATGCCTACTTTTACCAGCACTTTTTCGCCTTCCGAAGTAACAAAACTCAACACGCCTTTTACTTTTTTGCCGGTTAATGTGGTTCCGGTTTTAGCCGTCAAGCTATCGTAAACCGAAAAGTTTTTGATGGGTTTGGAGAAAATAGCCGCAAAATAAATCCGCTGGTCTTTGGCCCAACCGGTGGAAAAACGGTAGCCGATAACGGTAGTTGCATTTACTTGTTTGATCGAAGTTTCCACCGGCCTGTCCCAACCGATACCTTCCTGCAAATCAATCAAAATATGTGCTTCATTACTTTTTGGAAAAGTGTATTCATGGAAGCCAACGCGTTCAGTAGCCGTTAATTTAACGCTGATGTTATAACGTTTCAGCTTCACGGCATAAAAACCCGGACGAACGGTTTCGTCCCGATGGCTAAACAGCGAAACATAACTGTTTTGCATATTTTTCACATTGCCTTTTCTCACGATGACTGGGCCAGTTGTGGGCATCAAAGAAATATCGCCCAGGTCGCCAATTCCGGTTCCGCTGAGATGCGTGTGCTGGAAACCAACGATGGTAGAATCAGAAATATGGTAGCCCGAACACCAGTCCCAGCCTTCCGATAAATTACTCGGCCCCACCTGCACCGCACCAAAAGGCACATTGGCGCCCACAAAAACATGCCCGTGGAAACCGGTGCCGATGGTTTGGTCAACATATTTCGTCAATTCATGCTGATTTTTTGCCGGTAAAAGAAGCATGTGCTGCGCTTGCACAACCTGGCAAAACAGGGTTGTTAAAAGCAGCAATAAGCTATGTTTTTTGAGATTATATTTAGTTTTGTTCATCATTTTTTTGTTGGTAAAAGAAGTATCGGGATTGAAAAAAACCGCTTGATTTGATTCAGGATTTACGATAAGGAATTTTCGCCGAAGCCGTTTTCAGCGCAGCCAAAACACCGTCCGAAACATTGCCAAACAGCGAAACTCCGGCCGCGCCGTTAGTCAAAGCGTTTTCAATTCCTTGCTGTACTTCGCCATCATTCTTAAAATCCGGCATGTACAAACCGGCATACAACGGAAACTTGCCGTTCAGCGCCTTTACACCTTCGGCAACAGCTTGTCCAATCCAGGCCACGTTTTCTTTATAAAATCCGTGGTAAATCATCGGGCAAACGCCGCTGATGTTCCAGTTTACCCAATCCTGTTTTACGTTTCGGTGGGCAATATCCGGCGTAGGGAAAACGGCCGCGGTAATTGATTTTTTGTAAGATTTAGCTACGTTCGTCAATCTTTCGACTACTTTGTTTACGCGCTGGTAACGGAACAAACGCCACGACGGGCTTGCCTCCGGAAACTGCACTGTATCAATATCAATTCCGTGTTCGGTTTTGTAAGCTGCTTTGCAAACCGGGCAATAGCAATAATCATATTCTGGCAGTTCGCTGGTTTGCACAATTTTGTAATTGTCCCATAAATTGACTGGCAAAATCACATCGCAAAAACGCACGTAATCCAAATGGATGCCATCAACATAGTCTTTTTTCAAGGCGTTGGCATAATCGTTTTCGAGGTATTGCTTCACTTCCTCGCGCGACGGGCAAAGCCAGCGGTAATAATTGACGTAAGGCGGATGATCGGCACAGGACTCGCCTTTTCGGTTTACGGCGTACCATTCCGGGTGCGCGTCCAGCAACGATTTTTCGCCGCGGTTCATCGTCCAAATCCAGCGGTGCGCTTCCAGTTTTTGGGCTTTCGCTGCGCGAAAATGCTTTTCGCTGTCGCTCTCAAAAAACATCCCGCGGATGCCGGCTTCATAATATTTTTGGTAACGTTCGGCCAGTTCCTGCTCCGTATCTTTTAAGTTCGGGTTCGTCCAAACCCAATGCTTCCACCCTTTTTTAGGTGCTAAAAGAAGCATTTCAGCGTTAGCTGCTTTTGGCAAAACTGTGGCAGATAAGCCAGCCAACAAACCCGTTTTTACAAAATTCCTGCGGTTGCTCATGGTTTCGGTTTTATCGTTTCAATCAATCCTTCATCGTTTATGCTGATGGCCGCGCTTCCTTCGGCCATAATTGTAGCCGTAAATTGCTTGGCCGAAGCATCCATTTGCAACAAGCTTTCACGCTCTCCGATCTTCACTCCCCGCTCTAAATTCAGTTCGGCCAGCGTTGCGGCATACTTTCCGTTTTTTTGCTGATACTGTTTTTGCCGGTAATAAATTAGCCATAAATACTGCTTTTGCAATTCTAAAAGAGGCATGGTAAAAACAGCATCGCTTTTGCGCGAAAACTGCAAATAGCCCCAGCGTTCTGGGTAGTGCATGTTGATAACGCCTTGCGGCGACCAAACCCAATTGTGTTCGGGCAAATCTTTGCCGGCGGCGTTTTTCAGCTTCTCGTTTTTTCCGTTGCTGATTTTTGTGTCCCATTCAACCCGCGAAAAATTGATGCGCCATAACGTTCCTTCTTTAGGTACATGAAATGGGAAACCTATGCGTAAAGCTTTTAACGGAATGGCCATTTCTACCGTCCAGCCTTTGTCTTCGTCTTTTGGATTGTTTAGCGTTCCATCTAATTTTACGCCCGATTCCAATCCTTCCGCATCCCAGCTAATCAATGCATCGCCACCGTTGCGGTAAGGTTTTGGCATAAAAAGATCGAAAATTTTGTTAAACTGGTTCACTTCAATTTCAAAATACTGATGCGTGTTGTTAGCCGGATCAATAAAAACTTCAAAATCATTATCCTTATAAATAATATCATCGTGATGCGTTTGCGTGGCCCAAAGTTGCGGTTCCTGTAATTTCGCGGCGATAAACAAAGTAGAATCGTTCCACAACATCTTTACCTGCGTTTGATATGTTGGAAGTGGCTTTTTCCCGCCTTCAATATCCACAAAATTGCTGGTCCAGTTTGCTTTTTGCCAATCGCTTTCATCCAAATTTCCGTCCATTTTTAAAACCTGCGCGGTATGTTGAACGACATAGTTTTTTGGTGTGGAGAAAAACCCTTCCAAACCCTTAAAACTGTTTTGAGCCGATAGCCGTGAGCTTTCAGCAATCAGCAGGAAAAGCAAAGCGATGCTTCTTTTATGCCTTAAAAATTGGCGCCTGTTTATAATCACAATTTCATAAAAACAAATAAAACAATTGGGCTAAACAGAGGCAGCGCAAGTAAATAGCCAGGTTTTTTCATCAAATTAACTGTTTAACAATTGTGGTTTTCGCTGAAAGGTTTCCCACAAAAACTCGCCGAAAATGGTATTGGCCCAGGCAAACCAGCTCCGGGTAAAATCGGCCGGGTTGTCCTGGTTAAAAGATTCGTGCATAAAACCAGTGCCGGCATGTGTGGTTTTCAGCATTTGGATGCAATGTTTAATTTCCGCATCATTGGTGCTGGTTAAACCGCGGGCAATAATACTCAACGGCCAAACCATGCCATCTTTGCCCACATGCGGACCGCCAATACCTTCTGCCGCTTTTCCTTTGTAGAAATAAGGGTTGCTGACGGATAAAACGAATTTCCGGGTGTTTTGGTAAACCGGATCTGAAACCGAAACGGCATCCAGATAAGGCAAAGCCAACAAACTTGGGATGTTGGCATCGTCCATCAAATTGTGGTTGCCGAAACCATCTACCTCAAAAGCATAAATTTTCCCAAATTCCGGATGTTGGACGATGGCGTATTTCTGCAAAGCTTGTTCTACTTCTGTTGCAAGGCTTCGTAAATCAGACACCAATTTTTCATCCTTAAAAACAGCATTCACCATTTCGGCTGCTTGTTTCAGGCTGACAACGGCAAAAAAATTGGACGGGATGAGGTAAGGAAAAATCGTGGCATCATCACTTGGCCGGAACATGGAGCAGATCAGCCCGTTTGGTTTCACCGGGAAACCATAACCGCCCATTGGCAAGGTATCGGTTGGCGATTGGGTCCGACGCTGAAAGTGGTAAGGCCCTTTGCCGTTTTTGCGCTGCTGCTGCTGGAAAGTTTGCAGGATCAGTGCGATGGAACTTTTCCACTCGGCATTAAAAGGTTTGGTATCGCCGGTCTCTTTCCAGTAACGGTGCGCCAAACGGATGGGGTAACAAAGCGAATCAATTTCGTATTTGCGCTCGTGCACGCCGGGTTTCATATCGGTGCGGTCGGTTTTCCAATCGCTTATTTTAGTTTCGTCCCGATAAAAAGCATTGGCGT
>NZ_CALMAT010000103.1 GCF_937859865.1 uncultured Mucilaginibacter sp.
GCTTGTTTAAAAAGCGCGAAACCCGGTGCACCAAAGTTATCTTGATGCCTATTTCCCGAAGCGAGGCTGCCATTTCAAGCCCCAGCAAACCACCGCCTGCAATCACAACGTGGCCATTTTTAGGGATATGTTGTTTGAAATTATCGGCATCCAAACGGCTGCGCATGGTAAAAATACCGGGCAAAGCAGGTATGTTTTTTGGAACAGCGGCGCGGCTGCCGGTAGCCATCACCAGCACATCATAATTGGTTTTGATGCCGCGCGAATCAAGCACAAACTTCGCCTCGCGGTCAATCTTCTCCACGCTTACGCCGCGCAGCAAACGGATGTTGTATCCCGGTTCTTCCTCGTCCGTCATCTTCACCAATTGTTGCCAGGTTTGTTCGCCGCTGATGTAATCGGGCAGCATCACGCGGTTGTAAAAAGGGTTGTTTTCTTTGCTGAAGATGATAACCTCGTCGTCTTGGTTTAGTTCCCGGTAGGATTTTATAAAACCAAAAGCACCGGCACCAGCACCAATAATGATGATCCGCTGAACGGGTTTTACATATTTTTCAACATGAACGGCACAAAACTTAAAATCAGGTTCTTTGGAAATGGGGTCAACCAGATCGTTCGTTAAATTATTGGCGCGGTTTAAATCATTGTTTAAGATTTTGCCCCAGTGCATCGGCAGAAAAACAACGCCGGGTTTGATGGAAGAACTAAGTTTTGCTTTGACGCGCACTTCCCCGCGGCGCGATTTAATCGTTGCCAAATCATCATTTTTGATTCCCAATATTGCCGCATCTTCCGGGTTAATCTCTAAATAAGATTCGGAAATGTGTTTGTTCAGCTTGCTTACTTTTCCGGTTTTGCTCATTGTGTGCCATTGGTCGCGGATTCGGCCGGTCGTTAACACAAGCGGGAAATCAGCATCCGGTTTTTCGCTGATGAAACCATCAGATACTGTTTTTATCACTGCTTTTTTGGTGGGCGTGTAAAACTGGTTATCGGTAAACAGGCGTTCTGTTCCTTGCGGCAAACCTTTTTTGCGGTAAGGCCATTGTACTGTTTTTTGCGCTTTTAAAATATTGTAATCCAATGCGCTGATATCAATACTGGTTTTGGCTGTAAGCTGTGCATGTTCTTTAAAAACTTCGGCTGCCGATGCAAAACCAAAACCCGGAAAACCCATTTTCTGTGCAAAACGACAAGTAATTTCCATATCCGGCAAAGCTTCGCCCGGCGGTTCCAAAACTTTTGCCAGGTAACTGATGCGCCTTTCGGAATTGGTCATCGTGCCTTCTTTTTCCGTCCAAGATGCAGCCGGCAAAACAACATCGGCAAATTTCAGGGTTTCAGGTTTATTGCTGATTTCCTGAACGACCACAAACTTGGCTTTTTTCAATGCTTCTTCTGCCAGCCGAACGTTGGGCAAACTGGTTAACGGATTGGTGCAGATGATCCAAACCGCTTTCAATCTTCCATCGTTTAACGCTTCAAAAATTTCGGTTGCCGTAAATCCCGGGTTTGGCGAGATGATGGTTCCGCCCCAAAAATCCTGCACCTGCTGCCGGTGCTGCGGGTTGTTCAAATCGCGATGCGCGGGCAACATATTTGCCATCCCGCCAACTTCGCGGCCGCCCATCGCATTTGGCTGGCCGGTCAATGAAAACGGTCCGGAACCGGGTTTCCCGATTTTTCCGGTAATGAGGTTTAAGTTGATGAGGCTAAGGTTTTTGTTTACGCCGATGGAACTCTGGTTCAAACCCATCGTCCACATCGAAATAAAACCTTGCGCTTCGCCAATGTATTGCGCCGCCAAACGGAGCGATGCTTCTTTTATGCCACAAATTTCAGCGGCTTCACTGATCGTCCTGCTGAAAACACTTCTCGCATAATCCTCGTAACCTTGCGTGTGTTGGGCAACGAAACTCGAATCCACAAAACCGTTTTCAATCAGTAAACGGCCGATGGCATGGTTCAAAATAATATCCGTTCCGGGATTGATTTGCAGGTGAAGATCGGCCAGCGCGCAAGAATCGGTAACGCGCGGGTCAACTACAATCATCTTCACTTCCGGGTGCGCTGCTTTGTGCGCTTCCACCCGTCGCCACAAAATTGGATGGCACCAGGCCGGGTTGGCGCCGGTAACGTAGAAGCAATCGGCAAGCTCGATATCGTCATAACAAATCGGAACGCTGTCTTCGCCCAAAGCAATTTTGTAGGCTGCCACGGCACTGCTCATGCACAAACGCGAATTCGTATCAATGTTGTTGCTGCCGATAAAGCCTTTCATCAGCTTGTTAAGCACGTAATATTCTTCCGTCAGGCACTGTCCGGAAGCGTAAAAAGCAACCGAATCCGGCCCGTACTTTTCGATAAAAGTTTTAAAAACGGCGGCGGTGCGCTCCATCGCTTCGTCCCAGCTTACGCGCTGCAAAGGCATACTTTTGTTGTAGCGCATTTGCGGGTACAGCAACCGGTCGCTTTTATCGTTCACGGTATAATGCAGGTTTAAACCCTTGCTGCAAAGCATCCCTTTGTTCACCGGATGGTTTTGATCGCCTTCTAAAGTGATCGTGCCATTCTTTTCCTTGCTCACCACCACGCCGCAACCCACGCCGCAATAGCAGCAGGTAGAAGCGTACTGGTTTTTTTCTTTATCCTTTGCGGGCATTCGATTTTGATTTAAAAGTCTTGATCGTTTTTTTGTAGATTCATCCCCCTGGCCCCCTTCAAAGGGGGAAGCCTGACGCCTACCTTTCTAAACTTTAGAAATTCGGAGATTGTAAGATGTGCGCCCTGGCCCTTTTCCCCCTTTGAAGGGGGTTAGGGGGATGAACTTAATTTTTATCCGATAAAAGAAGCATCACTATTGCTTATGCTACTTTTACCGAACTAAAATCCATATCCGTTTCTTCGGAAGCTGCTGTTTTGTAGAAGCGCGTAACCAGCACGATCAGCGCAACAGCAATCACCGCAAAACCAATATAAGTAAAGGCCTGTACATAAGTGATTGTTTCGGATTTGAACAAAAAGCCGAACAGCATGCCGCCCAGGTTTCCACCTGCGCCAACCACGCCGCTTACCATGCCTACATTTTTGGTGTTGATAAAAGGCACGATGCCGTAAGTTGCGCCGTTGGACATTTTAAGGAAAAGCGCAAACGTCAGCATCGTGATGATGGCGATTACCAAGCTTCCGGCCTGGGCAAAAAGCAGCAAACCCAATCCTTCCAGCAGCAACATACCGGCCAGCAGCAGGCCTTTTCCTTTCATGCCAAACTTAAAACCAACTTTATCCGAAGCAAAACCGCCCAATGCGCGGGTAAAAATATTCATCATCCCAAAAACGCCAGCCCAAAAACCGGCATTGCTTTGCGACAAGTGGAAGGTATCCACGAAGTGCAAGGAAGCCACGTTATCAAACGTAATTTCCATACCGAAACACATTGCGTAAGCCAGGGTCAAAGCCCAAATGCGCCAGTCGGCCAGTACGCTCCAGTCTGTTTTTGCCGATGCTGTTTTTACCCGGTTAATTTCATTGAAGTTTCCTTGCGGCGTATCTTTAGTATATTTCCAATACAAAAAAGCAAGGACGAGCATCATCGTTCCTGGAACGATCATGGCATAACGCCAGGCTTCAGCTTTGGTATAACCGAAACCCACGATGGCGGCAAAAATCAACGGCATCACCATATTGGTTACGCCTCCGCCCAAGTTTCCCCAGCCGCCGGTTACCGCGTTTGCCGTGCCTTTGATGTTGGGCGCAAACATCATGGAAGTGTGGTATTGGGTGATGACGAAAGAAGCGCCAATCATACCGATGGCCAAACGGAACAGTAAAAACGTAGTATAATCGTGCGCCAAACCAACCAGAAAAACCGGCAGCGAACCCACGAGCAGCAGGCGCACGGCCGTTTTTCGCGGGCCCCAGGTATCGCAAAGCCTGCCTACAATCAACCTAAAAAAAATAGTGGAAGCCACGGAAGCAATGATGGTGTTGCCCACTTGTGCCTTGGTCAAACCAAGTTCTACACGAATCGTCGGCATAAGCGGCGCCAGGCCAAACCAGCCGAAAAAGCAGACAAAAAACATGAGCCAGGTAATTTGGAACGTCCGCATCTGGATTCCTTTTGCAGAAAATACATTGAGCTTGGTAAGCTGGTGCTGTGCGTTTGTAAACATGGTTTTTAATTTTTGAGGTTGATGGTTTTATGGATAATGCTGTTTTTACTTGCTAAAAAAATCGGGGCGAATGTTGATCTGGAGGTAGCTCCAAACATTGTTTAAATGGGTTGATAGTGGCGTTAAGTTTTTGGCGTATTCCATGCTTTGGGCAGCAGCCATCACGCAAAAACCTGCTTCTACCGAAGTAAATTTGTTGAGGCTGTAATTGCCTACCAAATCGAACTCGCTGCCCAGATACTTTTTGATGGCATCGCCTGCAACACCTCTTTGGTTTTGTGCCAAAGCAAAATAGTGGTAATCCAAACCGGCGTTAAAGCGTTTGTTAATGCTGAGGTATTTGATCTTGAAGTAAGCATCGCTTAAACCACCAGCCGGAGAACCGGAACCGGCATAGAAATAATCCATAAAACCCCAAAACTTGTGCGGCGTGCCATAAAGCGGGTCAAAACGGTGGTTGGTGGTCGAGGTTGAAAAAGCATCGTTGCCCGACAAATAATCCCAGCCGGGCGTAAACCTGAACAGCTTTTGCTGGTATGATAAAGCAATGGTAGAAGTGTAAGCGCTTAACGAAAGCCCGTCGCGGTCGTGGCCGCCCTGGTAATAAAACGCCGTGCTTATCCCAAACGGACTTTTATCTCCGAACGGGGAAACCAGCATCAAACCGGTTGTGTAACGTGTGTTTAAACCGGTTTGGTTAAAACGCCGACCGTAAACGTAACCTACATCGGTGCCTGCGGTATTTTTAACAGAATCAAGAATGTATTTTCCAAACTGGTCAACAAAAAACAACCCGGAGATTTTAGTTTGATGAAAAGTTTTGGCCGCATATAAATACTCAAACGATTTGTAATCCTGCGAAGCGGCGTTAGAACTTGGCGGATTGCTAAAACCCGGGTTGCCGGTTTTAGAACTGATGCCGGCCGCATTAAGCAGCGGGATAAAACCGGCAGGCGTATTTACCAGATTTCCTTTGCTGTCTTTAATCGTTGCCGGCACATTGACCGGCGTGTAATAGGTGCCGTTGTAATTTACCGCGTCCGTATTTTGGTTGTAAGCCGCGCCCAGATCAACCTGAAAACCTTTGTTCAGCATTTTCAAAACCGCGGCATCGTGCCTTCGGCCTTGCTGCTGCCAGTCGAAACCGCCCAGCAAACGCTCGTCATCGTAAACCAGTTCCTGGCGGCCAATCTTCAGGCCCAAATAATCAAAAAGGGGTTTTTTAAAGGAAGTATCTTTTTTGTTGGATAAAACCAATTCGGCCCAGGCTTCGTGCACAAACAGTTTATTGCCGTCGGCATTGCTGATGGATGAAGCATCCTGGCCCCAAACACGTACATCCTGGATGCTGGTTTGGAAGATGACACGGCTGGATTTATAATTGAAAACCAGCCTTGCGCGTTGCGAAACAAAGCCGGCCGGTTTGGATGTTTTAGGTTCTAAAGTTCCGTAGCCATCGCGGTATTCGGCACGGGGCCGCAACTGCCCAGTCAAAGATATTTGTGCCGAAGCGTGCTGCCAACTCAAAATTATTGGCATAAAAACAGTAAGCAACAAGAGTAGATTTTTATTCATCGTGTGGTTTGGTTTTAGGTTGGTTTTTTTAAAGATTATGATCGGCCTCCGCAAAAATTAATAGCTATTATTGTAGCCTTTTATCCTGTTTAAAGCTTTTGAATGAAACCAAGTAAAATAGCCTGCGACCTGAAAAGCTGTTTTTTGTGCAAGCTTTGTTTGAAGGAATGGCTGCCTGCCGTGGCCAGTTCCAGGAAGAACTTTGCGGTGAAGCGCGGCGACATTATTTTTAACGAAGGCGACCCGGTTATGGGCGTGTACTTTGTTTATTCGGGTAATGTTAAGGTTCATAAAAAATGGGGCGATAAAGAGTTGATTATCCGTTTTGTTAAAAATGGCGCGATCCTGGGCCACCGCGGTTTGGGCAGCGATTTGCAATATCCGGTTACGGCTACCGCGCTCGAACCTGGCCTGGTTTGTTTTTTTGAACTTGATTTTTTTACTGCTACCTTAAAAGTAAACCACGAACTGACGTACCAATTGCTCCAGTTCTTTGCCGATGAACTGCAGGTTTCCGAACGAAAAATGCGCAACCTGGCCCACATGTCTGTCAAAGGCCGCATTGGCCAGGCGTTGATCAACCTGGGCAAACAATTCGGTTTTACGGCTGCCGGTTTTATTGATATCGAACTGAGCCGGCAAGACTTGGCTTCGTACATTGGCACCACTTATGAAACACTTTTCAGGGTGATTAACGAGCTGGCGCAAAACGGGACGATCGAGGTTTCGGGCAAGCAATTCAAAATCCTCGATCCCGAAAAACTGCTCCAGCTTACCCAAGATACATCTGCTTAATTATTCCACGCCGATGTAAACCCGCCCGTCCTGCACTTTTACCGGGTACGTTTTGATGGCGCATTCCTCCGCGTTCAAACATTCGCCGGTAATTAAGGAAAATGTTTTTTTGTGGAACGGGCAAGCCACTTTCGGTTCCATTGCATCACCAGTGCTGCCGATCATGCCGCGCGAAAGCACCATTTGCTGTTTGTGCGGGCAAAGGTTTTGCGTGGCGTACCATTCTTTCCTTCGGCTGAAATTAAAAATGGCAATCTGCTCGTCCCGGTATTTTACACAAGCGCCGCCATTCTCCGGAACATCGTTTGTGGCACAGGCCAAAAACCAGTTTATAATTGTTGATACTTCAGTTTCCATAATTTATACTGTTTTTATCCATGTTTTTTTAGGTTGAAGTTTTTTAGGCGATAAAAGAAGCATTGTGCCATTTCTCAAATTTGGACTGATACTGTTTTTGCCGGATGTTTTTATGTTGATGATTTTTGTGCGATAAAAGAAGCATCGCTACCATTCTTTTGCCCGAACCTGATCGCGCAGCGGCTCAAATGCAACGGTCGGGTCTTTTTCTTCCGGTGCGTTTACAAAATGTGTAAACTTTTTGCGCAGTTGCGGGTCGTTCACCACTTCGCTCCACTCGCAATGGTAAGTGCTCATCAGGTGCTGGATTTCCTCTTCCAGTTGTTGCGCAATCCCCAAACTATCATTGATGATCACGTTTTTAAGATAGCTCATGCCGCCATCCATTTTATTGAGCCAGGTTGCTGTGCGCGTTAAAGGATCGGCCGTTTTGATGTAAAACATCAGGAACCGGTCTAAATATTTGATGCAGGTTTCGCTATCAATATCGCTGGCCAGCAACTGCGCGTGTTGCGGTTTGGAGCCGCCGTTGCCGCACACATACAAGTTCCAGCCTTTTTCGGTCGCGATAATGCCGAAATCTTTGGCCTGTGCTTCGGCACATTCCCTAACGCAGCCGCTCACGCCACTTTTTAATTTATGCGGAGAACGGATCCCTTTATAACGGTTTTCAATTTGGATGGCAAAAGAAACGCTGTCGTGCACACCAAAACGGCACCAGGTACTGCCCACGCAACTTTTCACTGTCCGCAAAGATTTGCCGTAAGCGTGGCCACTTTCCATGCCGGCATCCATCAGTTCTTCCCAAATATCCGGCAAATCGTTTAAGTGTGCGCCGAATAGATCAATGCGCTGGCCGCCAGTTATTTTGGTGTACAGATTGTATTTTTTGGCAACCTGGCCAATCACGATCAAAGCATCCGGAGAGATTTCGCCGCCGGCAATCCGCGGAACTACAGAATAAGTTCCGCCTTTTTGAATGTTGGCCAAAAAACGGTCGTTGCTGTCCTGGATCGTATCTTGTTTGATAATCAGATCGTTCCAGGCTCCCGACAAAATACTGGCGACAGCAGGTTTGCAAACTTCGCAGCCATCGCCGCGGCCTAAAAGATCGAGCGCATGGTCGTAAGTTTTGATTTTATGGAGTTTGATGAGGTCCAAAAGTTCCTGGCGGGAGTAATCAAAATGTTCGCAGATCACATTTTTGATGTAAACGCCGTTTTCTTTCATCGTCCCAACCACCAAATCTTTGATCAACGGAACGCAGCCGCCGCAACCTGTGCCAGCCTTAGTGCATTTTTTAATGCCATCCACTGAGGTAACGCCTTCCAAATTTACGGCATCACAAATGGCACTTTTTAAAACGGCTTCGCAGGAACAAATCAAAGCCGTATCCGGAAGCGACATCACGCCCGCGCCTTCGCTTGCTTCTCCGCCGCGTGCACCCAGAATCAAATCTTCCGGGTTTGGCGGCAAAACCAATTTGTTGTTTACTGTTTGCAGCAGCATATTGTACGCGTCTGCATCGCCGATCAAAATGCCGCCCAGCAAATATTTCCCGTCGTTGCTGATGTTGATCCTTTTATAAACGCCTTTGTGCGTATCCTCAAAAACAATCGTCCGGCAATCCGGTTCGGTAATAAAATTATCGCCAAAGCTGGCTACGTCCACACCAATCAGTTTCAGTTTGGTGCTCATGTCAAACCCATAAAAAGCTTTTTCACCTGCCAAAATCTGGTTCAGGGCAACTTCCGCCATTTCGTAGCCCGGCGCAACCAAACCATAAATCATGTTGTCGTACAGCGCGCACTCGCCGATGGCATACACAAACTCATTGCTGGTCTGCATTTTTTCGTTCACCATAATCCCGCCGCGTGTCCCGGTTTGCAGTCCGGCCAGTTTTGCCAGTTCGTCGCGCGGGCGGATGCCAGCCGAAATCACCAGCATATCAATTTTCAGCTCGGTTTCATCATTAAACTTTAAAGATTCAATTTTATGGCCGCCTGCTATTTCAGAAGTGTTTTTATTGAGGTGGACGTTCAGGCCCAATTCTTTTAATTTAGTTTGAAGCAGGTTGCTGCCTGCCGAATCAATTTGCCGCGGCATTAAGCGCGGTGCAAATTCTACCACATGCGTTTCCTGGATGCCCAAATCCAGCAAAGCTTTGGCGGCTTCCAAGCCCAACAGCCCGCCGCCCATTACCGCGCCGTTTTTTGATTTGGCCGCATGTGCTTTCATCATTTCCAAATCTTCGATGGTGCGGTAAACAAACACGCCTTCTTTTTCTATGCCCGGGATATTCGGCACAAAAGCGCCGGAACCGGTGGCCAAAACCAAATAATCGTAGTTTAAGCTGATGCCGTTGCGCGAATGCACTTTCTTTTCGGCCAGGTTTATTTCCTGCACCGGATCGCTTAAATAAAGCGTGATGCTGTTTTCTTCGTACCAGTTTTCAGCAGAAAGCGAAAGGTCGTCCGCAGTTTTGCCGTTAAAGTATTCGCTTAAATGAACACGGTCGTAAGCACGGCGCGGTTCTTCCCCAAAAACAATTAAATTAAACGATTTGGTTTTTTTGACCAGCTTTTCACAAAATTTATAGCCAACCATACCGTTTCCGATAACAATAATTGTTTGCTGACCTGGCCCTGTTTTCATAATTGTTGAATTTTAATAAAAATTTGAGAGAACCTGTTGTTTCTTTTTTTAAAAATTGCCTTGTGCGATATACAATGATAAGTATTTATGATAAAAATCATACTGAATTAATAATTTTTAGTATTATTTCAATTGAATGCATGATTTAAAATAAGTTTTTAATAATATTTCAATAAAAAGAAAGAAAAATTAAAGTTTTACGTAGATAAAACCTAAAAAAAGAACAATTGAAAGTTGGTTCTTGGGCAGAAATAGAATTTTATTTTAGATTTTTTGATTTAGAGCCAGTAAAACCTTCTTGTTTTAAATTTAAACAACCGGTTTTCAGTTTTTTGACAATGCTTCTTTTACTGGTATAAAATTGGTGCCGCTATTCTGGCCTTCGCCGCCAGACAGTGCCCTTTTGAAACCCGTTGCCTGGCCGTGCAAAGAGATATTAAGGCCATTGCATAACCGAACCATGGCCTTATCGCAGCTTTTTATTATTTTTGAAGGCAGATCAAAATAAACCTGCAAAACAAGTAGACAATAACGCAGGCATAATTAGTTTACACGGCCATTCGGACAAAATTTGATGATTAACCAAGAACCAAAAAATGAAAAAAATCTTTACCCTTTTGCTTAGCCTTTTTACTTTTAACCATTTGATTGCCCAAAACAACAGTTTAAGCGCAAGCATGGACAAGGTAAAACTTGAATTTGTGCTGAACAACGGGAAACCGGAATACGCCGTTTTTTATGGCGGGAAACCCGTTATTAAACCTTCTGAAATGGGTTTTAAACTTGCCGACGATGCTTCTTTTACCGGCAATTTTTCAGTGTCCTCTTCCGAAACCAAAACCGTGGACACGACCTGGAGCCCGGTTTGGGGCGAGGTAAACCGCATCCGCAACCATTACCAGCAGCTTACTGTTCACCTCACACAAAAAACCCCTGCCCGGGCAATGGACATTATTTTCCGTGTGTTTGCCGACGGCGTAGGTTTCAGGTATGTTTTCCCGAAGCAGCACAATTTGCAGTATTTTGTCATTACCGATGAGACAACGCAATTTGCCCTCGCCGGCGACTATAAAACCTTTTGGATCCCGGGTGATTACGACACCAACGAATATCCTTATACCACGTCCAGAATCAGCGAAATAGACAACCGGCAAATGGTTAAAAACTCAACCGAAATTGCCATTCGTATTGCGCCAGACGCCCATGCCGTACAAACACCGTTGATGATGAAAACGGCAGACGGGCTGTACATCAACATCCACGAGGCCGCTTTGGTGGATTTCCCTGCAATGCAACTGCATGTTGACAACAGTTCTTACAAGCTAACGGCCAGTTTGGTGCCGAATGCAGTTGGAACGAAAGCTTTTGTCCATGCGCCGTTTAGTACGCCGTGGCGAACGATTGTGGTAAGCGATAAGGCCACTGATATTTTAGCTTCCAAATTGATTTTGAATTTGAACGAGCCATCTAAAATCAAAAACACTTCCTGGATAAAGCCCATGAAATTTGTAGGCGTTTGGTGGGAAATGCAAACCGGCAAAGGTACCTGGATCTATTCCAACTACCCGGATTCTTTATCGGCCGATGGCAAACTGATACCAAATGGAATGCACAGCGCCAACACGGCAAACGTAAAACATTACATAGATTTTGCTGCCAAAAACAGCATTCCGGGTGTTTTGGTAGAAGGCTGGAACATTGGCTGGGAAGACTGGTTTGGGTTTTGGAAGGAAAACGTGTTCAGCTTTGTAACGCCTTATCCTGATTTTAATATTGATGAGATCACCCGATACGCAGCAGCAAAAGGCGTAAAAATGATCATGCACAACGAAACTTCCGGCTCGGCAACCGATTATGAACGACAGTTGGACACTGCTTATAAATACATGAACAAGTATGGTTATACTGCGGTAAAAACAGGTTATGTTGGCAAGATCATCCCCCGGGGAGAGCACCACGACGGGCAATGGATGGTGAACCATTATTTGCGCGTTGCCCAAAAAGCTGCCGAACACCACGTCATGCTGGATGCGCACGAACCTGTGCGCCCAACCGGCCTACAAAGAACTTACCCGAACTGGATGGCCAGCGAAGCGGGCAGGGGAAACGAATACAATGCTTTTACGATAGGCAGCCCTCCTGAACATGAAACCATTATGCCCTTCACCCGGTTGATGGGCGGGCCAATGGATTATACGCCGGGTATTTTCAAGCTCAAAAATTATTCAAGCGACCCAAACAGGCAAATGCATACCACACTGGCAAAACAATTGGCTTTATACATCACAATGTACAGCCCGTTGCAAATGGCGGCAGATATACCAGAGAATTACGAAAAGCACCCGGACGCATTTCAGTTTATCAAAGATGTGGCTACTGATTGGGACGACACAAAAATACTGGAGGCCGAGCCTGGTGACTACATCACCATTGCCCGAAAAGAAAAAAACAGCAACAACTGGTTTATTGGTGCCATTACGGACGAAAACAGCCGGAACAGTACCATTTTATTAAATTTTCTGGATAAAGGCAAAAAATACACGGCCACGGTTTATGCCGATGGAGCCGATGCCGATTGGAAATCAAACCCCGAATCGTACCAGATCAAAAAGATGACGGTTACATCGGCAACAAAACTAAACCTGAAACTGGCAAAAGGCGGCGGCGCGGCAATCAGTATCAAACCGATGTAACAAAACCGGTAACTGTAAAAAATACCAATGCTTCTTTTATCGCATAAAAATTGGTGTTTGATTTCAATAACCCGAAATTAAATGTTTTCCCAATTTTAGGCGGTAAAAGAAGCATTCATTGGAACAACTTCACGATGAAGATGACCAAAACAATTAATTTCGTAATGAAATTCACCGCTTTCGAAATCTATAAATATGCCATTCCAATGGTGCCTTTTACCATTGCAACCGGCACCATGGATTTTGCACAAAATATCTTTATCCGTGCGCACACCGATTCTGGTTTGATGGGTGTGGGTGAATGTTCCGCTTTCCCGATGATCGTTGGCGAAACGCAAAACACCTGCTACGAACTCGCGAAAGATTTTGCCGCTTTGTGGAAAGGAAAAGATGTTTTGGATAGGGAAGCGCGGTTGGCCGAACTGGATTTGTTTATCGCCAGAAACTACACAATAAAAAGTGCGTTCGACATGCTTTTGTATGATTTGGCGGCCAAGCAAGCCAACCAGCCTTTGTACCAATTTTTGGGCGGGGAAAAGCGAAAGATTGAAACCGATATTACCATTGGCATCGCAACGCCGGAAGCAATGGCGCAAGCGGCCATCCAATTTAAGGCACAAGCCTACAATATCATCAAAGTAAAATTGGGCAAAAACCCGATTGAAGATGTGGAGCGCATCAAACAAATCCGAAATGCAATCGGTCCGGAGATTAAATTAAGATTAGATGCAAACCAAGGTTGGGCTTTTGATGATGCTGTTTTTACCTTGCAAAATTTAGCGCCCTACAATATCCAATTTTGCGAGCAGCCGATGCGCACTTACAATGATGAACTGTTGCCCAAACTTTGCCAGCTTTCGCCGATTCCAATTATGGCCGATGAAAGTGTTTATACCCATTATGATGCCGAACGCATCATCCAAAACAAAGCTTGCAAATACATCAACATCAAATTGGCCAAAAGCGGCGGCATCAACGAAGCCATTAAAATCAACCAAGTTGCCGAACAAAATGGCATCAATTGTATGCAAGGCGGCATGTTGGAAAGCCGTTTGGCCTTAACTGCAAATGTCCATTTTGCGATGGCATTTAAAAATATCTGTTTTTTTGACTTGGATACTTGTTTATTGGGCCACAAAATTGATCCGGTAATTGGTGGTTGCCAATACAACGGTTCGCAATTAGAAATCCAAGATACGCCGGGAATTGGGGCCGATGTTGACCAGGCTTACTTGGATGGTTTGGAACGTGTAATTGTTTAAAATTAAGGTTGAAATTTTTGTTGCTTTTGCAAACTTATGCTTTAATATTTTAATATAATATTGTCATTGTTAAAAGATTGTTATGCCGAAAATTTACTTTTTTGTTTGTAAATCTAAAATTAGAACTTTACTCCGATACTGTTTTTATGCCCTAATTTTCAGTATGCTTTCAAGTTGTTCCCATCAAATTACCAAACATAAGATCAGCAGGATTTTAAAAAACTCAGCCATCAACAAAGATCATTTTACGGGTTTTGCTTTGTACGACCAGGACCAAAAGAAAATGATTTATCAGGAAAATGCCGACAAGTATTTTACGCCTGCATCCAATACCAAACTTTTTACTTTTTATACTTCGTTGCAAATGCTGGGCGATTCGGTTCCCGGTTTGCGTTATTTGGTCAAAAATGATTCTTTAATTTTTTGGGGAACCGGCGATCCATCTTTCCTGCATTCGGTTTTAAAATCAACCAAAGCTTTTGATTTGTTGAAAAGTTCGACGCAAAAATTGTTCTATTCGGCATCCAATTATACGGGCAACTTTTACGGTGCGGGCTGGCCTTATGATGATTACAATGATTATTACCAGGTTGATATTACCGCGTTGCCGATAGAAGATAACGTGGCTTTTATTGATGCCGATGCACAAGGCAACTTGCAAATCAGGCCTTCGTATTTAAAAATGTATTTGCAGATGGATACTTCTTTTCACCCTAAAAATTATAGGGTAAAAAGAGCATTGGAAGAAAACAAGTTTGTATATCCTGCCGGTCTGGTTCCATCCAAGTTTCATCAGGAAATTCCCTGGAAAACAAGTGCAAGTTTAACTTTGGAATTGTTGCAAGATACTTTGAAAAAACCAATCGGATTGATCAACTTGCAAATGCCGGCTTCGGCAAAAACCTTGTACAGCATTGCTGCCGATTCGGTTTACAAACAAATGCTTTTGCCAAGCGATAATTTTGTGGCCGAGCAATTGTTGCTGGTTTGCTCATCTACCTTGCCTGGCGGTAAGTTAAGTACAGAAAATGCAATCGCTTACAGCAAGAAAAACTTTTTAAATGATTTGCCGGATGAACCGCAATGGGCCGACGGCTCCGGGCTTTCGCGCCAAAATTTGTTTACGCTCAAAACGATGATTGCATTGCTTCAGAAAATTTGGGACAAGGTTGGCAACGAACAAAAACTGCATAGTTTGCTGCCAACCGGCGGCGTTTCGGGCACGCTAAAAAATGCTTACAAAACGGATAACGGCGTTCCGTTTGTTTGGGGGAAAACCGGAAGTTTGTCCAACAACCACAACCAAAGCGGTTATTTGATTACCAGAAAAGGCAAAAGGCTGCTGTTCTCTTACATGAACAACAATTTTACACGGCCGACTGCGCAAATCAGCGGAGAAATGGTGCGGGTGATAACGGAAATCCATAACCGGTTTTAGTCTAAATTCTTTTCGATAAAAAGGAAATAAGTACAGAAGTTTTTTAAATAAATTTCCGGATGCTTCTTTTATCGGCATAAAAATATAGGTCATCCCCCTAACCCCCTTCAAAGGGGGAAGAGGGCCAGGGCGCATACCTATTCATTTCCAACCTTTTCATCTCTAACTTATAAACGTTAGAAAGGTAGGCGACAGGCTTCCCCCTTTGAAGGGGGTTAGGGGGATGAGTTGGTTTCATTTGACTGATTTCTATCGTTTCTGTTTATAAAAAAGTTTAAACAAGTTCACAATTAAAACTTATTCTGCCGATAATGCCAATGCTTCTTTTATGCACTAAATTTTAGGCTGACCATCAACCATGACCAATGAACCATCAACCATAAACCCCACAATTAGTTTAACTTTGGTTTTTTTCCAAAATCAAATTGATGATCAAGCAAGCTCTTCAAAACCTCAAAATAAACGCGCTGAACGAAATGCAGCAGGCGGCCATCAGCGCAGCCAAAAAAAGTGATGTGATTTTGCTTTCGCCCACAGGTTCGGGTAAAACTTTAGGTTTTTTGTTGCCTCTGCTGGATGTGCTTGATGGGGAAATGGCGGCCGTACAAGCCTTAATCCTGGTCCCTTCGCGTGAACTGGCTTTGCAGATCGAACAGGTTTTTCGCTCGATGGGCAGTGGTTTTAAAGTGAATTGCTGCTACGGCGGCCACGATGTGAAAACCGAAAGGAACAATCTCTCGCAGCCACCGGCGGTTTTGATTGGAACGCCGGGAAGGATTGCCCATCATCTGCGCCGCGAAAGTTTCGGCACGGCCAATATCCAAACTTTAATTTTGGACGAGTTTGATAAAGCGCTGGAATTTGGTTTTCAGGAAGATATGGCTTTCATCATCAAACAACTGCCAGCCGTAAAAAGGCGGATGCTGACTTCGGCCACCAAAATGAAAGAAATACCAGCGTTTACCGGAATAATAAAACCGGTAGAACTGGATTTTTTGACCAATTCGGCCGCCATTCCTGATTTGAAACAAAAGGTTGTGATCACCGAAGCAGCCGACAAACTGGAAGCTTTGTTTGCCCTGGTTTGTACAATTGGCGACCGGGCAACTTTGGTTTTTTGCAACCATCGCGAAGCCGTTGACCGCATCAGCGATTTATTGTGGGAAATGGGTTTGCCAAACGGCGTTTTTCATGGCGGCATGGAACAGGACGACCGCGAGCGCGCTTTGTTAAAGTTTAGAAACGGCAGTTATAAAATTTTGATTACCACAGATTTAGCTTCGCGCGGGCTGGACATTCCGGAGATTGAATACGTGGTGCATTACCAGTTGCCGCACAACGAAGAAGCTTTTTTGCACCGCAACGGCCGTACCGCACGGATGTATGCCAAAGGGACTTCGTACCTGATTTTAACGCCTGAGGAAAAGCCGGTTTATTTAAAACAAATGCCGGAAATCGAAGAACTGCCTCAGAAACCGGTCATTCCGCAACCTTCGCCCTGGGTTACTTTGTACATTGCGGCCGGCAAAAAAGACAAGGTAAACAAAGTAGATATTGTAGGTTTGCTGCTGAAAAAAGGAGAATTGCAAAAAGAAGATTTAGGGCTGATTGAAGTTTTAGACCATGCCTCTTACGCAGCCATCAAACGCAACCAGGCAGAACGGGTTTTGCAAAAGATAAAAGGCGAAAAACTAAAGAACAAAAAGGTTAAAATCGAAATTTCAAGGTAAACCAGATCAAGCAAAATGAGCAACAACGATATTATGAAAAAGCTGCGCGTGGCCATGCAGTTTACCGATGACGACATTATCAAAGTGCTGGAACTGGCTAATTTCAGGATCACCAAAACGGAACTTGGCGCCATTTTCAGGAAAGAAGACCACCCCAACTTTAAACCTTGCGGCGACCAAATTTTGCGTAATTTTTTGAATGGCCTGATTATTTACAAACGCGGGCCAAAAGTTTAGCCACATTTATTTGGAGTTTTAAATTTTGGCCTGATGCTTCTTTTATCGGTATAAAATTGGTAACGCATTAAAAAAACATAGGCCAACTTTTAGGTGATAAAAGAAGCATCGGCAAACCTTTATTGTTGGCTGTTGATCCATTCTTCGGCCGATTGCATATCGGTAAAAAATTGTATGATGCCATTTCCAACGGCCACATCCACACTTTTTTTGGCAGAAAGCCTGCTGAAAGCGCTGGGCGAATAAATCCAGGCAAAGTATTTTAAACCTGCTTTTTCCATCATCGGGAACCATTCTGTCCCTGCCCAATCCGCCGCATCAGACCAAGTTCCTAAAACGTTCGTATTGTCGTTCAGTACCTTGTGCACTTTGTTGTTTTTCAGCATGTCCAGCATTAACATACAACCGTGTTTTACAGATTCCAGGTTTTGGAAACCCGTCCAGTCCACATCCAAACGCTGTTGGCCTTTGTTATAACTAATGGTAATCGAATCGTCTTTATAAAAACTATTTTGTTCAACCACCAGTTTTAACCCTTTATTGGCAGTAAGCGGCAACCTGAAATAAAAGGTAGAGCCTTGCCCCAATTCACTTTCGATCCAAAAACTGCCGTAGTGGCGTGTTAAAATTTCCGAAGAAATAAATAAGCCTAAACCTAAGCCATCATATTTCATAGCGGTATTATCAACCCGGTAATACCTTTCGAAAAGGTGTTGCAGGTCATGGCTGGCGATGCCAATTCCAAAATCCCGAACCGACACGATGATGTTGTCCAACTGGATTTCGCTGTTTACAAGCACGGTTTTTCCTTCGGGGGAATATTTAACGGCATTGGTCAAAAAGTTATTGATTACCTGCTCGATCCGGAAACGGTCGCCGGTGTAAAGCACATCTACCGTACTTTCTAAAATAATTTGGTGCAAAGGCGATGTATGCTGTACGCTTTCCACGCTTCCTGCCAGCATTTCGCCAAACTGGAATGGCTCGAAAGCGTAGTTCATTTTGCCCGCATTGATTTTGGTTACATCAAGAAAATCGCTGATCAGCCTTTCCAAACGAAGGATATGTTCGGCAGATTTTTGTGCGAAGCTTTGCATTTTCACCAAATCAGTCGTTCGCTTCATCATTTGGTTAAAAGCTTTGATACTGGTTAAAGGCGTTTTCAGTTCGTGGCTGGCGATAGAAATGAACTCGTCTTTTTTCTGCTCGTTGTTTTTCTGAAAATCTATATTGGTATTGGTGCCGATCCAAAGCTTAACCTGGTTATTTTCAATTAGCGGAACTGCCCTGGTCAGAAACCACTGGTATCCGCCGTTCTGCATTAACAACCGAAACTCGGTTACATATTCATTGCCCGATTGCAGGGCAATTGTCCAGGCTTGTATGCAACCTGGCAAATCATCCGGATGGATAAAGTTTTTCCATCCTGGCCCAACCACATCTTCCTGGCTTTTGCCAAAATCGGTACAAACAACCTGGTTTACATAATTTAAAGCACCGTTTGGGTTGGCTGTCCAAACCTGCTGCGGTATGGCATTGAGCAGAAACTGGAACCGTTTTTCGCTTTCTTCTACCAAACGTTTGCTGATCACAGATTCTGTTACTTCAAAAACAAAAACCAGCAGCCCGTCTACCCAGCCTTGCGTATCCTGCCTGGCCTGGTAAATAAAGTTGAAATAGCGGTCTTCTAAAAGCGTATTTTCTTGTCTGGCCAGCGGTATCAGCAGTTCGTTTCCTTCAAAAGTTTTACCGGTATGGTAAACGTTTTGGATAATGTCCCAAATAGGCTGGCCTTCGATTTCGGGTACAGCTTCTAAAAGTGGTTTCCCCAACAAATTGCGGCCCGGAAAAAGCTGCTGGTACAGTGGGTTGATCAGTTCGAAAACAAAATTGGGCCCATCCAAAATGCAAATACCGGCCGGGGCCTGCATCAAAAACTGGTTTAGGCGTGATCGCTGGCTTTCCGATTCGGCCTGCGCCGTTAAAGCCTGATGGCTCCTTAAAGCAACCCGTTCTTCCAGTTCGGTGTTCAACTGCCGTAATGTTTCCTGGGCCTGGTGCAGCTCCTGGTTCGTGGTGATCAGCTCTTCTACCGATGCCTGTACTTCTTCGTTGGCCTCGGCCAGGTTGTTGTTGAGCAGGAGCAGTTGCTGTTCGTTTTTTTCGACCTCTTTCCTGGCCAAAACCATTTCGGTAATGTCGTAGGCAAAGGTAAAAACGCCGGTTATGTTGCCTTGCCCGTCAAACCGCGCCTGGTGGATCAGGTTAAAATAATGGTCTTGCAACGGCCCGCCTTCCTTTGGCGCCAGCGGGATGTACATTTCTTTTCCTTCAACGGTTTTGCCGGTTTTATATACATGCCGAAAAACCTGTTCTACCGGTTGCCCGGCAATTTCGGGCACAGCTTCTAAAAGTGGTTTGCCAACCAGTGTTCGCCCGGGGAAAAGTTGTTCTTGGTAATGGCTGTTCACAAACTCGTAAACAAATTCGGGCCCGGAAACAACAGCAACCTGCGCCGGGATTTCCGTCATAAACTTTTCTAAACGCATACTTAACTGCCGGGCTTCCAAAAGCGCGTTTTTTTCGCGTTCTGCATTCAGCTTTAAATGCTGTTCGGCCAGGGTTTGCTGCGTAACGTTAATGGTTTGCTGGATGATGTATTGCAGTTCCCCGGCTTCGTTTACAACCGGTGTATGCGTGGTTTTCCAGTAACTGGCACTGTTATTCTGTTCGATACACAAAACCGGAAGCTCTAAAGGTTGAAGCGTTTGAAGCATTTGCGCCAAAGCTTGGCTTAAACCCTGCGCTTTAAATTCATCAGTATTGAGTGGAAAATGATCAAAAACAGATTGGCCCAAAACAGCCATACTGTTTTTACCGGTAGTTTTTAAGTAATCATTGCTTGCACAAAGAATGGTTAGCCTTTCCGACAAGACAAGGTACAAACCGGGTAGGGTTTCAAAAACTTTCAGGGTTTCCGGCAAAAGCGCAGTACTGTTTTTCATTCAAAAAAATAGGTAGAACAATTTTAACAAATTACAGGCAGTTAAACCAAGCGATGCGGCGTTTTTCTGTTTTCTATGAAAATGGCACAACGTTTTTATACCGGTAAAAGAAGCATTGCCTAAAAATTTTATTTAAGGGTGAAATGTAATGCAAGCAAAGTTTGTTTATCGCAAGGATGATTTTCTTTCAAACTTTTGGCTCGCGTTTGCTTTATAAACAATCATAACACACTTAAATTATAGTGCTAAAAGAAGCATCGGCTGTTTTTTTATTTAAGTTTGAAATAATGCAAGTTGATTTTGCCCATAAAAATGTTTTGATTACCGGCGGCTCCCGAGGGATCGGCAAAGCTTGTGCGCAGCTATTTTCTGAGTTGAACGCAAATGTTATCATCACTTACAAATCCAATAAAACTTTAGCAGAAGAAGTAGTTGCCAGCCTCAACCCAAAACAAAACCATTGTTGTTTTCAATTGGATGTTGCTGATCCTGAAGCGGTAGAAAGTTTTTATCAGGATTTCCAAAATCAATACAAGCACTTGGATGTGTTGGTTAACAATGCCGGAATTTTTACAGAACACAAAATTGAAACCATAAGTTACCAGGAATGGCAGCAAGCCTGGAAGCAAACGTTGGGCACCAACTTAACCGGCGTGGCCAACTTGTGCTATTTTGCTGCCCAACAAATGATCGCGCAAAAAGAAGGGAAAATTATCAATATTTCTTCGCGTGGCGCTTTTCGCGGCGAGCCTGACCATCCTGCTTACGGTGCCAGTAAAGCCGGCTTAAATGCCATGAGCCAATCGCTGGCCGTTGCTTTGGCACCGCATAATATTACCGTTGGCGTAATTGCGCCGGGATTTATTGAAACCGATATGGCTTCCGAAGTTTTGGCGGGAGAAGCAGGCGAACAAATCCGGAAACAAAGCCCATTAAACCGCGTGGGCAAACCCGAAGAAGTTGCCCATGTCGTAGCGATGTTTGCAAGCAGCGGTTTAGAATTTATGACGGGCGGGATTATTGACCTGAATGGTGCTTCGTATTTGAGAAGTTGAACGATACTTCTTTTACCGATGTTTTTTTGGTGGATTTGTTAGTTGAAAGATTGCCGAAATTCCAAGGGAGAAAAGTTGGTTTTGGTCTTGAATAATTTGCTGAAAGACTGCGGATGCTCAAAACCCAATTCGTATGCAATTTCACTTACTGATAAACCGGTGGAGGATAATTTCTCTTTTGCCTTTTCTATCAGTTTATCGTGTATGTGGTGCTGTGCATTTCGTCCGGTTAGCGAACGCAGCATATCACTTAAATAACTTGGGGAAATATTTAAGTGTTCTGAAAGATATTGAACTGTCGGAATCCCCTGGCTTAAAGATTTATTGTTGTTAAAATAGTCGTCTAAAATTTCTTCCAGCTTTTGTAACAAATTATTGCTTACTGCTTTGCGGGTGATGAACTGGCGTTTGTAAAAGCGGTTGGCGTAATTGAGCAATAATTCGATTTGTGAAATTAACACCTCCTGGCTAAAATCGTCTATCCGGCTGTTCAGCTCCTCTTCCACAATATTAAAAATCGAAATGATGGTCGCTTTTTCTTTATCCGACAGGTGCAACGCTTCATTGGCCGAATAAGAAAAGAAGCCGTACTGCTTGATTTTTTTTGCCAAAGGGTAAGACAATAAAAAATCGGGGTGGATGAGCAGCATATAGCCCGAACTTGCATCATTGTCAGGAGGGGTTTCAAACAGTTGGTTTGGTGCGGTAAAAACTAAACCGCCTTCACCAAAATCATAATAATTTTGTCCGTATTTGGCTTTGCCGCAAAGATTTGTTTTATACGAAATTTTATAAAAATCCAGCATAAATGAACTGAACCGTTCATCGCCGATGATTTTTTACATCTTTTATATTTATAAAACTAATCATCGGGTGCAAGGGCTTTGGCAAGCCGAACACGCAATGAAAGTCGGTTAAAGATTCAAATTTTCGAGGTGAATGTTCTTCCTTTTTCATTTTGCAATTTAGGGCCTGTTTAAATTTATACCAAAAAAACTGTTAATGCTTCTTTTATCCGGTAAAAATTGGTGTTGCATTAATTTGAATAAATCTAATAAATAGCTTGCCATTTTTTAGGTGATAAAAGAAGCATAAAATAATATTGAATAAAATTTAACCGAGCTATTAATTTAAACTTCTTTAAAATTTTTACCAAGGGATTTCTCCGGTTTCCGGGTTGCTTTCTTCACTAAAAAACTTTCCTGTAGGGCCATCAGCATCAATCATGGCATATTTAACGATACGTGTGCCAGCTTCTTCAACAGTCCCGGTTCCGCGGTGGTTATTAAAATCGGTTTTAACAAAGCCAGGGTCAACCGCATTTACTTTAACCGGTGTATCCTTCAGTTCATAAGCCAGAATAATGGTGTACATATTCAGTGCCGATTTGGAAGGTTGATACACGGCCCCTTTATGGTTATAGTATTTATTAGTTGGATCGCTGGCCTGGGTAAGCGAACCTTGGCTCGAACTTACGTTTACAATACGTGGCTCCGGCGACTTTTTCAGCAAATCAATAAATGCCTGGGTTACTCTTATTACACCATAAAGATTGGTGTTGAAAACATTTTTAAATTGATCAATACTTGCAGCCAAGGCACTCTGCGGCATGCCGCCTGTGATGCCCGCATTATTAATAAGCGCATCTAATACGTCTGTTTTTTTACCTATTTCAGTTCGTGCTTCTTTTACCGATTCAGAATCGCTCACATCAATTTGTACCGCTTCCACTTCGTTCAAGCCTTCGGCCTTTAGTTTTTCTACCGCTTGCTGACCCTTTTTTAAATCACGGCTGCCGAGGTAAATATAATATCCCTTTTGCAATAGCTGCCGTGCGGTTTCAAAACCAATACTTTTATTGGCCCCTGTAATTAATACTTTTTTCATTTTAATTATGTTTGATTTGTTTATTGATGATAAACCTGTGCAAAGTCTTTAGCAAAGTCTGCCAGTTTCACTTTACCCAACCTTGGTTTGTTGCGGTAATAATCTTCGTACAATAAGCCGCTTCTTTGGCTTGCCTGCATTTCTACAAGCCCATTGGCCAATTGTGGGTTAATACCTGCACCTAACATTCCATTTAATAGTTGTTCGTCCGGGATTACAAGCCATTTTAAATCCGGGTTTCCGATTGCTTCCCCCAAAACTTTTGCTATTTCGTTTGGCGAAACTTCATCACTTGCTATGTAACGAATGGTTCTTCCCGCAAAAGGCAATTCCATTTCTTCGGCAATGGCAGATGCAATGTCCAATGGCGAAACCCAAGGTTCTTTGTCATCGCCGCCATGATTTGAAATAACTGCAGCTTGCGCCTTTATGGTTTGCATAGACCTGAAGATATTGGTGAAAAAACCGACAGGGCGCATAAATTTAATGGAAACATCGTTTGGCAATTGGTTCAAAATATTTTCAACCTGATAATGAACAGAAAGAGAACCGTACCCTTTCGCGCTATGTGCGCCAATGCTGCTTAAATGCACCACGCGTTTTACGCCCGACTGTTCAACAGCTTGTTTGTAATTGTTGCCAATTTGGCGCATACCTGCTTCAAAATCAACATCTTTGTCAAATAAACTCCCAATACCTTCCCACGTTTCCATCAAATAAACTATATCCGCACCTTTAAAAGTTGCCGATAAAAAATCTGGATCTTGCATGGTGCCAATAGCTACTTTTGCGCCTAATGCTTCAATGTCTTTTTGTCTTTCGGCTTTACTGCTGATGACCGTAACCGCATGCCCTTTTTCTACCAACTCTTTTGTGAGTGGTTTTCCGATGTTCCCTATAGAACCTGTAATTATTATTTTCATTTTTTTGCTTTTTGTTGTTGCAAAAGTGGGCAACTGTTGAAAGGTAGCTATAACCTAATTGAGGAATTTTGTAGTCAAAATGAGAAAGTTGTTAAACAGCTATAGCCAAATTCATTGTTGAACCATGCTTCTTTTACCCCTATTTTTTTGATTAACATAAATTTGCGTACTTTTCTAAACTTCAATACTTCTTTTACCGATGAAAAATCTGCTTGTCGCCCTTTTGCTGTTGCCTTTATTTTCAATTGCACAAAAATTCACACCAAAAGAAATTGCCAGGTTTCAGGCCGAAGCAAAAAGCGTAATTATCATTCGGGATAACTGGGGCGTTCCGCATATTTATGGTAAAACCGATGCGAACGTGGTTTTTGGATTGATGTACGCGCAATGCGAAGAAAATTTTAAAGGCATCGAACGCAATTATTTGTATCAGTTGGGCAAACAGGCCGAAGTGAACGGCGAAAGCAGTTTATATACCGATGTGCAGTTGCAACTAATAGCCGACAGTGCCGATGCCATCAAAGATTATCAAAACAGCGAACCGAAATTTAAAAAGCTGCTGAACGCTTTTGCCGATGGCCTGAATTATTACCTGTATAAACATCCGGAGGTGAAGCCGGAAGTTTTTCACCGTTACCAGCCTTGGTATGCTTTGATGTTTACTGATGGCAGCGTGGCGGCAACCATTACGGGCGGCATCAACCTCAACGAAACGCAGCAGTTTTATGCCAACGGTCCGGAAAAATTAGGGTCAGTTAAAGGAATCAAACCAGAAACGATTGAAGATGAAATAAATAAAAGAGAAATTGGTTCCAACGGTTTTGCCATTTCTCCTTCAAAATCGGCTTCTGGTCATGCTTTACTCTATATCAACCCGCATGTGCCTTTTTATTTCCGAAGTGAAGTACAGTTGGTTAGCGAGGAAGGCTTGAACGCTTATGGCGCGGTAACGTGGGGGCAATTTTTTATTTATCAGGGTTTTAATGCGCATTGCGGTTGGATGCATACGTCGAGTTATGCAGATGTGGCAGATTTGTACGAAGAAAAGGTTAGTAAAAAAGGCAACGGGTGGTTTTACGAATACGAAGGGAAACAAAAGCCAGTCATCGAGCGGCAGTTGATTTTTAAAGTGAAGCAAGGCGATCAAACCGTTCAGGAAAAAATCACCGGCTATTACACGCAGCACGGCCCGGTTTTGGGCAGCCGGAACGGAAAATGGCTCAGCTTAAAAGCCAACAACCGTTCTTATAACGCCTTGCTCGAATCGTGGCTCATTACCAAAGCCAATACTTTTTCCGATTATAAAAAAGCGATGGACTTACTTTCCAACGCTACAAACAATACCATTTATGCCGATGACCAGGGCAACACGGCTTTTTGGTACGGAAATTTTATGCCTAAAAGAAGCATTAAATATGATTGGACACAGCCGGTTGACGGAACCACAACGGCAACCCAATGGCAAGGCCTTCATCCTTTAAACGAGATTGTACAAGTGATCAATCCGGCAAGCGGTTGGATCCAAAACTGCAATTCTACGCCGTTTACTTCCTCCGGCAAAAGCAGTCCTGATAAAACAAAATACCCGGCTTACATGGCTCCCGACGGCGAAAATTTCCGCGGCATTACCGCCAGTAAATTACTCGGCAACAGCCAGAAACTAACTTTGGATGAACTGATCGCCTTGGGCTACAACCGTCATCTGGCTGCTTTTGATGTGCTACTGCCTTCGCTTTTTCAAGCTTATCAAAAAGCACCGGATTCGTTAAAGCAAACTTTGGCCGAACCAATCCAAATCCTAAAAAGTTGGGACCGAAATTCCGCCATTCATTCCATCGCCACAACTTTGGCGGTAGAATGGGGAACGCGGATGATGACGGCACTGCCGAAAGCAAAATCCTCCGAAGAATCAACCTATCAAACAGAACGTGTAAATGCAATGCTTAAAGTTATAGAACCTGTGCAGGAGTTGGTTTATTTATCCGAAGCTTTAAAAAGTTTGCAAAGCCGTTACGGTTCCTGGAAGATGGAATGGGGCGAAATCAACCGTTACCAGCGCCCGGATGATGCTGTTTTTAGCGATCAAAAACCGAGCATTCCAGTTGCGCAGGTTGCTTCCACGTTCGGACAATTGCCTTCTTTTGTTAGCCGGACGATGGACACCAAAAAGCGTTACGGTTATTCGGGCAACAGTTTTATTGCCGCGGTGGAGTTTGGGCCGAAGATCAAAGCAAAAAGTGTAATTACCGGCGGCCAATCCTTCGACCCAAACTCCAAACATTTTACCGATCAAGCAGAAATGTATTTAGAAGGCAAGTTTAAAGACGTGTTGTTTTACAAAGAAGATGTGCTGAAACATGCGGAGAAAACGTACCATCCCGGCGGGTAAACACTAAATTTATGCCGGTAAAAGAAGCATCGGGCTTCAACCTAAAACCAAAAGAAATGGAAGAAACAGAAACAGGAAAATTGTATTCGGGTACGAGTGGTTTGGTTTTGCCGGTCCCTAATAAAGCTGCTTTTCCGCCGCAATTTCAGGATAAAAGCCGGTTAACTTTTTATGCTTCCATATTTAACAGCATCGAAATCAACAGTTCGTTTTACAAAATCCCGATGGCCAAAACGGTTGCAAACTGGGCGGAAAGCGTGCCGGAAGATTTCAAGTTTACCTTTAAACTTTGGCGGGAAATTACGCACAACAAAGGCTTGGATTTTAAACCGGAAGATGTTGTCCGTTTCATCCAAACCATTGCTTTGGCAGGAACAAAAAAAGGATGTTTGCTGGTGCAGTTTCCGCCAAGTTTGACCGCTACAAGTTTGCCGCAATTAGAAAAATTATTAAGTGTGATTAAAGAAGCCGACCCGCAGCAGGAATGGAAACCGGCTGTGGAGTTTCGCAACCGTTCGTGGTACAACGAGGCGGTTTACCGTTTGTTGGATCAATACAAGGCCGGTTTGGTTTTGCAGGATATGCCCGCTTCGGCAACGCCGTTTTTAGAAAATGATTTGGACTTTGTTTACCTCCGTTTTCATGGGCCGGGCGGCAATTACAAAGACGGTTACGACGATGATTTTTTGAGCGAATATGCCCAATATATCAAAAGCTGGCAAGAAGAGGGCAAAAGCGTTTTCGTTTATTTTAATAACACGGCCGGCGATGCGGTTAAAAATCTGATCAGTTTAAACCAGTTGGTGCAGCAAACCTGACACCAATTTTTATCCGGTAAAAACAGCATTGCTTCACCCGTAATTTTTCTTCAAAATATATTTCTTAACCAAAAATTTTCCTGCCGATACTGTTTTTTTGCGGGGAAATTACTTTACGCCTTTCAACCGTTCCTGAGAAAAATATTCAACAAAAAAACCGCGCTTTAAATCCTGGGCATTGTAAAAAAGCCCTTTGCGGCTTTTGTTGTAATCCAAAATTAAAAACTTGGTATGGTGTACTTTAACCGTATCTCCCGGTTTAAAAGTGTATGTTTTTTGTGCTTTGCAAGCGGTAAAAAGTAAGAAAAGAAGTAGGTATTTTTTCATGTTGACAAGGTTTTACAGGAAGTGTAAAACCATTACCGTACCCGAACTTTTGATGTGTTTAGAAGCAAGGTTTTTATCCGTTAAAAAACCTTGATGCCTGTTTCCGCAACTTGTGGATTTTTAGAAGTCGTTTTTCTTCCCCAAAACTCCCCACCGGTTGTTGCTGCTGGTTGTGTTTTGCTTTTTTCCGGAAGATCTTTTTCATTGGTTTAAAAAACTGCTTTTGCTTTTCCCGCAATAATTCATTCAATCTACAAAATCAATTTAATGTCGGAAGAAATTGAAAAGCTTGTTTTTTCTTTCTTGGAAAATCATCCTGAAAATTTCTTCACCAATTTTTGCCTGGTAAAAGAAGCATTGGCGGTTGGGTTTTTCTGCTGGCATTTTTATTGGAAATGGCTTATTCAAACAATAAAAACATCCTGCTAAAACCATGTTTAATTTCGCCCCTTTGCGCAACCAAATCCTTCAATTGATCATCAACAACCCAGTTCCTTACCGCAATACAGATGTCAGAAACCCATATCTTGTTTTGAGCATCAATTTGTTTTTTGCCAAGTACAAGTCGGTGGTTTTGAACGAATTGTATTACAAAGGATTGATTGAACTGCATGGCGATGTCGGCATGTTTATCAAAGCAAAAAGCGCAAGTGCAACCCGGTATTTGCGGGTGGAGGCTTCGATCACATCAAAAGGAATGGCTTATTATTATACCCATATTTTAAAATCATCACCTGCGGCAGAACAAGAACCAGGTCAGGAAGATTTTAAACGGCCAAAATTGAACATCGTACGATAATATCAATTTAAAACATAGTTCAACTTAAACAAAAAGCCTTATTTGCAGTGTTTTTTTGAAAAGGGGCGCGGTTAATTTCGGCCCCTTTTTTTGCATTTCTTCAAAAATACAGACAGAAAAAAGGTGCATAAAAGAAGCATCCATTCTGATTATTTTGTACTTCCCGTTATCTTTCTAAAACAAGATGGATTGTAAAATCATTAATACATCATCTTCGTTTGCGCTAAACGTTATTGTTAATTGTAGCTTTAAATTTGCTGCTCATCAATCAAAAACGCTATGAACCCATTTATCATATCCCACGAACACCCAGACTGGTTTAAACCTTTGCTGGCCGAGCTGAAAAAGCGCGGCATCCCTTTTCAAACCGTAAACCCGACACAGCATTTTTTTGCCATAGAGGAAGAAAAACCGGCCTTCGATTTGTTTTTTAACCGGATGAGTCCGTCGGCTTATTTGCGAAACGGCATCCAGGGCACATTTTATACACTCAATTATTTAAAGCATTTAGAAACGCATAGCGTTCGGGTCATCAATGGTTATCAGGCTTTTACCTACGAAACTTCCAAAGCTTTACAGTTGATGCTGATGCAGCAATTGGGCATCAAATATCCGAAATCACATGTGGTAAACCATGTTTCGCAAATTGAAGCGGCTGCGGAAGGATTACGTTTCCCGATTGTGGTCAAGGCAAATATCGGCGGCAGCGGTGCGGGGATTGAAAAATTTAATTCGATAGAAGAAGTACGTGAAGCCATTAAAAATAACCAGGTAGATTTTGGCGTGGACCATACGGCTTTGGTTCAGGAATTTGTTCCGGCGCGCGGCGGTTACATCACACGGGTAGAAACTTTAGGCGGAAAGTTTTTGTATGCCATCCGCGTTTACGTTACCGGCGAAACGTTTAACCTTTGTCCGGCTGATGCTTGTCAAACCACAACCGGTCAAGAACTGGTACGCAACGCCTGCGCTTTGGATGCGCCAAAAAACGGTTTGAAAGTGGAAGCGTTTACGCCTTCGGATAACATCATTCAAAAGGTAGAATTGCTAATGCAGCGCAGTAAAATTGATGTGGGCGGAATTGAATACATGATTGATGACCGCGACGGCGAAGTGTTGTATTACGATGTGAACGCATTGTCCAACTTTGTTGCCGATGCCAAAAACGTAATCGGTTTTGACCCGCACGAAAGATTGGTTGATTTTTTAGAACAGCAGGTAGCCGAATTGCAACCCATAGAAAAAGCATATTAATAAGATGAGATACGGATATTGGATGCCTGTTTTTGGCGGCTGGCTGCGCAATGTGGCAGACGAGCAAATGCAGGCCAGTTGGGATTATGTAAAACGTTTGGCCATCCGCAGCGAAGAAATTGGTTTCGATTTGGCTTTGATTGCCGAACTCAATTTAAATGATATTAAAGGTGAAGAAGCGCCGTCGTTGGATGCATGGTCAACCGCGGCGGCTTTGGCTGCCGTAACCAACAAGCAGGAACTGATGGTTGCCGTTCGGCCAACTTTTCATAACCCGGCGTTGCTGGCCAAAGCGGCTGCCAACATTGACCACATCAGCAACGGCCGCGTTTCTTTAAACCTGGTTTCTTCCTGGTGGAAAGACGAGGCGGAAAAGTACGGCGTGCATTTCGAGCAGCACGACGACCGTTATGCGCGTTCGGCCGAGTGGCTGGAAGTTTTGGACAACGTTTGGAAGAAAGACCATTACAGTTTCCAGGGAAAATATTACCAGGTAAAAGACAACGTGCTGCAGCCTAAACCGGTTACCCAGCCGCGGCCGCCAATTTATGCAGGCGGAGAATCAGAAGCGGCGAAAGATTTGATCGCTTCCACTTGTGATGGTTATGTGATGCACGGCGATTCGCCCGAACGTATTGCCGCCCGTATTGCCGATTTGAGCGAACGCCGCGAGAAAAAAAGTTTGCCGCCGATGCAGTTTGGCGTTGCCGCTTACAGCATAATCCGCGATACCGAAGCAGGCGTAAAAAAGGAATTAGACCGCATCACCAACGTGCAGGAGGGAAGCGCCGGTTATAAAAACTACCAGCAATGGCTTTCGGGTACGCAATTGGAGCAGCAAGTTTCTTTGCAGGATTACTCGGTTTCAAACCGTGGCTTACGGACCGGACTGACCGGGACACCGGCACAAGTGCAAGACCGGATTGGCGAATTTGAAAACGTTGGTGTCAACTTTTTTCTGTTGCAATGCAGCCCGCAATTGGAAGAAATGGAACGGTTTGCCGAAGCGGTGATTTGATAATTTAAAGCAAGTAAAAACAGTATCAGTTTGCAGCGTTAAAAACCGATGCTGTTTTTACCGGTATAAATTTAAGGTCAGTTAAAAGCATTTCTAAATTCCAAAGGCGAAAGGTTGGTTTTGCTTTTAAACAATTTGCTGAAAGACTGCGAATGCTCGAAACCTAATTCATAAGCAATTTCGCTGATGGATAACCCGGTGGTGGATAGTTTTTCTTTTGCTTTCTCGATCAGTTTTTCGTGGATGTGTTGCTGGGTGCTTTGCCCGGTCAGTACTTTCAGCATCGCGCTTAAATAATTGGGCGAAATGTTTAAGGCTTGGGCAACATCGGCAACAGCAGGCAAACCGTGTTTTGCAATGGCTTCGCTTTTAAAGTTTTCAGACAAGATTTCCTCCAAACGATTCAAAATACCATGGTTCGTAATTTTCCGGGTCAGGAATTGGCGATGGTAAAAACGGTCGGCATAATTCAGCAATAATTCAAATTGAGCAATGATAATATCCTGGCTAAATTTATCCATGTTGGCACAGTATTCCTGCTCCATGTTTTGCATCATGCCGATGATCGTAGTTTCCTCTTTTTCCGACAAAAACAAAGCCTCGTGCACCGAATAACTAAAATATTCGTACTGCTTTATTTTTTTGGCAAGCGGCGTGTTCCACAAAAAATCGGGATGGACGAGCAGCATCCAACCCGTATGTTTGATGCTTGTACCTTTGCCAACTTCAATTCCTAAAACCTGTCCCGGCGAAATAAAAAACATGATGCCTTCATCAAAATCGTATTCCTGCTGCCCGTATTTCATCTTTGCATTGAAATCCTTTTTGAGCGAGATGGAATAAAAATCAAAGATGATACTGATGGATTCTTTGTAAGGCAAACGTTTGATTGATTCAAAATTGATCACACTAATTAAAGGGTGTTCCGGTTTCGGAAGGCCCATCAACTGGTGGTATTCGCTTATCGTTTTTATGCGGAAAGGTTGGTTGCTTGCCATATTACAAGATAGATAATTTTATTCAAAAGCAGCAGCAGCTTCCTTTACAAAATCCTTGAGCTTTACTTTGCCCATTTCGGTTGGTTTATGGCGGTTATAATCTTCTGCTATTAAACCGCTGTGCAGGCCAGCGTACATTTCGGTTAAACCGGCAGCAATTTTTGGGCTTATCCCTACGCCAAGCAATCCTTTTTCTGCTTCTTCATCGGAAATCAGCACCCATTTTAAATCAGGTTTTCCAATGGCCTCACCCAAAATCCGGGCAGTTTCGTTTCCGGTAAGTTCTTCACTGGCTACATAATGTATTTTTCTGCCGGTAAAAGAAGCATCAATTTCTTCGGCAACGGCAGCGGCAATATCAATTGGAGAAACCCAGGGAATTACATCTGCCGCGCCATAATTTGCCGCGATAATCCTTGCCGATTTTATCATCGGTGCATAACTCAATAAATTGTAATAAAAAGAAGTAGGGCGCATGTGCGTTATCGAGATTTCCTCCGGCAGTCCGTTCAAAATTTGCTCTACCTGGTGTGCTCCCAATAAAATCCCATTCCCCTTATCTAAATGCGCACCAAAAGTGCTGAGGTTGACTACCCGTTTAACGCCTGATTGCCTAATGGCTTCTGCATAATTATTTCCTAATTTTTGGTAAAACGCCATCAAATCAAAGTTTGGGTCGAAGTAATTGTTCGGCGGAACCATGCAATAAACTGCATCGGCACCGCTAAATGTAGCTGTAAGAAAACCGGCATCTTCCAACGAACCAATGGCAGCAGTAGCCCCCAATGCTTCAATCTCTTTTTGTTTTTCGGCTTTGCTGCTGATGACGGTTACGGCATGTCCTTTTTGCACCAATTCTTCTGTTAGCGGCTTGCTGATGTTCCCTAAAGAACCTGTTACGATGATTTTCATAAATGATTGTTTTTTGTTTACTGTACAAGTGTCGGTACTTCCTGATTGTTTGTTGTAGCCGTTTCTTTGATTGTTGTAGCCGTTTCTTTTGTTGCAAATAATTTACAACTTATTGCCTTTTATAAAGTTAACCATTACTGCCGATGCTTCTTTTATCACCATAAAATCAGTGTCAAGTAACGGGGTTTTTGGCCGGGTCAAATTTTAAAGCCTCCATTAATTGATACTTTAGCTGCTAAGAAGATCATGGATACAAAAATCAATTTTAGGCATATTAATTAAACAAGCAATAATGAAATCAATTTCAATCGGCAAAATACTCATTACGCTGGTGGCCATTTGGGCAACGGCAGGGTCTTACATTTTCGACTGGAACAAAACGCACATTTACAATCCCCGCTGGCCGCCGCATGCCAAATTTCATAATGCACAAACCATGCTGCTCGGCACAATGATTGGCCTGTTGTCGCTTTATGTTCTTTGGCTTCAAAAAGGCGACAAAATAACCATGCTTAGGCTGTCAGTTATTTTAGCAAGCTTTTATTGGATAACACAGGCAGGCGCGATTTTATTTCCGGGCACGGCACTGATTGACCCCGAATTTGCACATCCGGGACAACTGCCCGCACAATTGATTGTAGATGTGGTCATGCTGGTTATGCTTGGTGTTGGTTATATGTTGGAAATGAACCGTTTAAAGCAAGTTTTATAAAAGTGTTTTTTGCTTCAAGCTGCTTTGTTGTCAAAGTAATAAACCGAATGAACCAACGCAAACCAAACCGCTTTAAAATGTAACGGACAGGACAAAATTGAACCCAAAAACGATTAATTGTACGTTTAGTGATTTTGCAAACCTATGGCGCAGTTTTTAGTTGTAGTTAAAACAATAGTTTTAAATGTTTTACTAATTAATTTTTGAATTATGAGTACTAAAACAAACGTTGCCGACCAAGGAACAGACGGCACCAAAACCAAAAACAAAGGCGATAGCCAGCAAAGCAAGCAAAAAGGCGCGCCAAGCGTGAGCAAAAAAGAAAGCAAACACCGCAAAGATCATTCGGGCGGCGGCGGTGCAGATGCTGAGGATAATGTTGAGAAAAAGCAGCAGAACAGTATTTAAACAAAACAGGCAGTTGTCCAATTTCGGAAACTGCCTGTTTTGTTTTAGGGGAGTTTTGATTTGAAAGAAGAACTGGCCATGCTTCTTTTACCACATAAAAATTAGTGTGGTAAAAACAGTATTGGCTAATGGTTTTTCTTCTGCAATGCTTTGATCACGATGTTTTCGTTCGGTTTTTGTTTATGCTGATCGAAACCCATTATGGCAGATGACATGCCATCCATCGAACATTTATACAACAATCCGAAGAAAGATTCCCGCGGCCCGCGCGTAACATTGATCGGCCCTTTTCTAAACTTGCCGTTCTTTTTCGGGTTGTCGTTCGGCATAAAAGTGTTGGTCAAAAAAGAAAGCAGGCCACGCTTTTTCAGGTCGTTGTTCTTGTCGTCGTGCTTTAATAAAGCCACTTTCATGTTGGTATAATATAAATCCAAATTGCCTTTTGCCCCGTGGTCGTTCGCATCAATGTGCATCAGCATTTTATTGATTTTTGCCGATTGAATGGCCATCATCGCCAGCGGTTTTGCCAATGGGTTTAGCGCTGTTCCGTCCATCGGCCCCATTTGCACCGTATTGCTAAACGCGCCGTTTTTGCTAGCCAGGTTAAATTTATAGCTCACGTGCGTATCGCCGGCACCCATCATTTTGGCGTGCATAATTACAAACGCATAAGGGTTGTGTTTTTTTGCCGCCGTATTATTGGTAATGTTGAGGAACAGGCCTTCCGAATTTGTTAAAAACAAGGTTGCGTTTTCTTCGGATTTTTGCGCCGCGATCACATATTTGAAATAACCTTTGTGCATTTTCATGGTATCTATCGTGATATCAAAAGCCAATTGTTGTAGTTTTTGGTGCGGAAAAGGTTCCGGGCGAAGTGGCGGTGTCCGTTTTGGCGAGTTGTAATTGTTAAAAACCTCGCCCCAACTGCTGGCAATAGTTGCAGAACCAATGTGTATTTCCTGCCGCTGCAAAAAATGTTTGATATCAATATTCCGCATCACCATATCATTATAAATCAAATGGATGCGGTCTTTATCAAATTTGGCCGCTTTATAAAAAGCAACTTTGTCCAATCGCGGAACCAGCGATACTTCGTTTACCGACATCATTTTTTGTTCCGGAGAAAAATAGATGTTTTTGAAACTCAAACGGTACAAACTATCCGGCGTAGAAATGCGGCAAAGCTGCACTTTGGCAAACATCGTTTTTTTAGAAGTGTCTTTTGGATTGGTCAGTTTATCGCAGGTAAAACCATCCATCAAAATATTGAGGCGTTTTAACGAAGTGATTTTCTCCTTGCTTTCGTTCTGATTTACAAAAGTGAAATTCAGGTTATTGATGTTCAATCTTTGGATCGAAGTGATCTTCAAAAGCCCTTTCATCATTTTAACCAAAGCTGGCGGGTGCGCAGCTTTTTCGGCATTGACCGTATCGTTGTAAGAAAGCCGTTTGTTAACAATCCGAATTTGTGGGTGCTTCATCGTGATGCCCGCAATGTTAAACCGCCTTCCTTGCGGTGTTTTGGCAAAACCAAATTGGTCTAAAATCAAACTATCGGCAACAATCCGCATCACATCGTTTGGTGCTTTTCGTACAGCCAATAACCGTAGGTAAACGGCCGAATCAGGCAGCAGCTTAAAGTTGGTGATCAGTCCTTTTCCGGCATCAATATTGACTTCAAATCGGTCGTACTCAATATGGTAAAGGCTGTCGCTGGCTTCGGTTACCAACTTTTTCAATTGATCTGTGATTGCTTCTTTTGCCGCTGTATTTTTAGGGTTGGCCAGGTTTTTCTTTAAAAAATGCCAGCCCGCGTATCCGGCCAATAATAAAACAAGCAAAACACCGCCTACCCAGCCCCATACTTTTCCTTTAGAATGTTTCGCCATAATGCAAAAAAGCTAAACTGTCAGTTTTTATTGGATAAAAAACAGGTGCTAAAAGAAGCATCCGGCGTAATGCCCAATGCTTCTTTTAGCACCATAAAATTGGTGTTATGGCAATAAAGTATCTTTAATATTTTCAAGGATACTTTTATCGGCAACTGCGCCTTTTACTTGTTGTGTTTGTGCATGTCCTTGCAGATCCGGCGGCCCTAATTTAGGTTCTTGTCCCATCGGCGAAGCATAAACAAAACTGAACTCGCCTTTGCCGTCAATAGAAGGGCCGCTTGCCCAGCGTGCGTTGGGCGGCTGTGGTTTGTTAATATCGGTGGAGATAAAAGCATACTCGAACGCCCGTACTTCTTCCATCATCGGGAAGGAATTTGGAACCGGAAGGTTGTTTTTTACACCGCCTAAATCTTCGATCACGGCCAGCCACTGGTTTTGGTGCATTGTATCGCGGGCAATTAAAAAGGCAAGCATATCTTTCATGCCGGGGTCGTCCGTTAATTCCCACAACCGGGTTGCCAATACACGGCCGGTTGTTTCTGCCATCACATTGGCATACATATCAGCAACAATATTGCCGCTCCCAACCACCCAGGAGCCGTTAAAAGGTACACCATTGCTATCCACAGCCATAGCAGATAAACCTGCAGACAAAATATGCCGCGGGTCCATGCCGCCCATAATGCTGCCCACAATTGGGTTAGAGCCTGCAATTTGGTCTTTCAAATCCTTGGTGGCGCCTTCCAAATTTAAAGCAACAGCCGTGCTCAACATTTCAATGTGCGAAATTTCTTCGGTGCCGGTTTCTAATAACATGTCGCGGTATTTGGTTTCGCCGCGCGAGCCCCAAGCCTGGAAAAGATATTGCAAACATACCCGGATTTCGCCTTCGATACCGCCAATAGCCTGTTGTAATAATTTGGCATACGCCGGGTTTGGTTTTTCTACACGTACTTGGTACTGTAGTTTCTTGTCATGATAAAACATAATAAACGGGTTGGTTAAAATTTATAATAAAATTGATTGTGTTGTAAATCAGTTGGGCATGTACCGATGGTTTTGTAAATAATCCGAAAACGGATTTACCATACCATCACAAAAAGAAGCTGCTGAGACGATGAAAATTGGGTTGTTATTTAAAACTTTCCCACAAAAAAAACCTGCAATTGCCCGGATGGTTTTAATTTTAAATTAAATATTATTGCTGCCGGCCTATTTGCCATCAGGTTTAAGGGAAGAAGAAGCCTGTAAATTTAAATGCTTCTTTTATCGGTTAAAAATTTGTGTAGGCATGACCGTGATGGTTTTACAGGTCTTTCATCCAGATAAAAATTCCGGGAGAACCTTTTTTTTGAAAAGCTGTTGTGCCAGCATGCGTTTTAAAGCCGTTTCCGTCATTGCATTGCTACTGTTTTTAACCGGTATTTTTGTTTATGCCATCCATTATTTCTCTTCCAAACCTGCGCAATCAACAGGTGCCAAAACGCTCAACGTTTTTTATCAGCATAAAACCATTCCGAAAGTTGTTGAGCCGGAAATCATCAAAGCTTTGTCTTTTTATCCCGAACTGAAAGATACGCCGATTGATTTTGTATTCGACCCAAACACCAGCAAATCCATCATGCTGTCGCAACCGGTTTTGAAATCGTTTTTTCGAGGGCAAAATAACCGGACTTATATCATCAAAATAAACCCGCGTTTTGTAATGGTGCACCGTTCGATGCCGATCCAAAATGTGCCGCAGGATATTTTGACAGGCTGGTTTGGGCACGAATTAGGCCATGTGATGGATTACAGCCGACGCAACAACTGGCAAATGCTGCTTTTTGGGGTCGAATATTTATGTTCTGACCGTTTTTTGATGCAGGCCGAGCGCAACGCCGATACTTATGCCGTAAACCATGGTTTAGGTACTTACATCCTGGCGACTAAAAACTTTATCCTCAACAATGGCGATCTGCCTTTGGCCTACAAAGAAAGGATCAAACGGCTTTACCTTTCGCCGCAACAAATTATGGATTTAATTAAAAAGATTAAAAAGCCGATTTAAAGGTTGAACGTTTTGCTTTGTCATGCCGCACTTATTTCGGCATCCCTCTAATCACTGATTTTATGCCGATAAAAGAAGCATCAATCCTGTGGGGATGCCGAAATAAATTCAGCATGACAAAGCTTGTCCCAAAAAAATCAAATTTGGCTTTTAACAAAGCCTTCAAATTCCAAAAACTGTTCTTCTTTCATCACCCGCGGAATTTTAACCTGGCCACCCAGCTTTTTATTTTCTTCGCTCCATTTGTAAAAAACTTCCACCGGAACTGGTTCTACTTCCACACCTTTTAAAGCGCGCGTTCGGGCAACGTTGTAGTTTTTGTTGTTTTGGCGGAGGTTCTCGTCTAAGGCTTTTGCCACCGCATTTTTATCTAAATCTTTATCTGTGCTGATGTACCATTGCTGGACAAATTCTCCTCCGCGATGAATGGTTGAAGCGATAAATTCGTGGATGCAAACGTTAAACTGCTTTTCCATTTCCTGAATGGCAGCGTTCATCTGGATCACCGAAAGCTGTTCGCCGGCCACATTTGAATAATGCTTTGTGCGCCCGCTGATCCTGATTTCGTGCCGGTTTAAATCGGTAAACATCACCGTATCGCCGATCATATAACGCCACGCCCCGGCAACGGTCGAAATCAGCAGCACATATTCTTTATCAGCTTCCACATCTGCCAAAGTTAAAATTTCGGCGTTTTCGGCAATGGTTCCGTCTTCGTTCAAGTTTTTTTCTTCAAAAGGCACAAACTCAAAATAAATGCCGTTGTCAACCACCAAAGCCATTGCCGCAGTGTCCGGCCGCTTTTGCATCGCCAAAAAACCTTCGGAAGCGAGGTAAGTATCAATGTAAACCAATGGGTGCGCCAACAGCTTTTCAAAGCTTTTTTTATAAGGTTCAAAAGCAACGCCGCCGGTTGTGTACACAGCAAGGTTTGGCCAGATGTCGTGGATGTTGTTGAGTTTATGATAACTGATCACTTCTTTCAGCATCAGTTCCATCCAGGCCGGAATGCCCGATAAACTGCCAATGTCCCAATCGGCAGCCTGCTTGGCAATCTCTTTGATACGTTCATCAAAGTCATCAATATTGGCAATATCTTTTCCCGGTTTATAATAACCGCGGAACCAAAACGGGATTTTGCTGGCGCTGATGCCGCTGATCTCGCCGGCCAAATGCCCGTTGATATCTTTTAAATCCATGCTGCTGCCCAGCATCAAAATTTGTTTTTCGAAGAAAGCTGGCGGCAAATCAAAATTGGCCAGTGCGGCAACCTGCTGCAAACCCGAACGGCGAATGGCAGCCAACATATCATCGGTAACCGGGATTTGCTTGCTGGCGCTGGTAGTGCCGCTGCTTAAAGCCAGATAAGGCGTGCTGCCCGGCCAGGTAATATCGTTTTTCCCTTCGATTACCAAATGCCACCATTCTTTGTACAGCTTGTCGTAATCAAAAACGGGAACGGTTTGGGCAAAAGCTTTTACAGCGTTTTCGCTGTTCAAAATCGCTTCAAAATCGTAATGGCGGCCAAAAGCGGTATCGGCAGCGGTTTCTAATAAATCTTCCAGCACTTGTTTTTGGGCTTCGATGGGGTCCGGGTCTTTTACAAACTTGTCGGTAAATTCTATTGCTGATTTAATGAGTTCACCTATAATGGCCATGCTTCTTTTATCGGTTAAAAATGAGTGTGTTTAATCAGCAGCAAAATTATTAAAAGGATTAAGAATGTGGAGGATAAGCCAATAATAGTACTGCCAAATATTCGGCACCAAAGTTTTTTCAGTATAAATGCTTCTTTTATGCCATAAAATCATGAAGTTTTCGATACGTTTCAAGATCGAAAATCGCTCTGACAAGCCATCTTAATCCTGAAAATACCATTACTTTTACCACGTGCCATAAAAATAATTCAAATCATAGCACCTGTTTAAATTTTGTTCAATATGTTTTCTATGCTTCTTTTATCACCTAAAAATTGATAAACATTTGGTTTATTTAAATGGATGGGAACACCAATTTTTATAGGGTAAAAGAAGCATTATTGTTTTGACTAAAGGGCGGTTTCGGCTTATCTTTTATCGGACACTATGGATATTTTATTTGTAAACTTGTTATCAAATTTATCACCTGCCTTTTATGATGCCAAATAAAAATCAGCATTTCACTATTTGTTTTATATTCTTACTATGTCTATCCTGCTTAAACGTAACAGCACAGAAAAACTTGATCTCATCGCTTAATGAAGCTGTAATACCGCTACAAACTACAAAAGCCGATAGTAGTTTCGGCGACTTGCAGAAACTCGACAAGGTTTTGGCTGAAAAGAGAATTGT
>NZ_CALMAT010000104.1 GCF_937859865.1 uncultured Mucilaginibacter sp.
ACACTGACAACCACTTTTCCGGTATCAAATATCTTTAATAACGGGTTGGGCGAGAAAATTAAACCTTCAGGCGCAGTTACTGCCGATGAAGATACAGGCAAAGCATCCGTCAGGAGCCATGCCCCTGCCGTGAATGTTGAAATACGTATAAAATCTCTTCTTTTCACCTCTTGTAAATTTTAAGGGCTTACAGCACCTTTGCTAATCCATTCGTTAAATGCTCTTACAAATTCGCGGTGCGACAAAGGTGGCTTGGCCAAACCCTGTGCCGGGTACCAACCTGCCAGCACCAATGTGTCTTTAGTAATATGATCAATCAACGCCTTGATTGATTTTCTGCCGTTTCTTTTTTTATCCAATAATTGCCCGGCCAACTGATGGGCAGACCTGCCTTGGAAAACCATTGGCATGTTGGCAGGTGGCAAACTCCATTTTGGGTTTCCCGGCGGCATGTGCAAACCCGGAAGGTTGTGCGATTGGTGACAATTGGCACATTTTAAAGCATATATGCCTTTACCATCAGGGCCGCGTTTAACGCCTTGTAAATGCAAATGGCTGTTCTCGCCCTGCAAAGGGATATCCCCGGCAGGGTGGCAATTCATACACCTTGGACTCATTAAAACGGCATAAACTTTAAGAAACGCTTTTTTTGATGCAATGCTGTCCTTTTGTGTAAAAGGCGGCTTTTTGCCTATAATTGATGAACTTTCGGACCGGAAAGAAAAAACAACAACCATGCTTAACAAGGCAGCAATGCTTAATATAACAGAAACCCCTTTTTTAGGGTAGTAAAAATTGGTTTGTAAAATACGCTTATGATGCATTGCTAACTGATGATTTTTGAATATTGGCAGCGGTATGTATGGCTTGGCGTACCCTCAGATAAGTACCGCAGCGACAAATATTTCCGGATAGTGCGTCGTCAATATCACTATCGGTAGGGTTGGGTTTTTCCTGAAGCAAAACCGCTGCCGACATGATTTGGCCGGACTGGCAATAACCACATTGCGGCACGTTCACTTCGGCCCAGGCTTGTTGCAAAGGATGATCCCCGTTTTCAGATAAGCCTTCAATAGTTACGATTTTTTTTCCGATTGCACGGGAAACCGGTGTTACGCACGAACGTACCGCTTCGCCATCCAAATGTATGGTACAGGCACCGCATTGCGCCATCCCGCAGCCGAATTTAGTACCGGTTAAACCAACAATGTCCCGAAGAAACCACAGCAATGGCATATCCGGTGAAACATCTGCTTTATACTTCTTCTTATTTATAGTTAAATCCTGACTATTGCTAATCATAAAAGATAGGTAATATAAGTTAAATAAATTGGAAATCAAATGTAATAAAGTATTACCGCAACCCGTGCAACCAGTACAATAAAAGTACAATAGATACAAAAATATGTATGATAGTACAAGTATTAGTTAGTTGATACGCATACTTTGGCCGAACCAATTGCAAGGCTTGTTTAAATTTTTGTTCGACCTGTTTCTGATGCTTTTTTTATCGCTCAAAATTACGGTTAAAATTTTCATGCTTCTTTTACCGGTATAAAAACCGAATTGTAAATTGTTGCCCTAAAAGAAGCATGGCGGTCAATAATAAATTTGTTGGACGTTCGGGTTTAAATTTAAATAGGTTTTAATAACTTGTATTTTCTTAACTAAAAAACAAATATGGTAAATTCATTTAAAGCCGCATCCGGCAATTCCCGTCATTTTTATTTTGTATTGGCTAACCTATTATTGCTTTTGTTAGGCATTGATGTTAAAAGTTTTGCACAACAGGTTGCAAATAAACCGGCATCCCCACAGGTATTGCCTGGAAAAGGTGCCAAACAATTTGATTTTTTTTATGCCGGCGAAGCAAAAGCACGCAACATGTACATTGTGCGCAATGGCAAAATCACATGGTCATATATTGATACAGTTGGCAAAGGGGAAATCAGCGATGCCGTTTTAATGACAAACGGGAACATTCTTTTTGCCCATCAGTTTGGTGTTACTTTAATCAACCCGGATAAAAAAGTGCTTTGGAATTATGATGCACCTGCTGGTTATGAAACGCACACGGCGCAACCTATTGGAAAAAACCATGTCGTTTTTATTCAAAATGGCAATCCCGCCAAACTGTTTGTTGTAAATATCAAAACCAATAAAACAGAAAAAGAATTTGTGTTGCCGACTAAAAACCCGACATCTACTCACGGACAATTTCGGCATGCCAGACTAACCAAATCGGGTACAATCCTGGTGGCCCATATGGACATGGGCAAGGTATGCGAATATGATATTAACGGCAAAGAGCTTTTATCTATTGATGTCCCGGGCGTTTGGTCGGCCGAACCGTTGGACAATGGAAATATCCTTGTGGCCGGCAATAAAAAACTAGTTCAGGAAATTAACCGAAAAGGGGAGATTGTGTGGGAATGCACAACCGCCGATATCCCTGAATACCAATTTTCGTCCCCGCAAATAGCCCTTCGCCTGGACAATGGCAATATCCTAGTGAATAATTGGTACAACCAGTGGGGGCCTACCACAAACCAAAGCACCCTGCCTGTACAGGCCATAGAAATTACGCCCGGCAAAAAAGTGGTATGGGCCTTGCGTGAATGGACTGCTCCTTTAAACCTCGGGCCATCAACAACCATTCAGTTACTGGGCAAGCGTGGGGCTATTTCAGAAAATGTGCATTTTGGCGATATTAAATAATAGGGTTTAAGTTTTGGCTAAAACACAAGAGCCTGCAATCAAATGATTGCAGGCTCTTGTGTTTGTGTGTTAGTTTTATTATCAAAACTGGCGGAGAGCTAGGGATTCGAACCCCAGGAACCTTTCACAGTTCAACAGTTTTCAAGACTGCCGCAATCGACCACTCTGCCAGCTCTCCGGGGTCAAAAGTACAAATCCCGGCGCAATTGCCAAATCTGAATGTTAAATTTTTATAATGCTGTTTTTATCGGCATAAATTAATCAGAATCAATTCTTTACCATCAACACAAAAAGTAATACCAATTTTTAAGGCATAAAAAAAGCATGTAAACGTTTTGCCTACATGCTTCTTTTATCCCTATCAATTCAATTACTTTACCGAAAGTTCTACACTTCGCTGGATAAAATTAGTCAAATCGGCACCGCTTAACATCCCTTGTGAAAGTAGGGCGAGGTCATAAGCTTGTTTGGCCAAATCTTTCTTTACGTTTTCATCCGGCGCGCTTAATATTTTCTGGATCAGCGGATGGTTTGCGTTAACCGCAACGTTCAGCATTTCGGGCATGTTACCCATAAACGATATGCCGCCACCGCCCATCGCCTGCATATCTTTCATACGGCGCATAAATTCGGGCTGCGTTACGCTTACCGGCAATTCTTCGGGCGACATTGGTTCTAAAACAATCTTGCGGTCTTTGTTGTTGATAGCGCTTTCAAAAATTTCCTGTACAGCTTTTTCGTTTTCCGGGCTTAACAGGCTTTCGGTTTTGGTATCTTTTTCAATCAGTTTATCGGCCGTGTCCGCATCTACCCTTTTCAGCGTAAACTTCTCCACTTTACTTTCCAGCATTTGGATAAAATGGCTGTCTATCGGATGCGAAAACTCCAGCACATCATAACCTTTTCTTTTTGCAGATTGAATGTACGTATCTTGTTTAGCCACGTCGGTTGCATACAAAGCAATCAGGTTTTCTGATTTGTCCTGCTGGTTTACCTGGATGTGTTCTTTGTATTGATCTAAAGTAAAATACTTACCGTCGGTGTTTTTATACAAACAAAAATCTTTCGCTTTATCGTAAAACTTATCATTGCTGATCATGCCGTACTTTACAA
>NZ_CALMAT010000105.1 GCF_937859865.1 uncultured Mucilaginibacter sp.
GCGCACCACGGTCAATGTAATACACAATTGGTTCAACTGCTTCGCTCATGGCCGCATTGGGGTTTTTCTTTTCCAAACGATGGCGCGCCGTAAATCTTTTGATGATTGGTTCTGACATTAGTGCCGAAAAATCATAATAACTAAAAGCGTTAAAACCAGAACGCGGATCAAACTTGCGCGGCTTAAAATTACCATCCGGCAATTCCACAAAAGCCTGGTGCATCCGAACGGTTACGGCAGAAGGATCGGCAGCAATACCGCCGCCACGGCCAAAACTGGCAGCACGGCCACTACCACCGGTAAAAGTGAGCAAAGCCTCAAATTCTGTGTTTTTAGGGAAGTTTTTGGTATTATCCGTAAAAACAGCAGACCGGCTTTCATCCAAACGATAACCACCAGCAGCAGAACCACCGGCAATGCCACGGTTTGCACCACGGGAAGCAGCAGCACCAGGATTGCCGCCAGCAGTCCCTAAAACATCACCAATCCGTTGACTGTCACGGATGATAAAAGGTGTCAGGTCAATCAGCACTTTTCCACCTTCGGCAGCAACCGGCGCAAAACCGAAGATAACAGATTTGGCAAAGGAGTTTTCGACTGCTTTCTTTTCATCCGCATTTCCATTGACCGAACGATAATTGGTAACCGGCTGAACCAGAAAGACTTTCGGCCCAACTTTTATAAAACGGGTAATCACGGAAGAAGCTTGTCCGCGTTCCGGCCCACCGTTTCCAACACCATCAACCAGGGAACTGAAATACAAAAAATCTTTGTCAAAATTGCTGATTTCGAGATAAACCTTTCCGCTTTTTTCATCGTAATAAAAGGTATAGAAACCATCAAATTTTTTGAGGTTTTGGGTGATGGAAGCAATTGTTGCAGCAGGCTTGGTATCAGTTCGTTGGTTTTGCGTTTGCGGAATTTGATTTTGGGCAACAGCCAAACTACCAACACCAAATACAGCAGCAGTTAGGGGTAAAAAATATTTCATAATTGATTATGGATAGATTTAAAGTTTGATGATTTTATATCGGTAAAAACAGCATTGTGCTGATATTTTAATTCAGCTTGATTTAAAAACTCAAAAAAACCGAACGATTAAAAATTTAAAAATCGTTAACTTTTGAAAAATACAATTAATTGTAAAGAGAAAGATCAGATTTTGAAGTTTTTACTTAAATTGTTACAGATATTACTTTTAAAACTTATAATTTGAAAAGGTAAAAATTGATGGTGCTTCTTTTACCTATATAAAATTGAAATTGTCAACGGCTTAAAATTGATTTCATTTTAAATCCACGCCTCCCTTCTTCTTAAACAAAACACTATTTTTGCGCGACTGGATTTTAGTTTTGCCCGAACAAATGTTGACCACCGATATTCTATTTCATCAAGCCGTACAACTTTTACAACAATTAATTGCCACGCCTTCGTTCAGCAAAGAGGAACATAAAACTGCCGAAATTATCAATCGTTTTTTGGTGCAATATGATGTAAAAACACACCGGAAACTGAACAACATTTGGGCTTGGAACCAGCATTTTGATCCTGCAAAACCAACTATTTTATTGAATTCGCACCACGATACGGTTAAGCCAAATTCCGGCTACACACGTGATCCTTTCGACGCTAAAACAGAAGATGGAAAATTGTTTGGTTTGGGCAGCAATGATGCAGGCGGCTGTTTGGTTTCGCTGATTGCTGTTTTTATCCACTATTTTTCGCAAGAAAATTTAAAATATAATCTTTGTTTGGCAACCACCGCCGAAGAAGAAATCTCGGGCAATAACGGGTTGGAACTGATTGTGCCCGAATTGGGGAAATTAGATTTTGGTATTGTTGGCGAACCCACACAAATGCAATTGGCCATTGCCGAACGTGGTCTGATGGTTTTGGATTGCACCAGTTTCGGACGTGCCGGACACGCGGCTCGCGAGGAAGGCGACAATGCCATTTACAAAGCCATGAAGGATATCGAATGGTTCCGCACGTACCGTTTTCCAAAAGAATCGGAAGTTTTTGGGCCGATTAAAATGTCGGTTACCATCATCAACGCTGGTTCTCAGCACAATGTGGTCCCGGCAACTTGTACGTTTACGGTTGATGTGCGCGTTACCGATGCTTACCGTAACGAAGAAGTTTTAAAAATGATCCGTGAACAGGTGGATTGCGAAGTGAAACCGCGTTCTATCCGCTTAAAACCTTCATCCATCCCAAAAGAACATGCTTTTGTTCAGGCCGGAATCGCTTTAGGCCGAACCACTTACGGCTCGCCTACCACTTCCGATCAATCGCTGCTGGATATTCCTTCCATTAAATTAGGCCCGGGCGATTCCGGCCGTTCGCATATGGCCGACGAATTTATCTATGTAGATGAAATCAAAGAAGGCATTGAATTGTACATACAAATGCTGGACCGATTGGTAAGATCAAAAAGTTGATGGTTCATGATTTATAGTTCATGGATCATACATAAAAATGACCGATAAAAACAGTATCAACACAAATAGGTAAAAAGTTGATGGTTTATTGTTCATGGATCATACATAAAAATACCCGATAAAAACAGTATCAATACAAATAGGTAAAAAGTTAATGGTTGATGGTTCATAAATCATACATAAAATTACCATATAAAAACAGCATAGGTGATTTAACATTCGCAACAAAATAAAAAATGAAAATCTGGCAAAAAACCACCAACGTAAACGAATTGGTCGAAAGTTTTACCGTTGGCCGCGACCGCGAATTTGACCTGCAACTGGCCGCTTTTGACGTGCTTGGCTCGTTGGCGCACACCCAAATGCTGGAAAGTATTGGCTTGATGAGTACTGAGGATTTGCAATTGGTTCAGCAGGAATTAAAAAAGATTTATCAGGAAATCGAAGCCGGAAGCTTTACCATTCAGCCCGAAGTGGAAGATGTGCACTCGCAGATTGAATGGCTTTTAACGCAACGCATTGGCGAGGCCGGAAAGAAAATCCACAGTGGCCGCTCTCGTAACGATCAGGTTTTGGTGGATTTGAAACTGTTTTTCCGCCATGAAATCCGGGAAATTGTATCGCTGGTAAAAACGTTGTTTGATTTGCTGATCAAATTGAGCAACCAATATAAAGATGTGCTTTTGCCTGGCTACACGCATTTGCAAATTGCGATGCCTTCCTCTTTTGGTTTGTGGTTTGGCGCGTATGCCGAAAGTTTGGTAGATGATCTGGAAATGGTTCTGGCTTCTTACAAAGTCGCCAACAAAAATCCGTTGGGCGCGGCGGCCGGTTATGGTTCATCTTTCCCTTTAAACCGAACTTTGACAACCAAATTATTGGGTTTTGAAAGTTTAAACTACAACGTGGTTTATGCTTTGATGGGAAGAGGAAAAACGGAACGCATTGTGGCGCAAGGTTTATCTGCTGTTGCCGCAACATTGGCCAAAATGGCGGTGGACCAAACTTTATATTTAAGCCAGAATTTTTCTTTTGTAAGTTATCCCGATCAATTAACAACCGGTTCCAGCATTATGCCGCACAAAAAAAACCCGGACGTTTGGGAAATCATGCGCGGCAAATGTAACCGCATCCAGGCTTTGCCAAACGATATTGCTTTAATGACTACGAACTTGCCTTCCGGCTATCATCGTGATTTGCAATTGTTGAAAGAAACATTGTTCCCGGCGTTTATTGATTTAAAAGATTGTTTGCAAATGGCTGCTTTTATGCTTGAAAATATATCGGTAAAAGAAGCAATCCTGGAAGATGAACGTTATCAATACCTATTCAGCGTAGAAGAAACCAACCGTCGCGTTTTAAGCGGCGTGCCTTTCCGCGAAGCATACCAGCAAATTGGGGCCGAAATTGAAAATGCTTCTTTTAGCCCTATAAAAACGGTGAACCACACGCATGAAGGCAGCATTGGCAACTTGTGCAATGAAGAAATAACGGAATGTATGCAGGATGTATTGAAGCTTTTCCATTTTGAGAAAATTGATGCAGCCATCGAAAAATTGTTAAGTTAACATGAACGGACAAAACCGAAGCGATATTTATCCGGGGCTGGAAGTAGATATCATCTTAAAAAAAGATCAGCGAAGCGGCAAAAGAACGCGAGGAATTGTGAAAGATTTACTGACAAGTTCGACTTTTCATTCTAAAGGAATTAAAGTTCGGTTGGAAGACGGGCAAGTTGGAAGGGTGATTGAGATTGTGGAGAAGTAAGTTAGAATTTGTTTTCAATATGAAAACTTTTAACTAGCTTTACTTTATAACAATAAGTTGTGAACATAATTACCAAAAGAACTGTAATTTATTATACAGAACAATATCCTTTAGCGAAAACGGCTTTATTATATTGGCTAAAGGATTTTGGAACCAGAAGATTTAATACTTTTAACAAATTAAAAGAAGTATTTGGTAATGCAAGTATTATAGCTAATCATAGGGTTATTTTTAATATAAAAGGAAATGATTTTAGATTAGTTACCACTATAAACTTTAAAGCACAGGCTGCTTACATTATTTGGTTTGGCACTCATAAAGAATATGATCGAATTGATGCTGCAACTATAAAGTACATTGATGTCCGATAAAAAAACCAATAACTAATTAAGAAGTATATGAACGATTGGAAAGTAATCAAAAGTGAAACGGAGTATCAAAAAGCTCTTGAACGTACAATTAGCATATTTCATGCTGAACCTGGTTCGCCTGAGTTTGAAGAATTAGAGCTTTTATTGGTTTTGGTTAAAGATTATGAAGATAAAAATATTGTTATTCCAGAATTAGACCCAATTGAAGTGATCAAGCTAAAGATGGAAGAAAAAGGCTTAAAAGCTAAAGATTTGGAGGCAATTATCGGAAGCAAAGGCCATGTTTCGCTTGTACTTTCCGGTAAAAGAGAACTTACACTTAAAATGGCAAAAGCGCTTCATAAATTTTTAGACATTCCTTCGGAGATATTTTTATCAGAATCAGCGGTAGTTTAATCCAATTTTCTACCTCATAAAAAAAGCTGCTTCCTAATCGGAAGCAGCTTTTTTTCAACGATTAATGAATTTTATATCTTGGGTTAGATAACTTGTACATTTACCGCGTTCAGGCCTTTTTTGCCACGCTCAACATCGTATTTCACTTTGTCGTTTTCACGGATCTGATCAATTAAACCAGATGAGTGAACGAATACATCTTCTTCTCCTGAATTTTCTGGGATGATGAATCCGAATCCTTTTGTTTCGTTAAAAAATTTAACTGTACCTTCTTTTTGCATTGTAATTTTTATTTATAATTCTGCTAAGGTAGGTATTAAATTTGGTATCTGCTATTTATTTAACAGTAAAGTTTACCATGTAATCTCCCCAAAGCATGGATACTTTACCGTCTTTGGCAACAGTGTAAGTTACTTTTTCGGCAAATGATGGCGCTTTTGCACCTTTAACATCCACTTTTAAAGCATCTTCGGCTTTGTTTTTTTCGTAATCAAACGCGCCCCAGGTTTTCCAAGTTTTGTTAAAAATCAAGGTCCAAACGTTACCATTTTTAATGGTAAAAAAAGCATATTTACCAGCAGGCAGCGTTTTTCCATCTACTTTAACCGCTTTATCCACCACAAAACTGGTAGCTTCATTGGCTCCGGTGCGCCAAACTTTTCCTTCCATCGGCTCCAAATCTTTGCCAATGGTACGGCCTTTTACAGAAGGACGGCTGTAGTCAATCTCCACTGTTGCGCCACTGCTTATCGTAGTTTTAACGGTATCAGGCAAACTTGGGCGCGGTTTGTTTTTATCTTGCGCATTGGCAGAATAAGTGGTAAATAAAACTCCTGTGATCAGGCTTAGCAATAATTTTTTCATAATGGTTTTTTTTGTTGAAACGAAGATGCAGAAAATTTATGGAAGCTAAAATTAAGAGCCTGTTTAAATTTTATTCAATTTATTTTCTGTGCTTCTTTTATCATATAAAAATCGGTAAGCATTTCATTTTGGTTTATTTGAATGGATACAAACACCAATTTTTATACGATAAAAGAAGCATTAACATTTCTTGCTTTTGTTGATATTTTTACCATCGTTACAAAAACGGCGAATAGAAAATTTTGCTTACTTTTCAGGTTGTTATTTCAAATTGATAAATGAATTTAAAACCGATCATCACTGTAAAAAACTTGGTTAAAAAGTACGGCAGTTTTACCGCTGTTGACCAGATTAGTTTTGAAGTTTTTGAAGGAGAAATTTTTGGTTTGCTCGGCCCGAACGGTGCAGGAAAAACCACAACATTAGAAATCCTGGAAACGCTGCGCGATAAAACCTCAGGAGAAGTTATGGTAGATGGTTTTTCGGTAGACCGAGACCCAGGCAGCATCAAAAAACGCATTGGCGTGCAACTACAAGCCGCCGGTTATTATCCAAACTTAAACCTCACAGAACTCATCGAACTTTTTTCGGGTTTGTATGGCATCAAAGTTAGCCCGCTGGAAATGCTGGGCAAAGTTTCTTTGGTGGATAAAGCCAAAGCACGCTACAAAGAACTTTCGGGCGGACAAAAACAGCGTTTTTCCATCGCCACAACACTTATCAATAATCCGCGGATTGTTTTTTTGGACGAGCCAACCACCGGTTTAGACCCGCAAGCGCGTCGCAATTTGTGGGATTTGATCCGCAACATCCGCAATGCCGGAACTACGGTTGTCATCACCACACATTATATGGATGAAGCGGAAGTGCTGTGCGACCGGGTAGCGTTTGTAGATGCTGGAAAAGTGATTGGCATCAACTCGCCCGACCATTTTATTGATAAACTGGTTGCATCCGGTTTTGAACGCGAAAAACAAGTTAAAAGCGCCAACCTGGAAGACGTTTTCATTCATTTAACCGGAAAAGATTTGCGGGAAATGTAGGAAAAGCTGAAAGCTATCAGCCGTTAGCTATCAGCAAAAACCTTGCTTATTAAAATTAAAAATAAACTATTTATTCAGGCTGATAGTTGAAGGCCGAAAGCAGTCAGCTTTCAGCCATCAGCTTAATTGCTAAACCGATAACGCTAATTATAAAACTATTTATTGAAGCTGAAAGCTGATTGCTGAAAGCCGATAGCTAAACAAGAAATGAACCAACCCTTACCTTACAGCAACTTTAAAGCCACGCTGGCGATGGCAAAAGCCAGTTTCCGTTCTATTTTGCGCAGCCCGTCTTCTGTTGTTTTCACGCTGGCCTTTCCTTTGGTTTTTATCCTGGTTTTTGGTTTTATCGGTGGCGGCGGAATTACCATTGACGTTGGCGTTGCAAAAAACAACAATCCGCAAAATCCTATTTATCAGGCATTAAAAAAGATAAAAGCCATCCAGTTGGTAGAAACCGAAACGCCGGAAGAAATGAAATCCGAACTTGAAAAAGGTCGTTTGGACGGTATCGTTTCCGTCCAAAATAATCCCGAGAAACTTCCTGCCTACACCGTAAATGTGCAATACACTAAAGCATCTTTAGAAAAAGGGAACATCTTAAAATCGCTGCTGAACAACGTTTTTTACCAGATCAATTTACATGCGCCAAATTCCCCTCCGCCTTTGGCCGAGCTGAGGGAAGTTACGGTGGAAGGCCGTATTTATAAAACCATTGATTTTATTTTGCCTGGCCAATTGGGCTTTTCTTTGTTAAGCACCGGCGTTTTTGGTACGGCTTTCGTTTTTTTAAGTTTGCGCCTTACGTTGGTTATCAAACGTTTCTTTGCCACGCCCGTCCAACGTTACAGTATTGTTTTGGGCGAAGCTTTGGCACGGATTACTTTTGCCTTGATCGGCGCATTGATCATCATCCTGATCGGGCATTTTGCTTTTGGTTTTACGCTGATCCACGGTTTTATAACCGTAGTTAATATGCTGATTCTGGCCGCTATCGGTATCATCGTTTTTATGGGATTTGGCTTTATCATTTCCGGGATCGCCAAAAATGAAAGTTCTGTGCCGCCGATTGCCAACATTGTTACGTTGCCACAGTTCCTGCTTTCCGGTACTTTTTTTTCGATCAGCGCATTTCCAAATCGGCTGCAACCCATCAGTAAAGCATTGCCATTGACTTATCTGAACGATGCCATGCGCAAAGTTGCTTTTGAAGGTGCCGGTTTAACCGATGTTGGCCATCAATTACTAATCCTTGCCATTTGGGGAATTGCCGTTTACGCCGTTGCGGTTAAAACTTTTAAATGGGAATGAGGTCGAGAGCGATGAGGCAAGAGTGGTGAGCGGGAAGCATGGCGATGAACTATTACCCATGAACCAATAACTTTCTGTTAAAATGCTTCTTTTACCATATAAATCTTTGCAAGTTGTATATTTGGCTGCGTAAGCACAAGCGTGTAAACTTAACACTAAGGTAAATTATCCAATTGAAATTTTTTGATTATGAGCTTAATAATTGATGTTCATGCCCGCCAGATCCTGGATTCGCGCGGCAACCCTACTATTGAAGTAGATGTTTTAACCGAAAACGGTGCAATGGGGCGGGCTGCCGTGCCTTCCGGTGCTTCAACTGGTGCCCACGAAGCTGTTGAGCTGCGCGATAACGACAAAACCAAATACATGGGCAAAGGCGTTTTAAAAGCCGTGGCCAACGTTAATGATAAGTTGGCCGATGAACTAAAAGGCATGGACGTTTTTGAACAAAACGCAATTGATCAATTCATGATCGAATTAGACGGAACGGAAAATAAAGGAAACCTCGGAGCAAACGCTATTCTGGGCGTTTCTTTAGCGGTTGCTAAAGCTGCTGCGCAGGAAAGCCGCCAACCTTTATACCGCTATATTGGTGGTGTAAATGCAAACACATTGCCCATCCCAATGATGAATATCGTTAATGGCGGTTCTCACTCCGATGCGCCTATCGCGTTCCAGGAATTTATGATTATGCCTGTTGGTGCGCCTTCTTTTTCAGAAGCGCTGAGATGGGGATCGGAAGTTTTCCACAACCTGAAAAAAATATTGCACGACCGTGGACTATCAACCGCAGTTGGTGATGAAGGTGGTTTTGCTCCAACATTCGAAGGCACAGAAGATGGTGTAGAAACCATTTTAAAAGCAATAGAAAAAGCAGGTTACAAACCAGGCGAAGAGATTTTCTTAGCATTTGACTGTGCCGCTTCCGAATTTTATGTAGATGGCAAATACGATTATACCAAGTTTGAAGGCGAAAAAGGAGCCATCCGTACCAGCGCAGAGCAGGTAGAATACCTGGCGCAATTAGCCGAAAAATATCCGGTTATTTCTATTGAAGACGGTATGTCTGAAGATGATTGGGACGGATGGAAACTGTTAACCGAAAGATTAGGCGCTAAAGTACAATTAGTAGGCGACGACTTGTTTGTTACCAATGTAACCCGTTTACAAAAAGGTATTGATCTGCACGTTGGTAATTCAATTTTGGTAAAAGTAAACCAAATTGGTACTTTAACCGAAACCATCAATGCGGTTACTTTAGCACAAACTAATGGTTATACTTCCGTAATGAGCCACCGTTCCGGCGAAACTGAAGATGCTACGATTGCTGATTTGGCGGTTGCTTTAAATTGCGGTCAGATTAAAACCGGTTCTATTTCCCGTTCAGACCGGATTGCAAAATACAACCAACTGCTTCGTATCGAAGAAGAATTAGGAGCAAGTGCAAAATTTATCGGAAAAGATTTTAAGTATCTGAAGAAGTAAAATTTTAACCGATAAAAGAAGTATCTCAAAAGCCAGCCCGAAAAGCTGGCTTTTTTTGTGTCCACGTCCAAATTTCGCAAACCATAAATTAACCGTATCTTTGCCCCTATTATTACCCGCTCTATTACCGGCTTTGATCTTAAGCACATCACCTGACCGCTAATACAGTCGTGTTAGCACATTAAGTAAAACATTTTCATGTTATTCGACGAATTAAATTTAATTGAGCCCATCCTCAAGGCTTTAAAACAAGAAGGTTATACCCAGCCCACACCTATCCAGGAACAATCTATCCCGTTAATTTTAAAGGGAAAAGACCTTTTAGGCTGCGCACAAACCGGAACCGGAAAAACGGCTGCTTTTGCCATTCCGATTTTGCAGCTTTTATATCAGCAAAAACAGCAGCACAAAGAACAAAAAACCATCAAATCGCTGATTTTAACGCCAACACGCGAACTGGCCATCCAAATTGAAGAAAGCTTTAAAGCTTATGGCCGTAATACCGGTTTAAAACATCTGGTTATTTTCGGCGGCGTTTCTCAGAATCCACAAACCGAAGCTTTGCAACGCGGCGTTGATATTTTAGTGGCCACGCCCGGACGTTTGCTCGATTTAATGAACCAGCGTTTCGTCAACCTGCAACATATCCAGATTTTGGTTTTGGATGAAGCCGACCGGATGCTGGACATGGGTTTTGTAAACGACGTTAAAAAAGTCATCGCAAAATTGCCTACTAAACGGCAAACTTTGTTTTTCTCGGCCACCATGCCGTCAGAAATTAAAGAACTGGCCGATACCATTTTGAACAAACCGGAAAGAGTTGAAGTTACGCCTGTTTCTTCCACCGCCGATACCATTGAACAAGCTGTTTTCATGGTCGAAAAAAGTGATAAGCGGGATTTATTGCTGCATGTTTTAAAAGATAAGTCCATTCAAACCGCTTTGGTTTTTACCCGAACAAAACACGGTGCCGATAAAGTAGTGAAAGACCTTCTCCGCGCAAATATTACGGCAGAAGCGATCCACGGAAACAAATCGCAAAACGCAAGGCAACGCGCTTTAAGCAATTTTAAAGCCCGGACTACACGTATTTTGGTTGCCACCGATATTGCGGCACGCGGAATTGATGTGGACGAATTAACGCACGTGATCAATTACGAGTTGCCAAACATTCCGGAAACTTATGTCCACCGCATTGGCCGAACGGGCCGTGCCGGTTTAAACGGAACCGCTTTTTCTTTTTGCGATGCCGAAGAACAGGATTTTTTGAAGGATATTCACAAACTGATTAACAAAACCATTCCCGTTTCCGATCATCCTTATCCGCCGAAACAAGGCAGCATGGCGCAAAAATTTCAACCTAAAACAAATGGTGGAAATAACAACCGCGGGAAAAGAAATTCATCCGGCGATGATTTCAGGGGAAGAAACCACAACAATTCCCGCCGTCCGCGCACAACCAATTAAGCTGATTTTTCGGATGCTTCTTTTATGCACCTAAAATTGGTGTCCGCTCTTGATAAAAATTCAATTACATAAGCAGGTTTTGTTCCGTCAATTTTTAAAACGGTAACAAAACCTGTTTTTTTTCGTAAGTAAAAATCCTGCGTTTGCATTTAACCAAACTACTTGCTTATCTTTAAATGAAATTTACGCTACTGGTTTTCATGCAACGCCTGCTCGACCTTTTTAAAAATAAATATTTGCTGATCAGCATTGTATTTTTGGTATGGTTGATTTTTTTCGACCGGAACGATTTGCTTTCGCAATACGAATACCGACAGCAACTGAACAAACTGAAAGAAGAACACGCGTTTTACACCAAAGAAACAGCCGACGTGCAAAAACAACTGAACGAACTGACTTCCAACAAAGAAAAATTAGAAAAATTTGCCCGCGAAAAATACCTGATGAAAAAAGCGGACGAAGATATTTTTGTTATCGTTACCGAGAAAAAAGAGAAGAAATCATTTTTTGGGCGATAAAAGAAGTATCTACTGCTCCTTCCATAAATTTTCAACTTTAATGGAAATATACTTTCCTTCCTTAAAGTTTTTCTCTGATTTTTTAATCTTCGCTACAAATTTTGGATTGTAAATAATTTTAGATTTCACCATTTCTTCTCCTTAAAAACCATTCTAAACTTAGCAGCAGCAAAATTAATCCAAAAATCCATTTTTCGTCAATCACTTCGCGGTAATTGTTGTCCTGGTAAACAATCGTTTTGATGTTTTCATTTTTGCGGATCAAAGCTGGCAAACGGTTTAATTGATTCGGAAAAAGCATTTCGCCTCCGTTTTGCTTTGCCAAAGCAAATAAAAGCTGATGGTCGGCAGCACTTTGCGCAGCTTCGGCCACCAAAGCTTTGATCGAAAAATTGCCGCTTGCTTTAAAATTTTCGTTGCCTAATTTAGTTTGCGCTTCAAAAGTGTATTCACCTGCCGACAAACTTCCGGCATTGAGTTGGTAAGATTGATTGTTTCTGGAAAACTGGAAACTATAAGTTTTGCCCGATTTGTTTTTGATCGTGATTGGCACATCAGGCTGGTTAACCAACTCAAACGCTTTGTTGTACAATTCGGCCTGCAAAATGATGTTTTCATCTTCATCAAAAACAGTTTTGGTTGAAGCAACACTAAAACGCTTCTGGTTGTTTTTTACAGAAAGATATTGCACGGCTTGCGATAACAATTCGTCTAAAGCGTGGTGGTTTCCAAATTGCTGAAATTCGTTCAACCGCCAGCGCCACAAACCTTCGCCGGTCAAAATAGCTGTCCGCCGGCCGTTTTCTTCTGCAAAAGCCAGCAACGGATAAGAAGTTGAAACCGTACCAATTTTCTGTTTCAACAACACAGCCGTAGTTGCGCCAAAACTGTAGTTGCCGAAAGGCGCCAGCAACGGTGGAAAGCTGCTGATTTTTGTACGGACAGAATCCGACAAAATAAAGCTGGTAAAAGAAGCATCGGGCGCAGCAAAAACTTCCTGCATGTTCGGGCTTCCGCTGCTGATGCTTACCGCTTTTTGCAAATTGTTCAGTTGTGAAATGTTACTTTCTGCACCCAGCAAATACCAAATCGAAATTTTCAGCCGATCAGCTTGTGTTAATAATGATTGCAAGTTTGCGTGGTTGTTAGGCAATTGTTCCAGGATCAGCAAATTGTAATCGTTTAATTTGCCCACGTCAAAGTCGCCGATCAAACTTGTTTTTACCTCGTAATTCTGGTTGCTTTCCAACGATTGCCTGATCGCGGCAATATCCGGGTGTGGCGCATCGTACAAAATCAAAACTTTTTTGCGGTTGTCGAGCACTTCCACATAAATTGTTTCCAAATTATTGGCGGTAGAAATTTCATCAGCAACAGGCACCAGACTGAATTGAAATTTTTGGATGCCTTTTTTAGCCGCATTTAATTTTATCGGGATTGCCTTTTTAAAATCATTTTCGGCAACGCTAATTTGTTTGCTGGCAACCTGTTTTCCGTCTTCCGTAACGTTAAGCTGTAAATTTTTGCCTTTGGTTTGTCGCGCTTCCACAAAAACTTCGGCCATAAAATCATTCCCCAAAAAAGCAGTTTTATTGTAATCAACATGGTCAATCAAAACATCTTTTTTGGGGATCGTATCGCCCAAAGCAATAGTGTAAATATTGGTTTTTAAGGTTGAAGCCGTATTGAGCGGAGAACTGCCGCGGTTATACAAACCATCAGAAGCCAAAATCACGGCACCTATATTTTGATTGCCAAAACGGTTATTGACAGCTTGAAGCGCACCGGAAATATCCGTTTGCTTACCGTTTAACGAATCAGAAAAACCGTTGGAAAGATTTTTACTGAAGTTAAATTCCTGCACGTCGTAATCATCGCCCAAATTATTTTTAAGCTGATGAAGTTGCCGGATAAAGGCTGCCGGTTGAAAGTTTTTTGCGGGAAATTGATTGATAGAAGAAGAATTATCTTGCAAAACCAAAATCAAAGGTTTTTGCAGATGCTTGCTGACCGATTTGACCAGCGGCGCCAACAACAAAAAAGACAGGATAAAAACAGCAATTGTTCGGATGCCAAACAAAGCATTTCGCCAGTTTTTGCTGCTGTTGGTTGGTTGCCGGTACAACAAAAAGCTGTATAAAAGGCCAAGTGCAAGGCAGCCAATTGTCCACCAGCCAGAAACCGCTCCCCACGAAACCGAAATTAAATACAGCATAATCAGGTTTAAAACGATTATAATTTAGGTTTCAGGGTTGATAATTTTGATACGGATTGGCCCTTTTAAATTTTCGGGTCCCACTTTTTTTCTTTTTTGCGTTACATAACCTGGTTTTTTCCGGCCAAATCAAACGCGGCATCGCGTACGGTTTGCATTTCTTTTCGCCAGTTTTCTCCAAACAATACCCTTGCGACTTCGGACGGACAAATTGTTTTATCCGTTCCGCGCGAAGCAGCCATCGTTAAAATTGTGTTTTTGATAACGTTATCAGACAAAATTTAATGCGGTAAAAGAAGCATTCATAAAATTTAAAGCATTCCGCCATCCACCGGAAAAACCTGGCCAGTAATATAACTGCTCATATCCGAAGCCAGAAAAACGCAAGTATTAGCCACATCTTCGGTTTCGCCTGCGCGTTTTAACGGAATTGCATCGGCCCAGCCTTGCACCACTTTCGGGTCTAAAACTTCCGTCATTTCTGTACGGATAAATCCCGGCGCAACTACATTGGTTCGGATATTCCTCGAACCTAATTCTTTCGCCACTGATTTTGAAAAACCGATAATCCCCGCTTTTGAAGCGGCATAATTTGCCTGTCCGGCATTTCCCTGCACGCCAACTACCGAACTCATGTTGATAAAAACGCCGTTCCGGTTTTTCATCATCACTTTTGAGGCTGCTTTTGTAACGTTAAAAATGGATTTTAAGTTTACATTCATCACCTCGTCCCAGTTTTGTTCCGTCATCCGCATCAGCAAACCATCTTTGGTGATGCCGGCGTTATTAACCACAATATTGAGCGTACCAAAATCAGCAACAATTTGGTTGATCAATTTTTCTGCTTCTGCAAAATTAGAAGCATCCGATTGATAACCTTTTGTTTGCGTACCAAATTTTTGCAGTTCCTGTTCTAAAGCTTGTCCTTTTTCTACCGATGACAAATAAGTGAAAGCAACTTTTGCACCATGCTCGGCAAATTTTTCGGCAATTTTTCGTCCTATTCCTTTAGAAGCACCGGTAACCAGTGCAACTTTTCCTTCTAATAATTTCATTTATAAAAATATGATCCGCTGTGAAGTTAATTATTTTGACCTAAAGCGGAAAAGAGTTTTTTAGTTCGATTGATAATACTTGCATCGCCAATCAATCAAAAACGAATGCTTCTTTTATCGGCATAAAATTGTCATTTGTTGAAAACCTTTCTTTTCATCTTACTAACGAAATTAGTTTAACTATCTTTGTTTTACCGATAAAAAAGGTTCAAGCCGGATTTGATTTATGTATGCAATTGTTGATATTGAAACTACTGGCGGCCATGCCAGCGCGAATGGGATTACCGATATTGCCATTATTTTGCATGATGGTGAAAAGGTTTATCACCGGTTTGAAACGTTGATCAATCCAAACCAACCCATTCCGATTTATATCCAGGCTTTAACCGGTATCAATAATGATATGGTAAAAGAAGCACCAACATTTGCGGAAGTTGCGGCGGAAATTTATGAGTTATTGCATGATAAAATTTTTGTGGCGCATAATGTAAACTTTGATTATTCTTTTGTCCGGCATCATCTTTCGGCCGCTGGTTTTGATTTGCAATGTAAAAAGCTGTGTACGGTTCGTTTGAGTCGGAAAATTATTCCGGGTTATCCATCTTACAGTTTAGGTAAATTGTGTTATCAGTTAGGAATTGATAACGAAAGCCGACATCGTGCCATGGGCGATGCTTTTGCAACTGCCACTTTATTTTCGTTATTGTTGAAGAACGACAAGGAAAATCATTTGCAGACATCATTACTTACAAAATCTAAAGAACAGGTTCTTCCACCACATTTACCTAAAGACGTAGTACAAAAGCTGCCGCAAAATCCCGGCGTTTATTACTTTCACGATCAAAAAGGAAAAGTAATTTACGTTGGCAAAGCAAAAAATATAAAGAAAAGAGTAAACAGCCATTTTACGGGAAACAACCCGAATAAGCAACGACAAAATTTTTTAAGAGAAATTTATAACATTTCCTGGCAAATTTGTGGTACAGAATTGATGGCTTTAATTTTAGAAGCTGCAGAAATAAAAAAACTATGGCCTGCTCATAATCGTGCTTTAAAGCGTTTTGAACATGCCTATGCACTTTACCAGTTTGAAGACCAAAACGGTTATTTGCGTTTAGCCATTGGAAAAAAGAAAAAGTATAATAAACACATTTATACTTTTGGATTGATGCTGGAAGGTTATGAGTTATTACGAAACTTGATGGTGGATTTTAACCTTTGCCCAAAGCTTTGCTTCATGCAGAACAACGAGGAATTTTGTAGTGGAACTATTGATGGTTATTGTTTTGGTGCTTGTGAAGGTAAAGAAACATCAGTCGATTATAATGTAAGAATTATAAAAGCGATAGAACAGCTTCGTATAAAAATGCCTACTTTCCTGATTTATGACGAAGGGCGTGAAGCCGATGAACAAAGCTTGATTTTAATGGAAGAAGGGCAGTTTTACGGAATAGGTTATGTAAAAGAAGCAATTTACGAAACGGATGTTAAAGTATTAAAAGGACTTTTAACACCCATTGCCGGCAATGATTATATTAAAAATTTGATTTTAAAATTTGCTAACCAGAATCCAGAGAAGTTGATTTCCTTAACTTTTTAAATTCTAAAGACCAAATATGATACTGCGATAGATATGTAATTTATAGGGATAAAAGAAGTATGGAAACAAACGACCTAACTATCGGAAACCACGAGATCTGTCATAGAGTTATATTTATATTTATATTTATTCTTTTCTTTCCAGTTTTTTTATAAAACCAAAATGCCCCTTTGCTTAGGCAGAGGGGCATTTTAGTTTTAAGTTTTGGCGCCGACCTACTCTCCCGCCTGTTACGGCAGTACCATTGGCTCTGGCGGGCTTAACTTCTCTGTTCGGAATGGGAAGAGGTGGACACCGCCGATATAGGCACCTGAATGTTTTTAATGTTATTTTCTTTGTAAAAAATAAATAACAATGACATATTATTGAAAGAAGATATTGTGTAGAGAAAACAACAGTATTAATATTTAGTCTTGCGACTATGAATTACCTGCTATGAGAAAGCTTCGGGTTATTAGTACTGCTTGGCTATGATGTCA
>NZ_CALMAT010000106.1:0-3168 GCF_937859865.1 uncultured Mucilaginibacter sp.
CCTGTATTTTCTGCTGGTTTGGGGCCTGGTCAACCTCCTGCAAAGCTATTTTACCGAATTGCACCCCGACGAAGCTTACTACTGGCTTTACTCGCGTTTTTTGGATTGGGGCTATTTTGACCATCCGCCGATGGTGGCGTTGTTTATCCGCGCTGGTGATTCTTTGTTTCACAACGAACTCAGTTTGCGTTTGCTTACTGTTTTTAGCAGCACTTTTTCGTGGTGGGTTTTATGGCAAATTGTTAAAAAATATCAGGTAGAAGCGAAATGGTTTGTGCTGGTTGTCAGCTCCGTTTCCATCTTTCATATTTTCGGTTTTACCACCACGCCCGATGCGCCGCTTTTCTTTTTCAGCACGTTATTTTACTTCTTTTACCAGCAATATTTAGAAAAAGACAAACCCGGAATTGCCATCTTGCTCAGCCTGTCTTTAGCTGGCGCCTTGTACAGTAAATACCACGCCGTTTTACTGGTAATTTTTACGCTGATAGCAAACCCAAAACTTTTCCGCCGGAAATCTTTTTGGTTGGTTGCCGCGCTTACGCTGATACTGTTTTTACCGCATGTTTTTTGGCAGATCAACCACGGTTTTCCCTCGGTAAAATACCATTTGTTTGAGCGTTCGGCCAGTCATTACCGGTTTGAGTTTACCGCATTATTTCTGATCGGGCAATTGTTTATGGCTGGCCCATTGGTAAGTTGGTTTTGGTATAAGCAGATTGTACGTTTCCGTTCAACTGATATTTTCACCCAAACACTGTTGTTTAATTTCGTCGGAACATTAATTTTCTTCCTCGCCAATACTTTAAAAGTTGCCGTACAACCACATTGGACGCTGATTGGGTTCCTGCCTTTTGTGCTGCTGGTTTCCATTTCCCTTCAAAACAAACCGAAACCAACGTGGCTGCAACCGCTTTTGTACATCAACCTGTTGCTTCTGCTGCTGATGCGTTTGGGTTTGATGGTGAAAAACCCGATCAGCATGAAAATTGGCGTGGTAAAAAGCTATTTTGGAAACCCGCAATGGACTGAAGCGATCCGAAAAAAAGTCGGAAATGCTTACGTTATCTTCCCGGATAATTTTCAAAACCCGTCCTGGTACAGTTATTACACTAACTCGCTCCAGGGTTTTTCGTACGATTCGCGTTTTTACCGCCGCACACAATTTGATATTTGGCCGTTGGAAGACAGTTTGCAGCAGAAGCGCGTTTATTATGTAACCGACCAACCTTTACAATCAATTAAAACCGATACTTTAAACACGGCAAAAGGCATTTTTTATGGTGCTTGGATTGACCGATTGCGCACGTACCAGAAGATTTTGGTGGAAGCGAATGTCAAAGAAATCAATTCTTTTCCCGGAAAAACGGTTCGCCTCAACCTAAAAATCACCAACCCTTATACCAAACCGGTTAATTTTAGCAACGCAAACCAGCAGCACAAAGTGGTTTTGCGCGCTTATTTGATGCAGGAAGATTCGGTTTTGAGTGACCAGTTGGCACCGTCAAATTTCAATCAAATCCAACTGAAACCCGGCGAAAGTAAATTTTTCCCTTTTGATTTAAAATTGCCTTTGCAAAAAGGAAATTACACACTTTTGTTTTCTGTTATAACGCCTCCGTTTGCCGGTCCGCGCAGCAGTCCGTTTATTCCAATTACCGTTCAATAATTTGCCATGAATACAACTTTACGTTTCGGTTTCTTCTTTGCCCTGATGCTTCTTTTAGGCACTAAAAATTGTGCTGCACAAAACCTCGACATCCATTTTAACGGGTTTGGTTTTATGGACAACCGCGAATACCGTGCTTTCCCAGATCGTTCACACACGTTTTCCGGTGCCCGTGCCGCGCTTGATCTGGGCGTGAATCTGGATTCGGTCAACCATTTTCGTTTTGGCGTGAATGGCATCCACGAGTTTGGCGCCAATCCGTTTTTTTTGAAAGCCGATCCGGTTATCTACTATAATTTTACCGGTAAAAAAGGCTGGACGTTTGATATTGGTTCTTTTCCGCGCCAGGATTTAATTACCGATTACCCGATTGCCTTGCTCAACGATACTTTGCTTTATTACCGGCCAAACATCCAGGGTTTGTTAACCAGTTACCAAAGCCCGTGGGGAAAAGAAACAATTTGGATTGATTGGGTAAGCCGGCAAACCGCGACCGACCGTGAACAGTTTATTTTTGGCGCATCCGGCAAGTATTTGCCAAACCCGTCCGGCCCGTTCTTTTTGTCGCATTATTTTATGCTGCTGCACGATGCCGGTGCCGGTATTTTGCTGCCGAACGATTACATCCGCGACAACGGCGGCGGACAAATACGCGTTGGTTTGGATTTTAGCCACAAAACCTTTTTAGATTCTTTAACCATTGAAGCCGGAGGGATGATTTCATTGGAAAGAGAACGTGGCATTACCGGCCTCCAAACACCAAAAGGTTTTGTGGCCGAGCTGTTTTTAAACCACAGGCACTTCGGCTTAAAAGATAATTTTTATGCCGGGCAAGGTCACCACCTTACTTACGGCGACTACTTTTACAGCAAGAAATTGTACAACCGTTTAGATATAATTTATACGCCTTTTATTTACAATAATATTAGGGGAAGTTTTATTTTGAGTTTTCACCAGTCGCCGGGAAATTTGGGCGATAGCCAGCAGGCATTTCGGTTAACATATGATATTGGCAGGAAGAATTTGGTAAGGTTTAAGGATTAAGGAAGGGATATTCTACTAAATTTCGTCAATCACACTTTTAGAAGGTATTATCATTTTACTGAAGCAACCCAATTGTTATCTAAATCAAACTGATTAAAACCACCTTTGGAATCACTCTCTAAATGTCCAATAAATTCATTTTCTAAATTAAACAGGACAAACCCATTTTTAAAATGTGCAACTCCAAACATTATATTTTCAAGATTAAAATTATATACTTGAATTATTTTGTCGTTTGCGTCAACTATAAATCCTTCTGCATTATTGTCTAAATCAAATATGTACTTTCCGCTGTAAGAACTATTTAATCTTGGGTTGATGGAACTGTTCAGTCTTGGGTTGATGGAGCTGTTCAGTCTTGGGTTGATGGAACTGTTCAGTCTCGGGTTGATGGAACTGTTCAGTCTCGGGTTGATGGAACTGTTCAGTCTCGGGTTGATGGAACTGTTCAGTCT
>NZ_CALMAT010000106.1:3268-13659 GCF_937859865.1 uncultured Mucilaginibacter sp.
GGGTTGATGGAACTGTTCAGTCTTGGGTTGATGGAACTGTTCAGTCTTGGGTTGATGGAACTGTTCAGTCTTGGGTTGATGGAACTGTTCAGTCTTGGGTTTCTATTCGAAAGCAGAATCATATTACAAAGTTATCAATTTATCAATTTAAAAATTGCATCCATTGGTATGCAAACGGAATAGCCTGAATTTAAATATTCTGCATGTGTTACAGAAATTTCTCTATTATTTCTCCATTCAATAACAAACGGTATATATCTTGACACAAAGCCAATAACCACAAGTTTATTCTCTTCGCTCAATTCTATTATTGGACCTCCACTATTACCATAATATGCCGAGCAATCAATAATAAAATTCTTGTCTTCAAAATTTATTCCCCCAACGATCCCTTTTCTTAATAGTGGTTTACCAGGGTCAAAATGATTAGAGTTTTGAAAGATTAACGAAGTTGGAAATCCTACCAAATAAACATCATTAGCTATTTTTATCTTATTTAATAAAATTGTGGCGTCTTGTTTTATTGACAAAGTTTGTGATTTGCCTTCCTGAGCTATACTTATATATTCTTCAAATTCTCCTTTTTCTAAAGAACCAAATAGAATTGCAGCAACATCCTCACTTTTGCTATTTAGAACAGTAGCTTTGAGCATATCAAGTTCGAACATTCTAGCATCTTCATTTTTATCACCGTAATTTTGAGAGGAAACTAAAAGGGTATTACACCTAATGTTATCTTCATCAAATAAAACATGTCTGGCAGTAATCAAATAATCTAAGCCATTAAAGTTTAGTAAAAATCCTGATCCAGAAGATTTTCCTTGATCTAGACTTAATAATGTAGTATAAGTTAGATTATCTAAAAGTGTCCTATCTATCATATTATAAAATAATTCACTATAAAATCTATTTTAAAAACGTTAACTAATATTTTATTCTGATAAAAACAGTATCAGTTTACGATCCCGAAACATCACCAGAACCATGCACCACTTTGGAAACATTTTTTGGATGGCCGCTGTAACGGATATCACCGGAACCGGAAACCGAAGCATCCAGTTTTTCACTGGCATAAATAGAAGCATCGCCGGAACCTGAAATGCGGATAGCGGTAGATTTAGTCATCAAACCATTGCCGTCGAAATCACCGGAGCCGGAAATGGCCACGTTAGATTCATCTGCCCGGCCAGCAATTTTAAAATCACCGGAACCTGAAATGGCCGCCTCCAAAGTTTTTACATTCACTTTTCCCGAAAAATCCCCTGATCCGCTTAAACGCAATTGTAAATTGTTCGTGTTAAACTGGTTTTCTATTTTTAAATCGCCCGAACCGCTTACGCCAATGCTGTTCAAATCCTTTGCTGTTACATAAATGGTAACTGTTTTGTTGTTCCAGAAGTTGCCTGTTCCCCAGCTATGGTTGTTTTTAGAATGGATCATTAGCGTTCCGTTTTTTACTTCGGTAACCACTTCATTGATTACGTCGGCATCGGCTTTCACACGTACAGATTCTGTGTTTCCCTGGCTCAGCACCACATCAAAAGAACCGGAGGAAGCAAGCGCATGAAAGCCGGAAAGTTTGCGGTCTTGGGTTTCGATACTGCTGTGTGCAAGAGGAATTTTAACGGAGCCCGCAAAAGTTAGTGAACTTGTTGCCAAAAGCAAAAAGGCAAATGCAAAGGGTTTTAAAGTTGGTTTCATGGGTTTAGTTTTTAGGTAAGATGCTGTTTGATGCCAAATGGTTACAGTAAAATCAAAATTTAATCTACCAGCACGCCAATGTAATAATTAAAAGTATCAACCTCAATATTGTCTTTAGTTGCTGTTGCCAAATTTATAGGGGTAAAAGAAGCATTTGAATCAAGGGAAGAAATTGATTTTGAAGGCAAAGTTTACAGTTATAAATATTTATCAATCAATTCTTTCAGTTTCGGATCGCTCGGGCGTGGTGCATCAGCATTTATTATTTTGCCATCCTTGCCTATTAACATGTATCTTGGAATTGAATTTATGCCATATTGTTTTACAAATGGCGATTTATCAAAATTCAATAACAAAAAATTATTCTTGTTTTCTAAAGATTCTTCTTTACTGGCTTTTAACCAATCGTTGATTTTAGCGTCGGAAGATATACTTACAAAAGCAATATTTTTACCCTTATATGCTTTTTTTAGCAGATCAAAATAAGGCATTTCTTCCCGGCAGGGCGAACACCAACTTGCCCAAAAATCGAGTAAGGCAATTTTGCCTTTGTAATTAGCGATTACTGCTTGAAAATCCTGTACAGTTTTACCATCAGCAGATGATAGTTTGTTACTGCCTTTGATGTATAAATCCGCGTTTTTTTCATTTAACATGTTCGCTATGATTTTTTTATAGCCCTCATTTTCACATAAGATATTGAATTTATCAAGGTAAGTATTTGATATAGCTACATCATTATTATAGGCTCTGTACAAGGTATTCGACAATAAAAAATCTCTTGTAATCCCTGTAAAGTTTTTACTAACAAAGTCAAATCTTTTTATAAAATCAGCATTGCTGGTGATGAGCGGATTTGGACGGTTGCTTGTAATTAAAGAAATAAGCGTGGCACAAGCATTATAATAGATTTGGTATGGCACAAAGCCAATATTTTTAATGGTTGTTAATTTTTCAGAAATTAACTTGCTGTATAAATTTTGTTTATCCAACAACTCCCGATTGTTATAATACAGTAGAAGGGAATCGTTAAGTGCTTTACTTTTGATACTGTTAATAGCAATTTCAGTAAAACTATCGTTAACAGGGGATTGCCTGACAAAAAAGTTTAAAAATTGTAACCGGCTATCTTTTATGGTATTAATTGTTTTTTCAAAAGAATGGATACTATCTAATGTATTTACTTTTTTAAGATAGGGCATAGTTTGAAGAGCGTAATAAACGTTCCCTGTTTTTTGAACTAACTTTCTAAAAAAGTTAAGTTCGTTTGTCCTTTTGGCATTGCCCTGAATATACATTTGGACAGAATCACTTCCGGCATATTTAACATTTATCTTTTCACCGGGATAAATTAAAAATGGGGTTTGCTTGGCACTTGATTCAAGCAGCAATGTTGGGGCATTCAAAAGTAGATTTCTACTCTCTCCAGTAATAACGACAGGATGGCCGAATGCTAAAGAGTCATGATAATAAAAATTCAACCTTTTATTTTTATGATCAGCTACCGTGTTAGAATCTATTGAAAAAAAGACAAAATTGGCTGTTTGATCTCCTGCTTTTTTCCTGAAAATTTTACCCGTTTTATTATAATTAAAAGTAAAAGATAATATTACTACAGATGATAATATAACTCCAATGTTTGCTACAACTTTCATGGCCTTTTTGTTAAATAAATATACAATTAAACCTGTGTCTTTTATATTAGAACACCAATTTTTATGTGGTAAAAGAAGTATATTTAAAATCCAAGAGTTAAAACCTATCTTGGCGATACTTTCAATCATTATAAAATCAAAACTAATCTACCAGCACGCCAATGTAATAATTAAAAGTATCAACCTCAATATTGTCTTTAGTTGCAGAGGGCAAATTTATAGGGGTAAAAGAAGTACTTAAATCAAAAAACTGGTATTCGCCGCCTTTTACCCTGAGTTTTACCGGCATCTTAAAGCCGTTTACATCCGCAATCCATCGCCCTAAAAGTTGGTTGTTTTGAAAGCAAAATTCTAAAACTGGAATGTTTTTATAACGAAGGTATTGATCAAAAACCGAAGTTAGGTTTAAGCCGGATTGCTGGTTGATGTAACCCACAATTTGTTCGGTAGTAACGGTTTGGTGATAAAAGGTTTTATTTAAACCGCGCAAAATATCACGCCATTTTTCATTATTGTTGATGATCGTGCGGATCATGTTCAGCAAATTGCCACCTTTGTAATACATATCGCCCGAACCTTCCTTGTTCACATTATAAGGGCCGATTATGGGTTCATCGTTTTGGATGGCGCGGCGTGTCCCATGCACGTATTCCTGGCCGGCCTGCTTGCCAAACTGCTGCTCTACAAAAAGCGATTCCGAATAATTGGTAAAGCCTTCATGAATCCACATATCGGCCACATCTTTATCCGTAATGTTGTTGCCAAACCATTCGTGGCCGCTTTCGTGCACCACAATAAAATCCCATTTCATTCCCCAGCCTGTTCCCGAAAGGTCTCGGCCCAAATAACCATTTTGATAATGGTTGCCGTAAGCCACGCCGCTTTGATGTTCCATGCCCAAATGTGGTGTTTCAATCAGTTTGTAACCATCTTCGTAAAAAGGGTAGGGGCCAAACCAGTGTTCAAAAGCGGTAAGCATGGGTTTTACATTATCGCCGAATTGTTTTTTCGCCTTGTCGAGATTGGCCGGCAAAACCCAGTAATCCAACGTCAGTTTGCCTTTTTCGCCGGTAAAAGAATCATTAAAATGAACGTAATTGCCAATGTTCGCTTCCACATCATAATTGTTGATCGGATTTTTTACCGCCCAATCAAAACAGGTATAACCATTATTTAGTTCCGTTACTTGGCGCAACCTGCCGTTAGAAACATCTTTTAAACCTTTCGGCACGCTGATGCTGATGAGCATACTGTCCACTTCATCGCTTAGATGGTCTTTGTTCGGCCACCAAACACTGGCGCCCAAACCTTCGCAAGCGGTAGCAACCCAGGGTTTGCCTTCAGTATCTTGGGTAAAAACAAAACCGCCGTCCCATGGCGCACGTTTGGCTACACGGGGGTTGCCGGAATAATAAACCGTAAATGCTTCTTTTATGCCCCTTTTTATAGTGTTGGGGAAGGTGAGGAAAACCGCATTTGCTTCTCGTGTGTAAGGCAAATTTTTCCCGTGGAAAACTACTTTTTCTATTTTTAAATTAGCAAAAAGGTCGAACTGCAATTGCTTAAAATCCTGCGTTGCCGTAAACCTGAATTCGTTGCTTCCGCTGATAAACTTCTGTTCGATATCCACTTTCACATCCAAATGGTAATAGTTGATATCGTAACAAGTGCGCAACGGCGTCAACATGCCGCGCAATGTATCGGCACGGGTAAACGTTGGTTTTGGCTGAAGCAATTGCGCCTGACTATAATTAATCAGGCACAAAAAAAAGGGTGATAAAAGAAGTATTGGTTTTTTGAAGATCATACTATTTCAACACTTCCACATCAATAAAACTATCGTTAAAAACCGTTTCTGTTGCTTTAACGTAGTCGCTTGCTGCAGCTTTGTACGGGTTGTCTACAAACTTTTGCGGGTTACGGGCAAACAGCGGGAAAGCGGTACTTTGCACCTGGATCATCAAACGGTGGCCTTTTTTAAAGGTGTGGAGAACATCCTGCAAACGCACGTTCACGTCTGTTTTTTGATTGGCTACCAAAGCTTCTGGTTTTTCAAAGCTGTGGCGGAAACGGGCCGGCATTATTTCTGATCGCACCATTTGCTCGTAATTGCTCATCAAAATATTTTTATTGGGCTGGTTGGGATTGTTGGGCTCGTCCGCCGGATAAACGTCTATCAGTTTCACCACAAAATCAGCATCTGTTCCGGTAGAAGCAATTTTTAGGTGGGATAAAATCTCGCCGCCCAATGTCATGTCGTCCTGCAAAACATCGGTTTGATAAACCAAAACATCCGGCCTGCGGCCTGCAAAACGCTGGTCTTCGCTCATGTAATTGTGCGGCGTAAAACCCATTGTGGTGGTGTTGTCTTCAGTATAAGGAACCGGTTTTGCCGGATCGCTTACGTAAGACATCGAACCGGTTGAAGCAGGGGCAGTCATGGTAATTTTTCCATCAGCGCTTAAATATAATTTTTGGTGCGAAGCATTGGCAGCAGGCCATTGTGGGAAAGTTTCCCATTGTTTTTTGCCCGTATTAAACATGTAAGCTTCCGGCAAACCGGAATTTTTATCGCCATTGCCTTTTAAAAAGTGGTTAAAGAATTTGGCTTCAATATTTTTTTGGTAAAAAGTAGCAATGCTATCGCCAAAATAAACATTAGAATGAAAAGTATGCCCGGTTTCACGCGACCATCTTCCATGTCCAAAAGGCCCCATCACAATCGTGTTATAAGCACTTGGATCGGTTTTATGGATTTTCTTGAACATATCCAACGGGCCGGAAAGATCTTCTGCATCAAACCAGCCGCCAACAAACATCACCGCAGGTTTTACTTTGTTAAAATGGCGCGGCAAGCTTCTTTTCTGCCAAAACTCGTCGTAGTTTGGATGGTTGATGGTTTCCTGCCAGAAGAAATTGTCGTGGTAATATTTATCGGCGTTGGTAAGCGGGCCCATATCCAATAAAAACTGGTAGCCATCTTTCGTTCCCGGATTAAACATTTGGCTTGCATACCAAGCATTTCCGCTGGTATCTGCTTTCGTTTTTTGAACGCCAAAAACCGGATACGTAAAAAAGTAAGACTCCAGCAAAGAACCATTGTGGTGGAAATCATCAAAAAAGAAATCGGAAATTGGGGCTTGCGGAGAAGAAGCTTTCAAAGCCGGATGGTTGGACAAAATACCGGCCGCTGTATAAAAACCGGGATAAGAAATTCCCCATTGGCCCACTTTGCCGTTGTTATTGGCCACGTTTTTTACCAGCCAGTCAATCGTATCATAAGTATCCGAAGGTTCGTCTACCTCTGTTTTGCCTTTTTTATTGTCAATAACCGGCGTCATGTTCGTCCAGCTTCCTTCGCTTTTGTAACGGCCGCGCACATCCTGATAAACCACAATATAACCTTCCTTCATCATCGTTTCCGACGGGCCTAAAATCCTCGGAAACTTTCCGGCCCCATAAGGTGCCACGCTGTAGCCGGTGCGCTGCATACACATTGGATATTTTTTTTGCGGGGAAGCATCTTTGGGCGTATAAATAGAAGTAAAAAGCCGGATGCCGTCGCGCATGGTGATGTATGCATCCTTTTTGGTGTAGTTTTCGCTGGCATAATTGCTTTGTGCCGAAGCGAAATCAATAAAATTTAGAGTAAGCAGCAGGAAAAGGTATATTTTTTTCATTTAACAGAAATTTGAACTGCTAATTTAAAAAAATATCAACAGGAGAAAAGTATTGTGGTTGTTACATGCTTCTTTTATCAGGGATTTTTTAGGATTGAAGGATTTTTAGAATTGATTACACTGATTTTTAGGTGGTAAAAGAAGTATAAAACTGGATCAAAATATACTTTCCGACAATACTTCTTTTACTATATATAATTTGTGTCAAATTTTTTCCTGTGCAATCAACCAGGATTAATTTTTGTTGATAAAGGAAAATTTACCATTATGAAAGCAATTCAAATTCATCAGTTTGGCGGGCCGGAAGAATTAAAATATGAAGAGGCGCCAATGCCAAAAATTAACCCGGATGATGTGTTGATCAAGGTATTTGCAACCAGCATTAACCCGGTAGATTGGAAAGTACGTGAAGGCGAAATGAAGCAAATCCAGTTTAAATTTCCACTGATTTTAGGCTGGGATGTTTCGGGCGTAATTACCGAAGTAGGAAGCGACGTGAAAAATTTTGAAGTTGGCCAAGAGGTTTATAGCCGGCCAGACTTGCCTAGAAACGGGACTTATGCAGAATTTGTAGCCGTAAAAGCAGGCAGTATCGCCGAAAAACCACGTTCAATTTCCCATGTGGAAGCTGCTTCTATTCCGCTGGCCGGGTTAACTGCATGGCAAGGCATCTTCGATCATGGAAAATTAGAACTCGGCCAGAAAATCCTGATCCATGGTGCATCAGGAGGCGTAGGCACACTTGCTGTACAATTAGCAAAGTGGAAAGGTGCTTATGTAATCGGAACAGCTTCCGAAAACAACATTGATTTTTTAAAGGAACTTGGTGCGGATGAGGTAATTGATTACAAAAATCAGCAATTTGAAAAAGAACTGAAAGATATTGATGTTGTGTTTGATACCATTGGCGGCGAAACGCAGAAAAAATCAGTAGAAGTTTTAAAAACAGGCGGCATATTGGTAAGTACGGTTGGCGTGCAGGATGAGGAAGCTTTTAAAGCGAAAAATATACAGACACATCAGTTTATGGCGCAATCGTACCCAGAACAGCTGAAGCAAATGGCCGATTTGGTTGATTCCGGGAAATTAAAACCGATTATCAACCAGGTTTTTCCGCTCGAGGAAATTGCCAAAGCACAAAAAGTAAGCGAAGAAGGACATACCCGCGGCAAAATTGCGATCAAAGTAATTTAATACGTCCTTAAAACTTGCAATGCTGTTTTTACCATACTTATTTTGGATTGAGCAGAAGGCAACCTGCTCAATTTTTTTGATTTAAATTTATAAAAACAAAATCACGTTTTTTGGAAAAATCAATACCAGGAAATTTTCCATGATGCTGTTTTTACCGGTTAAATTTGGTCATCGTCAGTTCCGTTCCAACCGCAACAAAACTTTTAACCATTTCGATGGAACGATCAATCAAAGCAGGCAGTTCCAATTGTTCTTCCTTATCAAACCCGCTTAAAACATAATCAATTTGCCTTCCTTTCGGGAAGTTGTCGCCAATGCCGAAACGCAAACGCGCGTAATTGTTGTTGCCCAAAGTTAGTTCGATATGTTTTAAACCGTTGTGGCCCGCCGCGCTTCCTTTTGGTTTCAGGCGTAGAGTCCCTAAAGGCAAAGCCAAATCATCCACAATCACCAACACGTTTTCTACCGGAATTTTCAGTTCTTTCATCCAATGGTTCAACGCTTTTCCGCTCAAATTCATGTACGTGGTTGGTTTGATAAGGTGAAGTGTGCGCGCTTTGTAATTTACTTCGGTGTAATACGCCAGTTTCATGTTGTAAAACTTGGCCGATTCCTGCCTGGCCAGTTCGTCCAAAACCATAAAACCGATGTTGTGGCGCGTGTCTGCATATTCCGGGCCGATGTTGCCGAGGCCAACAATTAAGTATTTCATTTCCCGCAAAGGTAATACTGTTTTTAGGTGCATAAAAAAAGCCTTCAGTTTTTAGGCTGAAGACTTTTGTGCAATAAAAGAAGTATGCTTATTTTTTATTGGAGGTTACTTCCTGTTCTGCCTGGCGCAAGGCACGTGAAGTAGTTACAGAAACGATGGTATCTTCGGGCGCGTTGGTGATGGTTAAGTTAGGCAATTTGATTTCGCTCACTTTAACCGATTTGCCAACTTCCAGTGTTTCGATGCTGACATCAATGGTATCCAAAAGGTCTTTCGGGAAACCCTTTACGCGCAGTTTACGCAGTTTTTGTACCAGTTTGCCACCGGTTTTTACGCCTGGCGAAGTTCCGGTCAGGCGGATCGGAATTTCCATCGTAATCGGTTTACTTTCGTTTAGCAATAAAAAGTCGATATGGATCAACTGATCGGTTACCGGATGAAATTGTGTAGCCTGAATAATGGCCTGGCTTTTGGTACCGGCAATATCTAAATCTATGAAATGAACCTCGGGTGTGTAAATTACCGGTTTCAAATCAGCTGCAGACACAGCAAAGTGGGTTTGTGTTGCCCCACCATAAAGAACTGCCGGCACTAAGCCTTGGTAACGCAGCTCTTTAGCGTCTCTTTTCCCTACGTTCTCTCTGGGAGAACCGCTAATAGCAATTGATTTCATTGTTGTTGTTGTTTATGTATTTGTATTTGTTTGTTTGTTTGTTTGTTTGTTGCTGTCAGCCGTCAGCTTTCGGCTCCTTGCATCCGCCGATTGCTGAAAGCTGACATCTGAAAGCTCTTCTCACTCCACACTAAAAAGCATACTAATAGAACCATGTTCGTTTACATTGGCAATAGCACTGGCAAATAATTTGGCGGCCGAAAGTACGCGTATTTTGCTGCTTTGCTGTTTTAACGGAATGGTATCGGTAACAATCAGTTCGGTTAATGCCGAATTTTCAATCGTGTTATAAGCATCGCCGGATAAAATCGGATGTGTACAAACAGCCCTTACACTTAATGCGCCGCGGTCCATAATTAATCCTGCCGCTTTAGCCAAAGTGCGTGCCGTATCGCACATGTCGTCAATTAAAACAATGTGTTGATCGGTAACATCGCCAATCACCGTCATGGATTCAATTTCGTTGGCGCGTTTACGCTGTTTATCACAGATCACAACTTCGGCATTAAAAAATTTGGCAAAACTACGTGCGCGATAAGAGCCGCCCATATCCGGCGAAGCAATCGTTAAATTCGGCAAGTTTAAACTTTTGATGTAGGGCACGAAAATAACCGAAGCATCCAGATGATCTACCGGAATATCAAAAAAACCTTGTATCTGAGCGGCATGCAAATCCATCGTCATGATGCGGTTGATGCCTGCTGCGGTTAATAAATTGGCAACTAATTTTGCACCAATGGCGACACGCGGCTTGTCTTTCCGGTCTTGCCGCGCCA
>NZ_CALMAT010000107.1 GCF_937859865.1 uncultured Mucilaginibacter sp.
ACTAATTTTGCACCAATGGCGACACGCGGCTTGTCTTTCCGGTCTTGCCGCGCCAAACCAAAATAAGGGATAACGGCCGTAACATAATGTGCCGATGCGCGGCGTGCGGCATCAATCATCATCAGCAGCTCCATTAAATTGTCAGTTGGCGGATTGGTAGATTGGATCAAAAAAACATCAGAACCGCGTACCGATTCATTAAAATAAGGCTGAAACTCGCCGTCGCTGAAACGCGATAAAATTACTTCTCCCAATTCTTTTCCGTAAGCTTCTGCAACCTTGCGCGAAAGTTCCAATGTGGCTAAACCTGAAAATAATTTGATGGGATTGAACTGTATCGGCATGGTGAGTAAAAAATGTTAAACTGCCTTTAAAGTAAAAAGCAGACAGCCATTACTCAAGCGTGTCTGCTTCTTTTTAAGTTGCCCGACCAGGATTCGAACCTAGACAAACGGTACCAAAAACCGTCGTACTACCTTTATACTATCGGGCAATCTGCTCTTCGTTGGTATTGTACCTGCCGAAAAGGAATGCAAATATAGGACGATAAATTAAAAAGCCAAATGCAATTTTTATATTTTTTATGTGGTAAAAGAAGCATCGGGCCGTCAATTGTTAAAACCTGTTAAACAATTGGCCAAAGACCATAAACTTCATTATAGTTTGTTAATTTCGGCACCACAAAATTATGACAGAAACAATACCCTCCATGAAGTATCATAAAATCAATAATTTGTTTGGCTGGCTTGCCTTTTTAATTGCCGCTGTTACCTATATTTTAACTTTAGAACCTTTTGCCAGTTTTTGGGACTGCGGCGAATTTATTGCCTGCGCATACCGTTTGCAAGTGGCGCACCAACCAGGCGCACCGCTTTTTACCATGATTGGCAAAGTGTTTTCGCTGTTTGCGGCGGATAAAGCACATGTGGCTTACCTGATCAATATGAGTTCCGGTTTGGCCAGTGCCGCTACCATTATGTTTTTGTTTTGGACAATTACCGCACTTGCCAAAAAAATAGTGGTAAAAACAGCATCAGAGATTAGCCTAAGCCAAACCATCCTGATTATTGGTGCCGGTTTGGTTGGCGCTTTGGCTTATGCCTGGTCGGACACGTTCTGGTTTTCCGCTGTTGAATCCGAAGTTTACGCACAATCTTCCCTTTGTACCGCCATTGTTTTTTGGGCGATCATGAAATGGGATGCCCATGCAGACGAACCCGGAGCTGATAGATGGATCATTTTTATCGCTTACGTAATGGGTTTATCCATCGGAATCCACTTGTTAAACTTACTGGCTATTCCGGCAATTGCCTGCGTTTATTACTTCCGCCGGACACCAAACGCAACCGGCAGAGGTACGCTGACTGCTCTTTTTGTAGGAATAATTATTGTAGCAGTCGTTTTGTGGGGAATTATCCAGTATATAGTTAAAGGCGCCGCTTATTCTGATTTGCTTTTTGTAAATACCTTTAATTTGGGTTTTTGGAGTGGCGCAACAGTTTTCTTTATCCTGATTGTCATTACCATGACAGCCGGGATTATTTATACCCTTAAACCGGTCAAAACCACCATTTTGGTTGCGGCTATCGCTTTTGTTTTGGCGCTTACCGTTAGCGGTGGTTTTATTGGCGGGCTGATCGGTATTGCGATTGTTGCGTTTTTAGAATATGTGGTTAAGATTAGGGAAAAAAGGTTTGCGCTCAACATGATTTTGACCTGCACTGTTTTTATCCTTTTCGGTTACAGTTCTTTTGCCATGCTGATTATCCGCGCAAAAGCGCATACCAACTTAAACAACAGCGAACCGGACAATGCTTTTGCTTTGTTGAGTTATTTGAACCGTGACCAGTACGGCGACACGCCTTTGTTGTACGGCCAGTATTATGATTCCAAAGCGGTTGACCAAACCGAAGGCGCAACCATTTATCGTAAAGGAAAAGAGAAATACGAAGTGGCCGGGAAGAAGCAAAACCTGGTTTACGACCGTAATACGTTGTTTCCCCGGATGTTCAGCGATAAGGCTGAGCATATTGGTTTTTACAAAGATTGGATGCATATCGCCGAAGGCCAAAGCCCGACTTTTGCCGATGACCTCGGCTTCTTTTTTAGCTGGCAGGTTAACCAAATGTACACGCGTTATTTATTGTGGAACTTTGTTGGAAGGCAAAACGATGCCGACGGGCAAAGCAACAACGCCACCGATGGCAACTGGCTAAGCGGTATCAAACCGATTGATGCGATGCGTTTGGGCAACCAGAGCGCGTTGCCGCCTTCCATGACGTTGGACAAATCCTACAACCGGATGTTCTTTTTACCGCTGATCTTAGGTTTGATCGGTGCTTTTTATCACTTCAAAAAAAACCAGAAAGATGCCGGCGTAGTTGGCTTGCTGTTTTTTTTCACCGGTTTTGCCATTTTGCTTTACCTTAACCAAGACCCTTTGCAGCCACGTGAACGGGATTATGCCTACGCTGGTTCGTTTTACGCTTTTGCCATTTGGATTGGGATCGGTACTTTGTTTATCGCCGAAAAATTAAGAAAGTATGCCAACCCGCAAACGGCTGCCATCGGTGCAACAGTAGTTTGTTTATTGGCCGCGCCGGTTTTAATGGCTTCGCAGGAATGGAACGACCATGACCGCTCTACCAAAACCACCCCGCGCGATATGGCCTACAATTACCTCAATTCCTGCGCGCCAAATGCCATCTTGTTTACTTTTGGCGATAACGATACTTACCCGTTGTGGTACATCCAGGAAGTGGAAAATGTTCGGCCAGATGTGCGTATCGTCAATTTAAGCTTGCTCGGGACGGATTGGTACATCCGCCAGATGAAGCAAAAAATGAACGCTTCGGCACCGCTTCCCATCACCATGCCTAATGAAAAATTTGAAGCCGGCGTGCGCGATGTTACGTATTACAATGATTCCAAACTTCCTGGAAATACGGAGCTAAAAGATGTATTTGATTTTATGACTTCTGATGACCCTCGTGCCAAAGTGGAATACGAGAACGGGCAAAGCATGAACTATCTTCCAACAAAAAACC
>NZ_CALMAT010000108.1:0-17379 GCF_937859865.1 uncultured Mucilaginibacter sp.
ATTTAACTTTGGTTTGGGCTGACGGTTTTCAAGTTCCAGTTCTTCACCAAGCCCTTTCCGTTGGCTGTAATTTTCCGACGACTATTAGAAAAGTAAAACGTGACAATACACATTTCTAAACAAATTTTATTGATATTTTTAAAATGATTAAGAACATTTCATTACTCATTTTATCAAACTTTTTTTTCTTTGTAGTTCTGTTAATATTATACTTTATTAGTGGCTTTGTAACCGGTTATGGTTCAAATGATAATTATAAGAATGCAGCTTGGATACTTTTTATTATTTTCATTATTATGCATTTATTTATAAACTTTTTACTGCTTACTAAACAAAAACGAACTTTTAAATTTTATATGATTACAACATTAGAGATTTTAATGTTGTGGCTAATGATAGCTTGGTTTTATAGATAGAGCATTACAAGATAAAAAAACTACAGCCAACATTGGTTTGGCAAAAAACTGGCTGACAAAAGTAATTGAACTTCAATTTTGCAATTTTACTTCAGTTTCGGCAGAAGGAATAAAATTTTAGCTGATAAAAGAAGCATCAACTTTTGATTATAAATCTAACTTTGGTTTCGGCTGACGGGTTTCAAATTCCAATTCTTCGTCAAGCCCTTTCCCGTCGAGTTGGCAAAAATAGGATAGCATTGTGTGCGAAAAGACTAGAAAGAAGTTGAAAATTTTACTGGTTTCGTTTTACAAGCTAATCTTTTGAACTTTTGGTTTTTAATTTCAAAAAACCATATTTTTTTTATCAATCCAATTTTGTATAATATTCCAACTTCGTATTTTAAAATTGAAACTATGCTTGTCAACTAAACCCAATTACCTGCAAGTACTTCTTTTATCAGGCAAAAATCATCCATTTACAACGGCACATAATTGTTAATCTTCGAGATCATATTTTCAGCTTCGCTGTCCCAATCTTTCACATCTTCGGGGTAACTGTAGCCTAAACGTTTGTTTTCTTCGTGCATAAATTTAAAAATGTCGCCCAAAGCTTCGTGCACAGATTTCAGGAATTTATAATCGGTGCTGGTAAGGCACCTGCCGCAGTCTCCGACCCCTTTTCCGGGTTCGCATAGGTTTAGTTCTTTGATTACGCCATTTACAATTGTTGCGTTAAAGTTGCCTTCAAAATGCCAGGTAAGTGTGTTTTTTATTTCGCGGTGGTTTTCCATTGTTTATGGTTTGCTTTTGTAAATATTTTGTATGATATATCCAAAAGAAATGCCAGACAGCAGCGGTTTAAAAAATAAAGGTGTTCTTTTCCTTTCAAAGCGAAAATCAAATTTTAAAAAGCTTTTTTTATGACATTAAAGTTTGCAATTGTTTTGGTTGGGGAGCTTCGGGAAAAAAAAGCGCAGTGTGTAGTTTAATTTGTACACAAATTGTAAACCTGTTTCAAACAATACTTTTTCCCATGCTTTAATCATCAAACCAAACAATTAAAAAAACATTTTTAGAACCGGGGATCGAGATTTATGTGATGTTGGCAGTTAAACAATTATGTTAACGAAACTTTTTTTATAATAAATTATGGAAACACCTAAAATTGCAATCTTCAAACAAAAGTCATAAAAAATACAAGGTGCAGTTTTTTTATGTTTTGCAAAATTGTTATTGCTTGTAAAGCCCTACATTGCCAAAAAAAACCAAAAACCATGAACACAAAAACAAGAAACATTATTGGCTGGGTTTTAACAGCCGTTCTGGCGTTTGTATTTATTTCCAGCGCTTCTATGAAATTGATTGGTGGCGAACAAGCGGCAAAAGGTGCAGCAGGTTTTGGCATCTCTTTGGCCACTTTGAAAATGCTTGGCGTTATAGAAATTGTTTCCTTTTTGCTTTTTGTCATTCCGCGTACCGGTATGCTGGGCCTGTTGCTTTTGTCAGCTTATCTCGGCGGCGCAATTGCTACCCATTTAGAGCACCATCTCCCGATTACTGCCCCAGTTGGTTTTCAATGCCTGCTTTGGATTGCAGCAGCAATCCGTTTCCCAGAGCTAAGCCAAAGGTTGCTGGGCAATAACACAAGTGTAAACAACACAAGTGCGAAAGCTGTAGTTTAAATATTGTTCTGTTTGGTCGTTGTGCTTCTTTTATCACCCTAAATTTAGGTTGATAAAAGAAGCATTGCAATTTTAATTGAACAAGTTTGTACGGGCTTTAAAGTAATGTAAGTTTGCACGGAAAATAACTTCACTTGTAACCAAATTCTCAATATTAAAATTGCTATGGAAATCGGGGTAGATAGTTTTGCGGCCGCCATGTCGAATAACGATAGCGGTACAAACTTAAGCAGTGTCAAATCTATCCACTATTTGCTGGAAAGGATAGAACATGCAGACCAGGTTGGCCTGGATGTTTTTGGCATCGGCGAACACCACCGCAAAGAGTTTTTAGATTCGGCACCAACCATGATCCTTGCTGCGGCAGCGGCGCGAACAAAACGGATCCGCCTTACCAGTGCCGTAACGGTGTTGAGCGCGGCCGACCCAGTCAGGGTTTTTCAAACCTTTGCCACATTGGATTTGATTTCGCAAGGCCGGGCCGAAATGGTGGTAGGCCGTGGTTCTTTTACCGAATCTTTTCCGCTTTTTGGTTTGAACTTGCAGGATTACGACGAGTTGTTTTCGGAGAAGTTGGATTTATTGCTGAATATTCGGGAAAACGAGACGGTGAGCTGGTCGGGCAGGTTTCGTCCGGCACTTAAAAACCAAGCCATTTACCCGCGCCCTTTGCAAAACCCCATACCAATTTCAATAGGTGTTGGCGGCACACCGCAGTCTTTTGTCCGTGCCGGCACTTTGGGTTTGCCGCTGATGGTGGCCATTATTGGCGGCGAAACACACCGTTTTCGCCCATTGGTAGATTTGTACCGCGAAGCAGGAAGAAGGGCCGGGCATCCGCCAGAACAATTGAAAGTAGGCCTGCACTCTATCGGTTATGTTGCAAAAACCACACAACAAGCCATAGACGATTTTTATCCCGGCTACGCCGAAAACTTTACCAAAATAGGAAAAGAACGCGGCTGGCCGCCAGTTACAAGAGCACATTTTGATGCACAAATGAACAAGCAAGGCGCATTGATCATCGGCGGGCCGGAAGAAGTGGCCGAAAAGATCATTCGGCATAGTGATGCTTTAGGAGGAATTTCCAGAGTTTCTTTTCAAATGGACAACGCCAATTTATCACATGCTAAACTGATGCAAGCTATCGAGATTCTTGGTACACAAGTATCGCCTATGGTAAAAGAAAAACTTGGTGTGCAAAAAAGTTAATTGGATAATTGTTGTCGTTGGATTTTGAAATTGTGCTTTTTAACCATGCTTCTTTTACCACCTAAAAATCACAACCTCACTCCTGCTCCCTGATCACTTTTAAAAAACCGTCGCGGTAAGTTTCACCAATCGGAATGGCTTGGTCGCCGATGTAAACCTGGTTGCCATCCACCATCCTAATCTTATCCACCGAAATAATATACGATTTATGCACGCGGTAAAACGGCGGTTGCGGTAGTTGCGTTTCCAGGTCGCGCAGAGTTTGGTAAGTAACCATCCGCTGATCGGCAGTAAAAAGCGAAACGTAATTTTTCAAGCCTTCCACATATAAAATATCATCGTAATTAACTTTGAGAAATTTGTTTTTGCTTTCGCCTTTGATAAACATATATTCTGCAGCATTCGTTGGCGGATTAATTGTATGATCCAAGTTTGGTGTGGATTGAATAGTTGCCGATGCTGTTTTTATCGGCATAAAATAAGCGTGTGCTTTGTTGGCAGCTTTCAAAAAGCGGTCAAAAGCAATTGGTTTCAGCAGATAATCCAGCACATCGTGTTCGTAACCATCCAAAGCATATTCGGGATAAGCGGTCGTAAGAATAACTTTGCATTTGCTGCCGCATAGTTTTAAAAACTGTATTCCGGTTAAATCCGGCATTTGGATATCCAAAAAAACCATATCAATATCGCCTTGCTGTACTTGCGTTAAAGCGGTAATGGCGCTGGTTGTGGTTCCAACCAATTCTAAAAAAGGAATTTTTGCGATGTAATCAGCAATAATTTTGGTGGCATAAGCTTCGTCATCAACGGCAAGGCAACGGATCATTTTAAGAGGGCTTTTAGCTGTCGGCAATCAGCTTTCAGCGTTTGTAAATTGTAAATAAATAAGAGTTGCTATCGGCTCTTAGTTATCAACAATCAGAATTTGTATGGTGCAAATATAACAGTGGGTTTTATTAAACTCAGTTTGTTTATAAAATTTTGAGGTTTGAATTTTGCAAGAAAGCTGATTGCTGACAGCTAAAAGCTGAGAACCAAAGTTGCTTTATAAGTTTGTCCGTTGTTGGATATAAAAAATTCGTGTTGCTTTGGATAAAGCAGTTCCAATCTTCGCCGAACGTTGACCAAACCTACGCCGGTAGAATAGTCTTTTTGGTTTTGGCTGATCTTATTGCTCACCGTAAACTCCAAACGCTGGCCGGTTAATTTTAAATTAATGCGGATTGGGCGCGAAGGATCATTAACCACACCATGTTTAAACGCGTTTTCTACAAACGGGATCAGCAGCAGCGCGGCAACCCGTTTCCCGGCAATATCGCCTTCTGCTTTAAAATCTACAAAAAACGCATCTTCAAAACGCAACTGGTAAATACTGATGTAATTTTCGATGTAATCCACTTCCTTTTGCAAATCTACCTGTCCATCAGGGTTTTCGGTGAGCATGTAACGCATCAGTTGCGAAAGTTTGATCACGGCATCGGCCAGTTTATCCGAAACCGGATACGCCAGCGAATAAATGTAATTGAGCGTGTTGTACAAAAAATGCGGGTTGATTTGCGTTTTAAGGAAAGCCAGTTCGGCCTGTGTTTTTTCCTCACGCAGCGATTTATTTTCTTGCTCTTTTCGCAACGCATCAAAACTGCTGTAAACTGCAAGGCTCAAAATAACTGCAGAAGAACCAAAATATACATTATCTAAGGAGTAGCTAAAAGCAGTATATCCGAAATAATTATGGAAGTGAAAAAAATAATCAAAGGCAACTTCCTCCAGCAAAAAACGGGTTAGGATAAAACAGCCAATGGCTACTGCAATCCCGCCAATGAGCTGCGGTATTTTTCCTTTGTTGAGGAAGTTTGGATAGACCCACAAATAGCAAACGTAAAACTCTACCATCTTTACAAAAACCATGGAGTAATCAAAAATTGGAAATTTATTGGGCTTGAAAATAAAAGCGTTGCCGAATATCAGGTAAAGCCAATAAAGCGTCCAGCCGATGATGTGGTAGCGAATTTCTTTTTTCGTCATGATTGGATAAAGCTAAGGCAAAAGCAGGTTGACTTTTAAAATTTTATCCCAACGCCCGTTTTCCTGATGCGAACCGGAAAAATCAGGGCAATGCTTCTTTTACCGGTGTTTTTTTGGTCTGGGATAATATTCCGGGTGGTTGGTATCAAATTTTTTTGGGGCGAAGGTTGACGTTGCACCTTTGAAGCATCAACCCAAACATATATGAAAACGCTTTACACCTTTTTACTTTTATTGATTTGCGGAACTGCTATTGCTCAAAGCGGAAATATTTCCGGAAAAATTACCGACCAAAAACAACAACCTTTGCCGGGCGCTTCGGTTTTGCTGCTGCACTTGCCAGATTCTATACAAGTTGCCGGACAAGTTGCTGATGAAAACGGCGCCTATCTTTTCAAACTAAAGCCCGGAAAATATGTGGTAAAAACAGCATTGGTTGGTTTTACAACGGTTTATTCTAAAGCTTTTGATTTTGACGGAAGGGATGTTCAACTTCCTATTTTGGTTTTGTACGAGAAAAAAAACCTGCTAAAAGAAATATCGGTTACGGCTACTTTACCGCAACTGGAGCAAAAATCAGATCGTTTAGTTGTTAACGTAGAAAAACTAAACACAACCGGCGATAATGCTTTGGAAGTTTTGAAGAAAGCACCAGGCATCCGTTTGGATAAAGACGATAATATTTTGTATCGAAATAATGCCGGCGTGGTGGTGATGATTGACGGACGAAGAACTTATATGAGCGGCACCGAACTCAGCAATTATTTAAAATCAATGCCGGGAAGCGCGCTGAGCAAAGTAGAACTGATCCCAAACCCACCCGGCAATTACGATGCAGAAGGAACGGCCGGAATGGTCAACATCATTTTAAAACACAACAAAATGCAAGGTTACAGCGGCACGGCAAACTTAAATGCAGGTTATGGCAAGTATCCGAAATTGTATGGCGGCTTCAATTTTAACTACAATACCGGCAAGCTCAGTTTATTTGCCCGCGTTAATTCGGGTTATTATGATTCGTACAATAAATTGACCTTGAGCCGCCAGATCGAAAATGAGCTTTACAACCAATACAATTACTGGCACCCAAAAACTTTTGCAACCGGTTACACCATTGGCACTGATTTTTATGCCAGTAAAAGAAGCACGTTTGGTTTGATGTTTAAAGGCTACAACAGCCCGATGGATGCGCAGGTTACCAGTCAGTCAAGTACGTTAAACAGTTTTGGTGGTCAAACGGGAAGTGTTACCGGTTTTAATCCGCAAAAATCCGATAATAATACATACAGCGTTAACTTAAATTATAGTTTTGCAATTGATACAGTTGGCCAAAAATTAAGTGTTGATGCAGATTATGTGCACAGCAGTTCTTTTATGAACCAAACTTACACCAACACTTATTTTAACGGCAGCGGCGATGTCATCGGCAACCCAATCCAATTGCGAAGTGCCGCGCCGGTCAATTACAATATCAAATCCATCAAAGCAGATTATGTGCTGCCTTTGGCCAACCATTGGAAAGTGGAAGCCGGTTTAAAAAGCAGTTTTGTAAGTACGGGCAGCGATGTTTCGTTCGATTCGTTGAAAACTAACGGTTATATCAACGACCCAAAACACAGCAACAACTTTATGTACGATGAAAATATCAACGCGGCTTATGGCACCATCAGCAAAAATTTTGGAACAAAGTTAGATGTAAAAGCCAGTCTGCGCGGCGAGCAAACCGTTTCTACCGCCAATTCTCTGACCCGGAACGAAGTGGTGAAACGCAATTACTTTCAACTTTTTTCAAGCGCGTTTATCACTTATAAAATCAATCCGGATAACCAGTTAAATGCTTCTTTTAGCAGGAGGATCAGCCGCCCAAGTTATGGTTCGTTAAATTCGGCCATCCGTTACACCGATCCTTACACGGCTATCCAGGGCAATCCTTATTTGCAGCCTTCCATTTCGCAATCCTACGTTTTCAATTACACCTACAAAAGTTTCCAAGTTTTGAGTTTGAGTTATTTGAAAGTAAACGATGCCGTTAGCACAGTCATCAACCAAAACGACCAAACGAAAGAAAGCATCAGCAATTACCAAAACCTGGGCAGCACCAGCACCTTGAGCGCAACTTCGGCCGGGAGTTTTAAAATCAAAAAATGGTGGGTGGTAAATGCGGAAGTGGATGCTGCTTACAACCGCGTAAACACAATAGTTGGTGGAAACCCTTATCAAAGCAGCCGTTTTTCCTGGTCGGGCAACATTGATCAAAGCTTCTTTTTGCCGCACAATTTCAAACTTCAGTTAACAGCAGAGTATGATTCGCCTTCGATCAATGGTTTGTCGCGCACGCTTTCTTCTTCGCAAATTGATGCCGGTATCACCAAAACCTTTTTGGATAAACGCCTGAGTTTAAGTTTTAAAGCGCGCGATATTTTCTTTGGAAACCGTTACCGCAGCATTTTACAGTACAACAACGTAAATACCCGTTGGGATAACGAGTACGAAAGCCGCCGCTTTACGTTGGGTTTTACCTACAACTTTGGCAACACCAAATTGGAGGCCGCACGCGACCGCAAAACGGGAAGCAGTGCGGAAGAAGGAAGGATGTGAAGTTGCGGTCTGTCATTTTGATCCGAAGGGAGAAATCTTATTTCAAAGCTAAATACTAATTATATTGAAAGAAGGTTCCTCCTATCGTCGGAACGACAGCCCACCAATTTTACACCGATAAAAGAAGCATGCTCCTGTTATGCCAAGTTTCTTCCCGCGTTTACAATCCCATAAACCGTTCTGATGATAAGCTTGTGGTACAAATTGGTTTCCTCCTCATTCAATTCCTGGTAATGCAATTGCTGCAACGCATAATGCTGAATGACCACCAAAGGCATGATAATCTTTTCGCGCAGCGCAATGGATTGCCGTTCCACCGGCGATTCTTCCATCAAAACTTTTGTGTCCGAAAGCTTTAAAAGCAGCGAGCAGGTCAGTTCAAATTCCGTTTTCAGCATGGTCCAAAATGCGCCATATTCCGGGTCGTCCGCCAAATTTGCGGTAATGTTGAAGTTGGATTTTGACATAGACATCATGCAATTATCAATGATGGTTTTGAAAAAACTGTTCTGGCGGTACATCGTTTTCAGATCTTCCCATTTGCCTTCGGTTTCCATCTTTTTCAAGGCCGTTCCTACGCCGTAAAAACCGGGGATATTTTGTTTTAACTGGCTCCAGGCCGTTACAAAACTGATGGCGCGCAAATCTTCCAACTTCAACTCAGTGCCTGAGTTTCTTTTGACCGGCCGGCTGCTGATGTTAATTTCCGACAACAATTTAAGTGGACTCAAATTTTCCAAGTACGGCAGAAACAAGGGGTTTCCGCGCAGTTCCATAAAATAACGGTAACTTTCGGCAGCCATATTTTCAATCAACGCACGGCCTTTTTCGTCAATGGTATCGCCATTTTGTTGGTTTAAGGCAGAAACGATGCCTGCATTGATCAATTGCTCAATATTAAAACGTGCGCTGTCAATCGAGCCATATTGTGTGCTAATGGTTTGTCCCTGAATAGTTAGTTGAAGGTAATCGTTCGCAATTTCGTGGCCCATGGAAGCATAAAAACGGTGCGTTTTGCCGCCGCCACGTGCCGGTGGCCCGCCGCGCCCATCAAAAAACGCCAGGTCAATATCGTACTTTCTCGACATCGCCGTTAACTCCACTTTTGCTTTGTAAATAGACCAGTTGGCCATCAAATAGCCGCCATCTTTGGTACTGTCAGAAAAACCCAGCATGATGGTTTGCCGGTTATTCCGTTTTTTTAAGTGGGCGATGTAAAACGGATTGGTGTACAATTTTTCCATCACTTCGGCCGCGCCCTGCAAATCGTTTACGGTTTCAAAAAGCGGCACAAAATCAATGGTCAAGTTTTCTGCCTTCCAGCCGCTCCACAAAAACAAATTGATAAGCTGCAAAATATCCGAAGCTTCCTGGCAATTGCTGATGATAAAACGGTGGCAGGCTTTTTCGCCGTTCGTTTCCTGGATCTCGCGCATATACCGGATGGTGTCCAGCGTGTCTTTCACCAAATCTTCTGCCGCGTCCGGGCAGTAAAAATCAGCTTCTACAAACCGGATGTTCTTCAGCTTTTCTTCTTCCGTTTGTTCGTGGTAACCTGTTGGCATCCGGTGCCTTATTGTTGATTCTGTTAAACAATATTGGTGTGTTGCCCTTAAAATCCGGCTGTCCTGCCGGATGTCCAGCGTCGCAAAATAATCACCAAACAGCTTCACTTTTCGGATCAAATCATCCAGCAAATTGATGAACAAACCGTCGTGGTCTTTTTGCAATACTGTTTTTATCGCCTCTAAATTAGTAAGCAAAACTGCCTGTTGGTTTTTGGTTTGCAACTGCCCGGCACCGGTTTGTTTGTTAAACTGCTTGTCCAGTTCGGCCATGTATTGCTCCACGCCGCGGAACGTCAGCCTTTTGCGCAATTGCTTGTAATCGCGCGTGTAGCAACGGTAAATTACTTTCCGCAGCAGTTCAGTTACGGCTTGGGTTGATTGCAGGTTTACGTTTGGGTTGCCATCGCGGTCGCCGCCCGGCCAAAAGCCCAGTTCTAACGTTTGGTGATCATCTTCTGCTAAAAAATCAAATTCGGTGTCCAGTTTTTCTTTGATGGAAGAAACCGATTGGTAAAACACATTTTCCAAAAACCAGGCCAGCGAAACAGCTTCATCCACCGGCGTTGGCTTTTCTTTGTTGAAAAAAGGCGTTTTGCCCAATTGCTGCAGCAGCAAATAAATCTGGTTAATGTCGTTTATTTTCAAAGCTTCAGTCAGTTCTGTGATGATGCCCAGTACGCTGCCCGGATAAAACTGCGTTGGGTGCGCCGTTAAAACCAGGCGCAAAGAAAACTTTTGCAAAGCTTTGCGCACTTTGGCATGGGTATCAGGCTGGTTATTGGCCTGTTGCAGTAAAACCTGCAACGAACTGCTGTCGTCTCCGGTTTCTAACTTTGAAAACGCGGAATCTTCTATCGCATCAAACAAAACTACTTGTCGTTCAATGTATTGGATAAAACGGAACAGCAGGTGAAAGCGGTCGGCATCTTTGATGTACTGCTGGTACTTGTCAAAAAAATTCTCAATAATTTCTACCGGCGATTGCTTTTTGCTGATGCCTTCTTCTACATGTGCCGTAAAAAATGGCAGCAGCGTGCCGGTGTATTTAACCTGATAAAACGGCAGCGTTAAAAACAGGCTGTTGTACAAGTCGAAACGGGTAACTACTTCATTATTAAATACAAATTCTTTCTGACTGAGTTTCATATGATACTGTTAACGTAAACCTCGGCAAATTAAAGATTTAATAGGTTTATTGTTGATTTTTTATCAATAAAAGAAGCATCGCACAAAAAACGGTCCTCCTGCACTTGATTTTCGTTGCGAAATTTATGCAGGACAAACAGAAACCGCTTTCTGATCGTATTTTTGATGCGTATGACGGCCATTCCAACCAGGAAAATTTACAGCTTCTTTTACAGTCAGTATTTCTCCGACGGGTTGCGCATGACGTTTGGCGTTCTGGTCCCAGCATTGTTGTTCAACCATTTTAACCAACTCGCCACCGGCGTTGCTTTGGCTTTGGGTGCATTGTGTGTAAGCGTGGTTGATGCCCCCGGCCCGGTTATTTACAAGCGCAACAGTATGCTCATTTGCTGCGGGTTGATTTTGCTGGTTTCATTGATTACCGGGTTTGTACAGCCAAACCTTTATTTGCTGTTTGCCGAAATTGTGTTGTTCGCCTTCTTCTTTTCCATGTTTGCGGTTTATGGCAACCGCGCTTCTTCTATCGGGACTTGTGCCTTGCTGGTCATGATTTTTATGATCGAAAAACGCATGGCACCGCAGCAGGTTTTCCAGTACAGCTTACTGATTTTAGCCGGCGGGATTTGGTACACAATTTTAAGTTTGGCCTTTTTTCAGATCCGGCCATACCGCACCGCACAGCAGGTTTTGGGCGAATGTATTGGCGAAGTGGCCAAATATTTAAGGGTAAAAGCTGATTTTTATGCGGAAAAAACCAATATCGAAGAAAACTACAACCTCTTGGTTTCGCAGCAGATTGCGGTAAGCCAGCACCAGGATGCCGTGCGCGAAATATTGTACAAAACGCGGGCCATCGTTAAAGAATCAACACCCATCAGCCGAATGCTGCTGCTAACGTTTGTTGACCTGGTTGATTTGTTCGACCAAATTACTTACACGCATTACAATTACGAAAGTTTGCAGAAAACGTACCAGCCTTATGGCGTTTTGGAGGACGTTTCCAAGCTGATTCACAAAATGGCGGATGAGCTGGACCGCGTTGGTTTTGCCGTTCAATCCAATAAAAAATACAAACCCGCCAGCAATTTAAACCAGGAACTGGAACAATTAAAAACCCATATTGACCAGATTGCTTTGGCCAACCCGGAACAAAATGTTTTGGTTTTGAAAAAGATTTTGGTGAACATGCGTAACATCAACCAACGTTTTTCTGACCTGGCCAGCTACACGCAATTCGACCTAAAAACGGTGATTAAGCCTACACAAAACCTGGAATTTTCCCGCTTTGTTACGCACCAGGATTATTCGCCGCGCGTGTTTTTGGATAACTTGTCTTTTAAATCGGCCTCTTTTAAACATGCTTTGCGCGTGGCGCTGGTTTGCGGCATCGGTTTTATCCTGGCAAAAACAGTAGCGACTGGCCACCACAGTTACTGGATTTTGCTCACGATCATCGTGATCCTGAAACCGGGCTTCAGCTTTACCAGGCAGCGCAATTTTGAAAGGCTGACCGGGACTATCGTTGGCGGCGCGATCGGAATTTTTATCCTGTTTTTGATCCCCGATAAAACTGCGCAGTTCTTTATTATGCTGGTTTTGATGCTGTTGACTTATAGTTTTTTGCGGTTGAATTATATCGTCAGCGTGATTTTTATGACGCCTTATGTGTTGATTGCCTTTAGTTTTTTGGGTGTCGAACTGATTAAAACTGCCGAAGAACGCATCTTGGATACTTTAATTGGTTCGGTACTGGCCATCAGTTCTGCCTTTGTCATTTTTCCAAATTGGGAATCCGATCAGTTGAATGAAACTTTAGATAAAGTACTCATCAGCAATCTAAATTATTTAAAAACTGTTGCCGGGCGTTTGAATGGTTTGCCGTTAAATATGGTTGAATACAAGCTGGCGCGGAAAGAGGTTTATGTGCAATCGGGCAATTTGGCTGCGGCTTTTGAAAGGATGGTTTCTGAACCGAAAAGCAAACAAAAACACGCGAAAGACTTGCACAAGTTCGTGGTTTTTAACCATATCCTTTCATCGGCCATTGCAGCCGTTGCCGCAAATTTACCCGATAAAAACAGCATTTATTTGCCAGCCCAATTTAAAGCGGCACGCCATGCGCAAACGATTTTGCAAGAAACGGCAAAAAGATTAGATTTAACAAATGCTTCTTCCGCAGAAATGATTTCGTCGAAAGCTGAACATCCAAACAAAGAACCAGAATTTGACCCTGCCGAGGTTGATATTGCTTTTTTGGACGACCAGCTTCGGTTTATTTCAAAAATCAGTTTGGATATTGCAAAAGTTACGGATGTGATTTTAAGCTGATGCTTCTTTTATCGGTATAAAAACTTACAACCTACAATTTAGAACCTGTTTAAATTTTATTCGGTTTGTTTTTCATGCTTCTTTTATGCCATCAATTTTGGCTAAAGCCAATCCTTGTTCCTTTATCCACGGCCTAAAGGCCGCGGCAATGAATAAAGCAGGATGCCGAAAAGTGAAAAAGGTTTGTAAAACAAGGCGGCCCAGTTGCCACGGCCTTTAGGCCGTGGGATATGTAAAATACAGGTTGGCTTTAGCCAAAACACCGTTGGATGAAATTTAAACAGGCTCTTACAACCCGCAACTGTCCACCTAAATTTTCTCTGTCAAATGTTTCCAATACCGTTTCGGTACATGCTGCAAATGCAATTTTGTGTTTTTCCGTGCTGGGATGTTTACGTGTTTAAAATAATCTTTCCACAAAGCCTGGTACAACGTTTCATCTTCAGAATAAGAAGAAATAATGGTTTTACCGTCTTGTTTGGACGAAGCAAAATTTAGCTGTATAAAAACAGCATCCTGCAAATCGTAATAAATGCCGTAAGCCCTTTTGATGTCGTAAATAATCCATTTTTGGTCGGCATACCTTTTTTTAAAATGATTCAAGATCAGCGGCAGCACGTTAAAATCAGGTTCAACAGAAGCATAAAAAATACCGTCGGCCATTTTTTGGAAACGCACAAACGCTTCCATCCGGTGCTTTTCGCGGCGCACCAATTTCAACACATACGAAAGGCGCATCACATATTTATTCCCAAAATCCTGTTCAATCGTTTCATTCGTGCTAAAAGCGTAGCGGATAAAACCAAGCAAATTGTCTTCCTCGCCGGCAATTTCCGACAAATGCGCGGCATACAAACGCTGCACGCCGCCTGCCGCCAAACGCTGGTGCAAACCTTTTAAAACACGGTTTGCCTTTACCGTATCGGACACAATGCTTCTTTTAGCATCAAAAAAATTGGGTTTAAGCAAGTGTTCGGGGCAAATGCTCACCTCGGTGAGTTTGTGTTCGTAAATTTCGAAAACGGCGGTGAGCAAACCTTCAAACGTTCCGTCGTAAATTAAAGTGATCATATTAAAAAAGGCTGAGCTGGTTGGGTTTTTGTTTGAGGTATTTGCTTTGCGATTCGGCCAAAATAAACTGTTTAATTTTGGTGCCCGAAAGCTCGCGTCGTTCAAAATCCTGGCTGTTGCAAACAATAAAATAACGGGCGCGGTTTACGGCGATGCCCATCGCTTTCAAATGTTCCCAATTCAATTTGCCAAACTTGCGCCCACTTACAATTTTTTTTGCCGATTCTACACCAATCCCCGGCACGCGAACGATCAGTTGCAAATCAGCTTTATTAATATCAATGGGAAAATGTTGCAAGTTTCGAATGGCCCAACTCAACTTTGGATCAATGTCCAAATCCAAGTGCGGGTTGTTTTGGTCTACAATTTCGCGCACATTAAAACCGTAAAAACGCATCAACCAATCGGCCTGGTACAAACGGTTTTCGCGCACCATCGGCACGGCCGTACTTAAACCCGGCAAACGGTTATCGTTGCTCACCGGCACGTAGCCCGAATAATAAACCCGTTTTAAGTTGAAGGAATTGTAAAAATGGTTGGCCGTGTACAAAATCTGGCGGTCGTTTTCCGGCGTTGCGCCAATTACCATTTGCGTACTTTGGCCCGCCGGCGCAAACAGCGGCGCTTTTTTAAACAGTGTTTTTTCTTCTTTACGGAGGATAATCTCGTTCTTGATGAAATTCATCGGCTTGATCATGTCCTTTTGGTTTTTATCAGGAGCCAACAATTTCAATCCGGCTTCGGTTGGCAGTTCCAGGTTTACGCTCAAACGATCGGCATACAATCCGGCTTCGCGCATCAGTTCGTCACTTGCGCCGGGAATAGATTTTAAATGGATGTAACCGTTAAACTTGTGCTCCGTCCGCAGTTTTTTGGCGATGCGCACCAACCTTTCCATGGTAAAATCGGCATCTTTAAAAATACCGGAACTGAGAAACAAACCTTCAATATAATTCCTGCGGTAAAAGTTCATCGTTAAATCCACCACTTCCTGCACGGTAAAAGCAGCACGTTTGATGTCGTTGCTTTTGCGCGAAACACAATAAGCGCAATCAAAAATGCAATGGTTGGTCAGCAGGATTTTGAGCAGCGAAACACATCTTCCATCTTCGGTATAAGTATGGCAAATGCCGTTGCTGGCATCGCCCAAACCTTTGTTGTGGTTTTTGCGCTTGCTGCCGCTCGAAGCGCAGGAAACATCATATTTGGCTGCATCTGCTAAAATGGAAAGCTTTTCCCGGATCCGTTCATCGTTCATACCGCTAATATACTAATTTTATTAGTATTTGGTTTCGTTTGGATCAAACAAAAGTTTTAAACATTGCGTTAACTCTTTAAACAAAAAGCGATGGAAACATTATATACCGCTGTAGTTACAGCAAAAGGCGGCCGCGAAGGCACCGTAAAATCAGCCGATGGTGTGATTGATTTGCAATTAAAAAAACCGGCAGAAATGGGCGGCGAAGCTGGTTATGCCAACCCCGAACTGCTTTTTGCCGCTGCCTGGGGAAGCTGTTATCTGGGCGCGTTAGGTTCAGTTGGCAAGCGCGACAATGTGGACGTGAGCGAAGCAACGGTAGATGTGCACGTTAGTTTTAACCAGGAAGGCACCGCTTCTTATGTTTTATCGGCAGAACTGCACGTCCATATTCCCAGCATTGATCTGGAAAAAGCACAAAAACTGGCTGATGCCGCACATAAAGGCTGCCCATACTCAAAAGCAACCCGCGGCAATGTAGAAACAAAAATCATTGCAGAATAAAGAATTATTTTTTAAGGTAATTGATAAAAAGCTGATCTCTGGTCAGCTTTTTTTGTGCCTGATGTTTTTGTCCATGCTTCTTTTATCGCCTAAAAATAGACAGTGTGGATTGCTTAACCACTAAATTTATAGGCATAAAAGAAGCATTCCATAAATATTGCACCTTTTTAAACCGTACTGCAAGTTTTTGAGGTAATTAAATTACGAACAATGCTCCGAAAAATGAACCTATAAACAGGCACGGAACGTAAAAAAGGATAATTTACTTTATCTTAATGACTGATATTTTAAAAAGGAACAACGTAAAAATTTTCGGAAACGGAGAAAAGGTTGTTTTATTTGCCCACGGTTTTGGAGGCGATCAAACTGCCTGGAAATATGTTTTTAATGCTTTTACCGCTAACTATAAAGTTATTCTTTTCGATTTTGTTGGATCAGGAAATTCTGACCATTCGGCTTATAAACCCGAACTCTACAATTCTTTAGAAGGTTTTGCACAAGATGTTTTGGATGTTTGTGCTGCTTTACAAATCTATCAGGTGATTTATGTTGGCCATTCGGTAAGCAGTATGATTGGTTTGCTGGCAGCGTTAGAAAAACCAGAATACTTTAAAAAACTAATTTTTCTTGGCCCGTCTGCACGTTATTTAAATGACGGGGATTATATCGGTGGATTGGAAAGAAATGATTTGGACGGGTTATTTGAAGTGCTGGACAGTAATTACCTCGGTTTTTCCAGAATGATGGCACCTGCAATAATGGGCGAAAATAATCCGGTAGAGCAACAAGAAGCACTGGTGGAAAGCTTTTGTGCGGCCGATCCTGCTGTTTCTCAAAACTTTGCCCGCGTTACACTGCTTTCAGATCATCGCAGCGTATTGCCGTATCTGAAAGTCCCAAGTTTAACTTTACAATGCATGGATGATGTAATGGCGCCGGAAACGGCCGGACAATACATCCGGGAACATACGCCCGGAAACACTTACTTAGAATTGCATACAAGCGGACATTGCCCACATTTAAGTGCACCGGAAGCAGTAATCAAAGCCATCAAAGATTATATCCAAAACTGAAAATTTTAGTATAAAGTAGTGGATCTGTTACATCCAAACCAGCACAATTTATTAACAAGTACAGAGTTTTTGTATGAAAATTCGCCTTGCGGAATTGTGTCTTTTTTTCCTGATGGAAACATTTTTCGCGTTAATAAAACTTTGTTAAATTGGATCGGATTAAGCAGTGAAGAAATTGTAGGCCAAAAGAAGTTCCATGATATTTTAAGTGTTGGCGGCAAGCTTTATTACCAAATGGTTGCTTTGCCTTTGCTTAACCGCCAAGGTTTTATCAATGAAATTAACTTTGATATTGATTTAAAAAACGGCACCACTTTTCCAAGTTTGGTTAATGCCGTAATTATCAAAGGAGACGATGGAAAAACGATAGCCGTACATGCAACTGTCCTTAAAATTACAGACCGTAAAAAGTACGAATCCGAGCTTTTAAGGTCAAAACAGTTTGCAGAAGAAGAACGGAAACGTTTTGAATCGCTTTCTAATATTATCCCCGAAATTATCTGGACGGCCTTAGCC
>NZ_CALMAT010000108.1:17389-51826 GCF_937859865.1 uncultured Mucilaginibacter sp.
GCCTTAGCCAACGGAACCGTAAATTTTACGAACAAACGTTTTTTTGAGTATTTTAAATGCGATGAAGTAACTGATCGAAAAGCCTTTTTATTATGTCTTTTTCATCCTAAAGACCGGAAAAAATTATTTAAACGTTGGATTGAAACTGTAGGTCAGGGAAAAGACTTTGAAGCAGAAGTAATGCTTAAAAAGAATACAGATAATTATGAATGGTTTTTAATCCGGGCCGTTCCTTATAAAGATGCAAACGGCCATGTTTCAATGTGGTTTGGCTCTTGCACAAATGTACATGAGCATGTAATGCAGCAAAAGTCGGCGGTAGAAAACTTAAACCACAGCTTGTTGAAAGCGAGTGACATTATTTCCTCCAAAGAAAAAACTTTGGAAGAAATTGCGTACAGCCAGTCACATTTGGTAAGGCGCCCACTTGCAAATATCATTGGTTTGGTAGAAATGCTGGAAACCACAGCAGAAACATCGGCCAACAACGCCATCGTTGCGATGTTAAAGCAAAGCGCCGCAGAATTGGATGTAACGGTGAAAGAAATTGTATTCAAAGTTTAATTTAACTTGGATATAAGTTGATGCTTCTTTTATCGCATAAAAATTGGTGCCGATCTAAACCTTTTACCTTTCAGCCTTTCACCAAAAAACCTTGATTAGGTAAATCCAAAAAAGGATAAGTAACTTTAGAAAGATGCAAGCCTTGCGGATAGGCCAAATCTAAAATTGCAGGTGTTTCTTTACTAATTAGATGATGTTCAAATTCGTCAACGCTCATTTTTCCGGTTCCAATTTTGAGTAGTTTTCCTATAATTATCCTGATCATTTTACTTAAAAACCGGTTGGCCGAAACTTGGATACTGATGTGTTTTTCATCGTCATCAACAATTAAACTTACCGAACTAATTTTACAAATGGTATGTTCATATTTTGCAGGCGTGGTACAAAATGCACGGTAATCCTGGTACACAAGCAACAACTGCAAAGCTTTGTCTATTTGTTTTAAGTTAAGGTTTTTTAACTGGTAAAAAGAGCTTGTACTACTTAAAAAAGGATTTTTGTAAGTATGGATTTGATAATTGTAAGTCCGTAGATAAGCATCAAAACGGGCGTGTTGGTTTCCCTTCACTTGGATAATATCAAAAACAGCAATATCGGCAGGCAGGGCTTTGTTTAAACGAAAAAGCAGTTCGTCCAAATCAATTACATTTAAATCAGCATGAAAAAAGAACTGGCTTGCATGTACGCCTGCATCCGTCCGGCCGCAGCCATTGATGAAAATTGGTGTTTTTAAAACCTGCTTCAACTTGTCTTCCAGCACTTGCTGCACCGTTGTTGTGCCGCTGTGTTTTTGCCAGCCGCTGTAATTGGTTCCAAGATAAGCAATGTGGAAAAAGTAACGCAAGTTTGAATTAGATTTTTTGCTGCAACTTGGAACGCACAAAAAGCAACTGCTTTTTTAACAGCAAAAGCCTTTGTTCCCAGGCAATATCGTCGGTGATCATATGGTTATGGTTGGCATAACTAAAAATTGCCGCTTGCCGCATATGTGGGGCTTTTTTGGTTAGTTTTCCTTTTTCAATGCCAACATAATTGCCGTCATAACAACGCAGCATTATTTTATTTTTATCTACCGGGATAAGGTCGAAAGTTTCTGTTTCGCCAATCACGGCCCGGTTTGCTTTAATTTCAATTTCAGCCGAGCTTAGGTACAAATTATTGGCTGCTTTGATTGCAATTTTTCCAAAGCCTAATTCTTCCAGGCACAATAAATTTTGTGGGTTTTCAGGCTTGCCTTCGCAGTTTAAATCGGTATCGTTTTTAAGCGAAACACATTTTTCTTTTCCAATCCGTAACGTAAACTTTGGTTTTTCTGCCGATGCTGTTTTTATCGGTATAATTTCGTCCAAACGTACAAACTGATAACCTTGTTCCAACAATTGCGGGATCAGGATTTTTAGCAAATCCAACGTTTTGTTGTGTGGTTTTACCACATCCATATCTGCAATTTCGTCATGAAAAACCACAATGCCGCGTTGGTTGTTGAGTTCAATATCAGATAAATAACGTGCTGCTGCGTCTTCTACGGCCCAATTGTTTTGCCAGTAATAACAATCCACCCCGGCAATTTCCCAGTGGATCGGGCCAATGTGGTTTGCCGTTAGCATACTTCGGTTTAATTCCTGCGCCACTTCTGCCGACCATTTTCCATATGGTGCCCGAAAGTAAATTTGCCCACTATCTACAAAAGGTTTTATAATGGCATCTGTACGCAAAACCTGATTGATAACATCACCATTAACTGAAACATAATAAGGCAAGTCCGGGTGATCGTAAGTGTGGTTGCCAATCAAATGACCCATTTCCTTCAGCTCTTTTAAAATTTCCGGTTGATGAAACGCATATTTTCCTACTACAAAAAATGTTGCCCGAATGTGATTTTCAAACAAAAAGCGGGCAATAGCAAGTGTGTGAATTCCGGGCCCGTCATCAAAAGTAAGGCAAAGAGTTTTTGCAGGAAGATCTGCTCCGTTAAAAGAATTTTGCTGGTACAAATTTTATAAGATGAAGGTTTAGAATAAATCTTGCGTTAAGCAGCACTTCCAAAAATAGATAAATATTTTTGTGCCACCACCGCCTTTTTATAATTGCTTAAGTATGCGGCTAGCTCTTCGGGCCGGTAAACGGGCTGGTCAATATGGTTTAATTCTTCTTTTAACAACAAGTTTAATTGCTGCACATTGCCTGGTTCAAACAGTTTGCCAAAACTTCCAACTGTTTCTGCCAAACCCCCGGAATTTGTTGCAATGATACGGCAACCGCAAGCCAGCCCTTCTAAAGCAACAATGCCAAAACCTTCTTTTCCGTTGGATGGAATCACCAAAACCTGGTGCCGGTTTAGAATTTCGGCTATCTCAAAACTGTTTTTTGTTCCGGTAAAATTGATATAATCTTCAAGCTGCAGCTCGTTGGCAAGGTTTTGCAATGAGGCTAATTCTGGCCCGTCGCCAACAATGGTCAGGGTAAAAGGCTGCTGCAAATTGGCACAAGCTTTTATCAAAGTATCACAACCTTTTTGCGAAACCAACCTTCCGATAAAAACAAAGTTTAGCTTTCTTTCACCTGTATTTTTTAGGGTAAAAACAGCATCATCATAGCAATTGTAAATAATTTCCGATTTTGTGCGGATAGATGTAGCTATACTTTTACTGACAGAAATATTTTTGTAAGAAAACTTAATCAAAAACAGTTTTAAAAGCGAGAGCGGGTTGGTTTTATTGGTGAGCGAAAAATCATTTTGCGAAATGATCCAGCGTTTACTTGGATCAAGCAGCAAGGGCCAAACACCTTTTAACGAAATGTTCGGCATATAATAAACCTGACACCATAAAAAAAGCTGCAGCATTTTTTTGAAACCCGGTGCATAATAAACTTCGATATCTTTTAAAGGCTCAACCTGTTTTTGGTAAGTAATTACTTTAACCTGGTGGCCTTTTTCAATAAATTCTGTACACAAATTTAAGGTGAGGTTTTCAATACCACCACGCAAAGGATAAAATACTGTACTAAAAATTAAGATTTGCATGAAGAATATCTAACTGAAAAAATACAATTATAATTTTTTATGATACTAATTTTTATACAATAATAAATATTATACTTTAAGAATATACAAATAACAACAGTTTTTCAAATTGTAAACAGTAAAACCAATGAGAAAAAAACTTGCTTCTAACATACGTTTCTTTAATAATTTAGGTTTTAAATAAGACAATTTTATTAAAAAATTTATTTTCAAGTAATTTCTATTCTTTTAAAAAAACTTGTGAACACAATTTTTTTATTCTCCGAAGAAAAAGACAACCGCTTTGATTTATTTCAAAGTAAAAGTTTGCCTTCGTGCTTCGATTGTACTTTTAAAAAATGCTGCGAAAAATACAAAAAAGGCAAGCGCTGCAAAAAACGTCCGAAAAGATAAATGCTTCTTTTACCACACCAAATTTTAGGTGGTAAAAGAAGCATTACTTGTAAAACTTAAAATTGTTATTTCAGGTAAACATAAGTAATTCCGTCGCCGCCGCGGTCGGCGTGTTCGTCTTCCACGTGGCTTACTTCGCTGTATTTTTTCAGGTAATCGCGGATTATCTTTCGCAAAATCCCGTCGCCTTTGCCGTGGATGATTTTTAAAGTGCCAACGCCCATCATGATGGCGCGGTCTAAATATTTTTCAATTTCGTACAACGTTTCTTCGCCGCGTTTGCCGCGCACATCAATCTCCGGACTAAAACTTGCCGTATCATTTAAAGCCGAATTGTAAGAGCGGCGGATTTCTTTCGGCACTTCTTTTCGGGCTACTTTGTGTACTTTTTTACGTTTGGCAACCGTGCGCAAATCGCCGATGGCGATAATTACGTTGTCGCGTGCCAGTTCCAACACTTGTCCCATCGTTTCCGAATCGTTCAGTTTCACCCAATCGCCAACTTCAATTTCGGGTGCTTCTTTTACCGGTGCAATTTCGGGCTTAACGGTGTTTTTCTGCAATTCGCGGTTCAGGTTTTCGCGCAGGTTACGTGTGGTTTCTTTATCGGCATTGCTGCTTTTTATTTCGGCAATCGTATTTTCCACCAATTTATTGGCATCCTGGATAATCGTTTTCGCCTGAATTTTTGCTTCGCGCAGCAAGGCTTTTTTATTTTCTTCGAGGTAATTTTTCAATTCTTCATTTTCCCGAAGCAACACGTTTGCCCTTCGCTCCTGCTTTTGCAGGTTCAACTTAGCATCCAAAACTTCTTTTTTATCGCGTTCCAGATCAATTAAAAGTGTATCCACTTTTTTCTGGTTTACGCCGATTTTGTTTTTCGCCGCATCAATCACATTTCGGGGCAAACCAATTTTTTGGGCGATTTCAAACGCGTAAGAACTTCCGGGTTTGCCAACTTCCAAAATGTACAAAGGCCGCAATTGCAAGTTATCAAACAACATCGAAGCATTTTCCAAACCCGACGTGTTGCTGGCAAACAATTTTAAGTTGGAATAATGCGTGGTAATCACACCTTTTACCTTTTTTTGGTTGAGTGATTCTAAAACAGCTTCAGCAATCGGTCCGCCAAATTGCGGATCGGTTCCGGTTCCAAACTCGTCAATCAAAATCAACGTTTTGCTGTCGGCCATTTCCACAAAATATTTCATTTTTGATAGATGGGCGCTGTACGTACTCAAATCGCTTTCGATGGATTGGTCATCGCCAATATCTGCAAAAATCTGCCGGAAAACGCACAACTCACTTTGCTCTGCCGCCGGAATTAGTAATCCTGCCTGAACCATCAATTGCAGCAAACCAACTGTTTTCATACAAACCGATTTTCCGCCGGCATTCGGGCCGGAAACCACAATAATTCGGTCCGTTTCATCAATCTTGATGTTGAGCGGAACCACGCTTTTCTGCTCTTTTTTGTACGATAAAAGAAGCAACGGATGGCTGGCATTGATCAAATTAACGCGCATTTCGGAAACCAGAATTGGCATTTCTGCTTCAATATCCAACGCAAACAAAGCTTTTGCGCGCACAAAATCCAGCTTGGTAAGCAAACCGTGGTAAGAAATCAGGATCGGAACATAAGGCCGAAGTTCATCTGTTAATCCCGTCAGGATTTTGATAATTTCCCGCCGTCGGTCAAATTCCAAATCCCGCACGCGGTTGTTCAGCACAAATACTTCTTCCGGTTCTACGTAAACCGTTTGCCCGGAAGAAGATTCGTCGTGGATAAAACCTTTTAACTTGCGCTTATTTTCGGATAAAAGCGGAATACACAAACGGCCATCGCGAATGGTTAAAGAGCCGTCAGCCGTCCAGCCGCTGTTGCCTGCATTTTTAAATATTTGTTCGATGGTTTTCCGCGCCGCTTGTTCGGCTTGTGCAATCCCAGAAGTAATTTCCTGCAAATCGCGCGAAGCATTTGGCCGCACTTTTCCTTTCGGGTCAAGCACGCGGTCTATCGCTTTTAAAATATTTTTTTCGATCGGCAAATGCTCAAACAATGCTTCGAGGTTTGGATAAACACCTGCCCGCTCATTAAAATAAGCCAGCACGGCAAAAACCGTAGTCAAAGATTGCTGCACCTGGAAAAATTCATCTTCCGATAAAAAAGTACCTTCAACCCGTGCTTTTTTTGCCAGTGTTTTAATGTCGTGAAAATTGCTGATCGGCAAAGCCGTATCGTTGGCCAAAATGTTTTTAAACTCGGAGGTTTGCCGTAAAAACTTCTGGATCTGGTCAAAGTTGTTCATCACCTGGATCTTGTCTACCATTTCCTGGCCCATCACACTCAGGCATTTGGCTTTAATCAGTTGCTTGATCTCGGTAAAACCCAGTTTATCTTCGCTATTTTTGGGATAAATCATTCAATATTCTTTCTTCTTAAATTATGCATGCTTTTTAGCGTTTAATTTTTTTATCGAATCCTGTTTGATGCTTCTTTTAACCGAGTCTTTTTTGGCTGCTTTGGCGGTAGAATCCATCCGGAGTTTGGTTTTTCGCATTTCTTCTGCCGCCTGCACTTTCACAATCGAATCGTTTTTGGCCTTTAAACGCGCAACCACTTCTTTGTAGATGTCGTTCATATCGTTCAAATGGTAAGAATAATATTGAAAGCTTTTCCTAAACTGCGCCGAATCAACACCGTATTTTTTAAAAATGGCCATGTACAAACCATTTCCACGGACACTTAAACTATCCGGTATCTGTGTGCCCGCGCCCAAATAACCATCGGCCATGTGGACATCAACCATCAGCGGGACAAACTTTTCTTTATCAATCAAATTATCGGGCGCGTTATCTTTATTGCAGGCACCTAAAAACAGCACGATGAAAGAAAACAGGATTTTATAAAATCGCATTATGTAGTTTTGCAACAATTTCATTCAAAATTACGGATTAATGAGCATTGCAGATAATATCAAAAACTTAAAAAAAGAAACCGGCGACGATAATGTGAAGCTGATTGCGGTTTCGAAAACCAAACCGGTTGAGGTTTTGCAGGAAGCTTACGATGCTGGCCAGCGTGTTTTTGGCGAGAACAACGTGCAGGAAATGGTAGAAAAACAGGAAAAACTGCCCAAAGATATCGAGTGGCATTTGATCGGCCATTTGCAAACCAACAAAGTAAAATACATTGCTTCTTTTATCAGCTTAATTCATTCGGTTGATAGTTTAAAGTTGTTGCAGGAAATTGATAAACAGGCCGCAAAAAACAAACGCGTGATTGATTGCCTGTTGCAGATTTACATTGCCGACGAAGAAACCAAGTTCGGTTTGGGTTTTGATGAAGCGATCGAACTGTTACGTTCTGAAGAATTTACAGCTTTAAAAAACGTGCGTATTGTTGGTTTGATGGGCATCGCAACAAACACGGATAACGAGAAACAATTGAAAGAAGAGTTTTACGAATTGCATACTTTTTTTACCGGCATAAAAACCAGTTTTTTCCGCAAAGAAGATTCGTTTAAAGAACTATCCATGGGCATGTCGGCCGATTATAAAATTGCGATTGAAGAAGGCAGCACGATGATTCGCGTGGGCAGTTTGATTTTTGGGCAACGGTTGATTCCACATTGGAAAAATAACTAAGCGGAATGAATTTACACATAAGAGTTGCCGAAAAAAACGATTGCCCGCGCTTGCTGGAACTGATTGCCGAACTCGCTTTGTTTGAAAAAGCGCCCGAAGAAGTAACCGTTACGTTAGCAGAATTTGAAGATGCAGGCTTCGGCGAAAAACCCGTTTGGAAAGCTTTTGTAGCCGAAGTTGATGGCTCGATTGTAGGTTTTGCGCTGTATTACGTCCGCTATTCTACCTGGAAAGGCTGCCGCATGTACCTGGAAGATTTGATTGTAACCGAAGCTTATCGCGGCAAAGGAGTTGGAATGTTGCTGATAAAAACACTGGTAAAAGAAGCATCAGAAAAAGGTTTTAGCGGGATGCTTTGGCAGGTTTTGGATTGGAACGAACCGGCCATCGGTTTTTATAAAAAACTCAATGCTTCTTTTGATCCAAGTTGGATCAATGTTTCGCTTTCCAAAGAACAGTTTTCTGATTTTGATTTTTCAGATTTAGGTTGAAATTCCTCCACAACCCACACCAAAATTTAACCGATAAAAACAGTATGCAAGTTTTCAAGTTTGGCGGCGCATCGGTGAAAGATGCGGCAGCGATTAAAAATTTGGCGGAGATCGTCCAACATTATCAAAAAGATGAATTGCTGATTGTGGTTTCGGCGATGGGCAAAACTACCAATGCGCTGGAAAAACTGACGGCCGCTTACATCAACCAAACGGAAGAAGTACATGCTGTTTTTACTGGCATAAAATTTTTTCACCAACAAATCATGGCCGAACTTTTTGCGCCGACAAATCCGGTTTTTGATGAAGTTGAAAACACGTTTGTGGAAATTGACTGGCTGATCGAAGAAGAACCACACGACGACCCGGACTTTATTTACGACCAGATTGTTTCCATCGGTGAGTTGGTTTCTTCGCGGATTGTAACGGCTTATCTAAATCAAATTGGTGTTAAAAGCCGTTGGTTGGATGCGCGTGGACTGATTCAAACGGACAATACTTACGGCGAAGGCCGTGTGGATTGGGAACTGACCAGGAAAAACATCAGTGAAACCGTTCTGCAATTGCTACAAACCGAAGTGCTAATTACGCAAGGTTTTTTGGGCGGAACTTCCGAAAATTATACCACCACTTTGGGCCGCGAAGGTTCGGATTATACGGCTGCTATTTTTGCTTCCTGCCTGAACGCGCCTTCGGTTACCATTTGGAAAGATGTGGCCGGCGTTTTTAATGCCGACCCGAAACGTTTTCAAAATGTGGTTAAGTTTGAGCAGTTGTCGTATTCTGAAGCGGTAGAAATGGCTTATTACGGCGCCAGTATTATTCACCCAAAAACTATCCAGCCGTTGCAAAACGCCGGGATTCCGCTTTTTGTAAAACCTTTTTTGGCACCGAAAGAAAGCGGAACGGTAATTAACAATGTAGAATTGCTGATTAAAGTCCCGGTTATCATCGTCAAAGCAAACCAGGTTTTGGTTTCGGTTTCTTCCAAAGACCATGCTTTTATTACCGAAAATCATTTAAGCGCAATCTTTAAAACGCTGGCCGGTTTTCATTTTAAAGTGAATTTGATGCAAAACTCCGCTTTAAGTTTTACTTTTTGTGTTGATTTTGAAGTTGCCCGATTTAAACAATTGCAGCAAAAACTAAAACAGGATTTTAACTTTCGGTACAATTTGGAAGTTGAACTGCTTACCGTTCGGCATTACGAAACCGCTTTGCTGCAAGAACTCTCCGCAGGAAAAACAATTTTGCTGGAACAACTAAGCCGGAACACAGCGCAATTAGTTATCAAAGCCTGAAGTTAAAAAACTGCAATGCTGTTTTTATCGGTATAAAAGCAACGCTGCCTGTGTGGTTTTCATCCACCGGAAAACTTAAAACCTGCCAGTTTTCAGCAGAACCAATGAGTTCAATTGGATTTTGATGAACGCCGGTTAAAGATGGAACGTGCAAAAGTTCATCCACCAAACCTTTTCCGGTTGCTTTGAGCAAGCTTTCTTTGCGCGTCCACAATTCATAAAAGCTTTGGTACGGCAAGTTGGAACTTTCGATAAAATCAATTTCCTTTGGATTAAAACCAAAAGACAACAAATTTTTATAGGTAAAAGAAGCATTCATTTTTTCGACATCAACCCCGATTTCCGAGTTTGAAATGGCAATCAAAACCCAATTTCCGGAATGCGAAATATTGAAGCGCAAGTTTCGTACAAAATTGTTTTCTAATTCAGGTTTTTTGTTTTTGGCAGATTTGAATTGAATTGCTTTTGCATCAATATTTAAATATCGGCCTAACAAAATCCGTAAAACTGCTTTACCAATTAGGGAATGATGCTGGTCGTTTTCCTGTTTGTACTGTGAGATTTTTTCTATTTCCTGTGGTGAAAGCAATGGTTGTAAAGCAGTTAAAAAAGGCTTGAAACTGGCAACATTTATCCGCCAAACAGCAACAAAATCAAGGTTGCCCGATGTTTCAAATGCCGCTGTTTGCCATTTTAAACCGGGCAAATAGTTGATATAAATTTTAGATGGCAGCATAAGTTTGGTTCAAGATCAGATAAATTTTTAATGGCAACAAGCGTAACCGGCTATAATTTTAACAAAATTCCAACAGATGTAAATGTTCCTTGTCATTTTATTAAAAGTATAAAAAACCTTAAACTTAAAATTGTTACCGTTGTTAGAACAAAAAACACAAAGCTATGAGTATCAAAAAAGATTTGTTGAAAAAAACGAAAGAGTACGCAGATCAGGCAAAAGAATATGCTAAAGATCATGCAAAAGACTACACAGATTACGCAAAAAGCTATGCAAAAGATTATGCAGGAGATGCCAAAGGCTATGCAAAAGAATATGCCAAACATGCAAAAAAAGCTGCTGAAAAAGAAGTTCAGGCCAACAATAATGCAGCATCAGTAGCGATTGCTTTAATCGGAGGTTTGGTTTTAGGCGCCGCATTAGGTGTTTTGTTTGCGCCGGAAGCAGGGACCGAAACCAGAAACAATTTGGGCAGTTCATTGCAAGATTTAGGAACTACCGTAGCCGATAAAGCACAACAAGGCAAAGAAGCCATCACCAATTTAGCAGATAAAGCGGTTGATGCCGTAAAATCAAAAATTGGCGGCGAAGGTGCTGAAGGCGAAGATCCGGATATTGACCACCCTTCTTTTAGCTAAGCTATTTTAATTTTATGTGCATAAAAGAAGCATCTGCCTGAAAAGGCAGGTGCTTCTTTGTTTTAGTTAAAACTATGACGCTTAATGTTAAAGCAATCAGTATCGTTTTAAATTTATTGATTACTTAATTTGAAACTTTCAAAAGTGTTTAATGCGCTAAAACAAGTTGTATTGATTGAAAATAAGTTGCCAATAGTTAAGTATTGTTATCCAAGTTAAAGCTTTTTATGTAAAGCAAAAATTAGATAGACGGTCAAATCCAAACCAACTTTTTAAAAATGCAAACTTGTGTTTCGGCTTCTAATTGTTGCATCCAAAATAACACAAAGCCTGAAGTTGTTAAAAGCGCAATTACACGTAAAAGATAAAGGTGGTTTTACGTAAAAATACCTTTTTAGCAGAGATCAATTTTATCAATGCTTTTTTTAGCACATATAAATTAGTATGGCAAGGTTAGTTTTTTGAAAAAAAATCCAATGATTTTTAGGGGATAAAGGAAGCATCAAACAAAAAAGTCCTTAACATTTACTGTTAAGGACTTTCATTTTAAACGGGTGAACGATGGGGCTCGAACCCACGACCCTCGGCACCACAAACCAATGCTCTAACCAACTGAGCTACGCTCACCGTTTTGTTGGTACAAAAGTAAAAATCTTATGGTAAATGTCAAGTAAATTTATGCTGAAAATTGCATGCTGTTTTTATCGCCCTAAAACCCGCAACTAAAATTTACTTTTGCCCCGTATGATTGAGATTTTTACAGATGGCGCTTCCAGCGGAAACCCTGGCCCGGGCGGTTACGGTGCAATTTTGAAAGCCGGAAGCCATTACAAAGAACTTTCCGGCGGTTTCCGTAAAACCACCAACAACAGGATGGAACTAATGGCTGTTATTAAAGCGTTGGAAGCGGTTAAAAAGCCTGGTCAAACCATTACCATTTATTCCGATTCGAAATACATTATTGATGCCATCGAGAAAAAATGGGTTTACGGCTGGATCAAAAAAGGCTTTAAAGACAAGAAAAACAAAGACTTATGGCTGCAATTGATGGAATTGTACAAGCTGCATCAAATAAAATTAGTTTGGGTAAAAGGCCATGCCGGACATCCGGAAAACGAACGCTGCGATGAACTGGCCGTAGCCGCAGCCAAACAACCAGCCTTGCCTGCCGATGTAGTTTTTGAGGCAGAAGCTGCCAAAGAAAAACTGTTTTAATTGGAACGGAACAATGCTTCTTTTACCGGCATAAAATTGGTGTGGCCGGCCTTTACGGGTTTAGCATTTCGATCACTTCCAAATCATGGATCCGTTTTTCTGAAATAGAGAAACGCAGCAATGTGCGCGTTTTGTGCCAGCCTTGTTTGCCTGCCGCGCCGGGGTTTAAGTGCAAACAATTGATCTTTTTATCAAACATTACTTTTAAAATATGCGAGTGGCCGGCGATAAACAAAGCCGGCGGGTTGGTGTAAATTTCGGGTTTTACGGCCGCATTATATTTATCGGGATAACCGCCGATATGCGTCATCCAAACATCTACTTCTTCGCAAAAAAAACGGAGGTTTTGCGGATAAACAGCGCGCACATCTTTCCCGTCAATATTGCCAAAAACACCACGAAGCGGTTTAAAAGCAGCCAGTTCATCGGCCAAAGCAATATTCCCGAAATCACCGGCGTGCCAAACCTCGTCAACAGCATCAAAATGTTTAAAAACGGCCGGGTCTAAATAACCGTGCGTATCAGAAATCAAGCCGATTTTTTTCATGGTAAAAGAAGCATTTTTAGTTGGTGGTTAATAGTTCATTGCCGATAGTTAATGGCTGATTGCTGAAAGCTGACTGCTGATAGCTTTTTCAAAATATCGTTAAAAAATCTTTCAGTAAAGTTTGATATGACTGGCTGTACACTTTTTCACTTTCGTAAATGCTTAAAGCAGAATAAATAGGATTAGTTTTCTTCGACCCAAAAGAAAGTACATAACGGTGCTGCGGTTGGTTTGGAAAAGAAGAAATGGCAATCTCTTCCTGTAAAAACAACAACCCTGTTGCCAAATCTTTTACAAGTGATGCTGTTTTTACCGGTAAAATTAACCAGAAGAAGCCGCTTGCTGTAAGAAAACCAGGAATGTTTTTAACCAGGTTTTCAAAAAAATCAGGAACGGCGTGCTTTGCCAGCGTTTTGTTTTCCTTCGGGGAAGTTAACGTATCGAGGTAAAAAGGCGGATTGGAAACAATCAAATCGTATTGCTGATGCTGTTTTTGCAGCCAAAAATTCTCGATAGAAGTTACATGCAAAGTGATCCGGTTTGCAAAAGGGGAATTTTTAAAGTTTTGCCCTGCGGTTCTTGCTGAAGTTTGATCAATTTCCACGGCATCAATTTTTGCTTCTTTAAATCTTTGGGCCAACATCAAAGCAATCACACCGGTCCCGGCTCCAATATCCAAAATTGTTTTTGGGTTTTCTGCAGATGCTGTTGCGCCCAACAACACGCCATCGGTATTGACCTTCATGGCGCAATTGGTTTGATCTACAGAAAATTGCTTAAATTGGAACATCTTTTAGATAAATTCGGGAAGAATATTTTAAAAAATAAAATAATGGTTTTGATTAAGTCTGTTTGGTTTGATGATGAAAATATTTTTATAGAAATGACTGATGGACAAGTATTTTCTAAACCTGTTGTCCTTTATCCAAACTTGAAAAAAGGAACCCGAAAACAATTGTCTAATTATTTAATTGAAGGCAATGGCTGATGGTTGCATTGGGAAGAACTGGACGAAGACTTATCCGCAGAAGGTTTTTTAAAAGAACATCATACGCATTAATTTACACTTCATACAATTCCAAAGGCAAACCATCCGGATCGGCAAAAAAAGTAAAACGTTTGCCCGTAAATTCATCTACACGGATGGGTTCTGTTTGCACATTTTTTGCCGATAAAAACAGTATGGCTTCGTTCAAATCGTTCACTTCAAAAGCTAAATGCCGCAAACCTGCAGCTTCCGGCCGCGAAGGACGAGGCGCAGGACTGGGAAAAGAGAAAAGTTCGATTTGGTATTTGCCGGCTATTTTCAAATCCAGTTTCCAAGAGCTTCTTGCTTCGCGAAAAACTTCGCGCTCCACTTCAAAAGCTAAAACATTTGTATAGAATTGTTTGGAAATTTGGTAATCGGAACAGATGATGGCGATGTGATGGATTTGATTGATTTTCAGCATAAGAATTTGGAATTACACAGATTTTGGAAAGATTTCACGGATAAATCAATCGCCTAAAATATTATGCAACACATTGTTATAAATAGCTGATGCTTCTTTTACCGTACCAAAATCAGTGTCATCAATCAGCAAATCTCCTGAAGTAACCGTTCCTAAAAAACTAAATTCTGTTTCCGAAGTTGCCAGCAATTCTACCAATGCTTCCTGGTTTTCTGGTTTGATGGAAACCACAACCCGGCCTTGCGCTTCGCCAAAAAGGAAAGCATCTTTTCGGATTGCTTCATCGGTTTCAATTTTAAAACCCAATCCGTTTGGCATGGCCGATTCTAACAAAGCAATGTATAAACCGCCATCCGCAACATCGTGTGCCGAAACCAACAGCTTTTCTTTGATTAACTGTTTGATTACCTGGTGCATCGCATACTCCTTTTCCAAATCAAAATATGGTGCGGGAGAAGCAGCAATCTTATGGAAAGAAGCCAGGTATTGGGAAGAAGCAATGTCGTTTTTGGATTCGCCGATCAAATAAATTAAATTACCTTGGTTCCGAAAATCAGAACGGGTTAAAGTAGAAAGGTCATCCATCACGCCCAGCATTCCGATGGTTGGCGTTGGAAAAACTGGCCCTTCATCGCTGCTTTGATTGTAAAAACTTACGTTTCCGCCCGTAACTGGCGTTTCAAATTTGGTGCAAGCTTTGCTCATCCCTTTGATTGCGCCCACAAATTGCCAATAAACTTCGGGTACATAAGGGTTGCCAAAGTTGAGGCAATTGGTAATGGCAACCGGTTCGCCGCCAGCGCAAGTTATGTTTCGTGCTGCTTCGGCAACGGCAATTTCACAACCTATTTCTGGGTCAGCATAAACATATCTTGAATTGCAATCCAAAGTCAAAACAATAGCTTTATCAGTTCCTTTTACGGCAACAACGGCCGCATCGCAAGGTTGGTTGGTGGTTACGGTAGAAGTGCCAACCATCGAATCATATTGATCGGTAACCCAACGTTTGGAAGCAATATTGGGATGCGAAATCAGATGATCTGCAACGGCTTTTAAGTCTTCCGGTTCTAGAACCTGTTCGATGTTAAATTTTTTATTCTCGGCAAAATAAGCGGGTTCTTTGTATTCACGCTGATAAACCGGCGCGCCTCCGCCTAAAACCAAATCATCTGCCGGAACGTCGGCAACCATTTCTCCATGGCGGTAATAAACCAAACGTTTAGTGTTGGTTACTTCGCCAATTTGTACACAGTTTAAATCCCACTTATCAAAAACAGCTTGTACTTCGGCTTCTCGGCCTTTTTCAACCACAATCAGCATACGTTCCTGAGATTCGGAAAGCAGGATTTCAAAAGGCTGCATGTTTTCCTGGCGGGTTGGAACTTTGTCCAGATCTATCACCATTCCATGCTCGCCTTTAGCCGACATTTCCGAATTGGAGCAGATAATCCCGGCCGCGCCCATATCCTGCATCCCGATAACGGCCCCGGTTTTAATTACTTCTAAAGATGCTTCCAGCAATAATTTTTCCTGAAAGGGGTCGCCAACTTGTACGGCCGGCAAATCGTTCACCGAATCTTCTGTAATATTTTTTGAGGCAAAAGCAGCACCATGAATCCCGTCTTTTCCGGTGGAAGAACCAACAATGTAAACCGGATTGCCTACACCGTAAGAAGTTGCCGAAACGGTTTCGCCAGCTTTTACAATTCCTGCCGAAAAAGCATTTACCAGTGGATTTACCTGGTAACATTCATCAAAAAACAACTCGCCGCCGACGGTTGGGATGCCAAAAGCGTTGCCGTAATCGCCAATTCCTTTTACTACTCCTTTTATCAACCATTTTGTCCGATCATTTTTCAAATCGCCAAAACGAAGCGAGTTTAGCTGTGCAATCGGCCGCGCGCCCATCGTAAAAATATCACGGTTGATGCCACCTACTCCGGTTGCTGCGCCCTGGTAAGGTTCTAAAGCGGAAGGATGGTTATGCGATTCGATTTTAAAAGCACAACCAATGCCATCACCCAAATCAACCAACCCGGCGTTTTCTTCGCCGGCTTTGGCCAGCATCCGCGGCCCGTCTTTCGGTAGTTTTTTTAACCAGGTGATGGAGTTTTTGTAGGAACAATGCTCGCTCCACATTACCGAAAAAATAGAAAGTTCGGTAAAGTTGGGCACACGGCTTAATATCTCTTTGATGCGTTCAAATTCTTCGGGAAGCAGGCCAAGGTCTTTGGCGGTTTGTACGGTGGTTAAATTTTGCGGCTTCAAGTCGTTTGCTTTTGGTAGAGCCCAAAAATATAAATTTATAGCAAGGCCACGAAGTTTATCTGAAACAGACTATTGATCCTGTTTTTACTGCTATAAAAACAGCATTAATAAAAAAACGGCAATATTTTTACCTTTTGTCTGTTAAAAATAGTTCTAACAAGGCAATATTTTTACAATAATATTTACCATAAAGCATTTATTATAATTATTATAAATAAACAGTTAAATATTTGCATATTACAACATATTTTTACAACCAAAAATTATGTTAACTATCCTTCCCATATATGGCCAACTATATGCTGACTAACGAAACTTACCGTAAAAACTTGGAAGGCAGAGTCTCAATTAAAGGAAAATTTTTATACGTTAATAAGCAAAAGCTTTATATAAAAGGGGTTACCTACGGCACTTTTGCACCTACCGTTGACGGTTTTCAATATCCGCAAAAGTTAACTATAGAAAAAGATTTTAGTTTGATGGCGCAAAACGGTATCACTTGTGTTAGAACTTACACCGTACCGCCTAAATATTTATTAGATATTGCTTTGCAATATAATTTAAAAGTAATGGTAGGCCTGCCTTGGGAACAGCATATTACTTTTTTAGATACAGAAGAACGTAAAAAAGATATTGTAAAAAGAGTAAAAGAAGGAGCCGCAGCTTGCGGTCAACATCCGGCTATTTTATGCTTTGCTATCGGTAATGAAATTCCTGCTCCTATTGTTAGATGGTACGGCAAGCAAAAGATTGAAGACTTTCTAAAACAGTTATACAAAGCAGTTAAAGCGACGGATCCCGAATGCTTAGTAACTTATGTTAATTTCCCTACTACTGAATATCTTGACTTAAGTTTCCTTGATTTTGATTGTTTTAATGTGTACTTGGAAACACCAGAAAAATTAGGCAGCTATATTTCCAGGTTGCACAATCTTTCTGGCGACCGGCCTTTGGTGTTGGCAGAAATTGGGTTAGACAGTATTCGAAACGGCGAAGCGTTACAGGCGGAAACCCTAAAATGGCAGATAAAAACAGTATTTGCCAAAGGCTGTGCCGGGATGTTTGTTTTTGCGTGGACTGACGAGTGGTGGCGTGGAGGATCAAGCATTGATGATTGGGATTTTGGAATAGTTGATAGAGAAAGAAGGTCTAAACCAGCGCTTTCGGCTGTAAGAGAAACCATGGCTGAAGTTCCTTTTTCTAACGAAAACATGCCGCTTCCCTTAATTTCTGTTGTAGTTTGCTCGTTTAACGGCGCTTCTACTATTAAAGAGTGCATGGAAGGTTTACAAAAATTAAATTATCCTGCTTATGAAGTGATTGTAGTTAATGATGGATCAACAGATAATTTAGCTGAAATTGTAAAGGAATACCCCGTAAAGCTTATTAATACAGTTAATTGTGGATTAAGCAGTGCCAGAAATACAGGTTCGCACCAAGCAAACGGCGAAATTATTGCTTACATAGATGATGACGCTTATCCGGATCCTCACTGGTTAAATTATTTAGCTTATGCATTTTTAGATTCCAATCATGCTGGTATTGGCGGCCCCAATATTGCGCCTGCTGATGATGGTCCTATTGCAAAGTGCGTAGCTAATGCTCCTGGCGGCCCTGTACATGTGTTAATAACCGATGAAATAGCAGAACATATTCCGGGCTGCAACATGGCTTTTAAAAAAGATGTATTATTAGCAGTAGGCGGATTTGATAATATTTATCGAGCAGCAGGAGACGATGTAGATATTTGCTGGAAAATACAAAAAGCGGGGTTTACAATCGGTTTTCATCCGTCGGCCGTTGTCTGGCATCACCGCCGAAACTCGTTTAAAGCTTATTGGAAACAACAAAAAGGCTATGGCAAGGCAGAAGCCTTATTGGAAGATAAATGGCCTGAAAAATATAACCAATTTGGGCACGTAGCCTGGTCTGGCCGTATTTATGGTAATGGTTTTACCATGCCTATAAACTTAAAAAAGGGTAAAGTTTTTTACGGTAGCTGGGGTAGTGCATTATTTCAATCAGTTTATCAGCCTGCTCATGGTTTCCTTAATGCTATTCCATTAATGCCAGAATGGTACTTATTTTCTGCATTGCTTGCTTTTTTTGCATCGTTGGGTTTTTTATGGGCGCCATTATTATGGATCTGGCCAATTTTTGTTTTATCCATCATCATTGTATTTGTGCAGGCCATAATTAGTGCGTCAGAAAATGTATCTGATCAATTAGCACAATCAAGAAATTATAAACACACAGCACTCATTACATTGCTACACTTGCTTCAGCCAATGGCGAGGCTGTATGGAAGACTTAAACACGGACTTAGGCCATGGCGAGAAATTAACATCGTTTCTAATATGAAATTTGCTTTTATTTTGAATCCACAAATATTAACACTTTGGTCTGAAGAATGGATTGCCGCTGAAGTTTGGTTAGAGCGCATCGAAAAAGAACTCATTAATTTAAAAACAAGAGTACAGCGAGGAAACAACTTTGATCGCTGGGATTTACAAGCACGCAATAGTATGTTTTCTACAAGCAGAGGACTGCTTGTAATTGAAGAACACGGTGCCGGTAAACAATTGCTACGGTTTAAAATATGGCCTTCGATTCCGAAAATAGTTATTGTAGCAGTTGTTACGCTAACTATTATAGCTGTTTTTGCGGCAATCAATCATGCAGTAACCGTTTCTGTTATACTTAGTATCATCGTACTTCTTATTGCGGCAGAATATTTTAAAGATTCAGCCAGTACGATGTATGATTTATACACTGCATTTACTGGACTTGAGAAAAGTGAAACGCAAAGCGACAGCATATTGCAATTTGCTGAAGACATTGATGAAAAAAACCTGGTGGTGGAAGAAAATGTAACTTCCAAATAGTTTATCATGTATTAATTTTACATCTTTTTATAAGAGCCTGTTTAAATTTATACAAGAAAAAACCTTAATGCTTCTTTTACCCTATAAAAATTGGTGTTTGTATCAACCTAAACAAAACAAAACCCAATTCCACATCAATTTTTATAGGGTAAAAGAAGCATCGAAACCTTAACAAGTAAATTTTAAACAGGCGCTAAAACTAAATTGCATATGGACAAACAACCTCAAAAACAAAAATATTAAAATTTATGCCAGCAGCTTCCGGCGTTTATGCCAGACTTTTTCATTATATATTGCAATATAAAACAAAGCTGGTATTGGTTGCCCTCCTATCTTTGATAGGGGTCGCTTTCGAAATCGTTAAACCCCTTCCAATAAAAATTATAGTTGATAACGTTTTATCAAACCACGCTTTACCTGCTATTTTTAACCGGCTTTTTAATCATGCTGCCATTTTGCAAAACAAACAGCAGTTACTATTATTATCTATTACTTCGTTAATTCTAATTACAATCGGCAGCGCCATTATATCTTTAGTGGTTTTTAACTATACGGTTAATCTTTCTCAGCGCTTGGTTTACGATCTTTCCGTAGATTTTTTTAGTAAATTACAGAAGCTATCCTTATCATTTTACAATAAAAACCAGGTTGGTGATTTGTTGCAGCGTATGAACGGTGATGTTTTTATTGTTTACTTCCTGGTTGCGCAAATCTTACTGCCGTCTATCACCTCACTTGTTTGCTTAATAGGTATGTTTTACATCATGGCTAAAATAGATTTGATGTTGGCATTAGTCGCGTTTGCAGTAGTTCCGTTGCTTGGGTTGATACTTGTTTTTTACGCCAAACCCATGAATGATACTACGATGGATCAATACAACAAACAGGGCGCCCTTTCGGCATTTGTGCAGCAAAGCTTAACCTCCATGAAAATTATTCAGGCTTTTGGCCGCGAATCATTTATGTACCAAAAATTAATTGTGCATGCAGAAGAGTTTAGCAGAGCATTTAAAGTAGCCAATACTGTTTCTATCACCTTTAATCAACTATCCTATCTCGTTACAGGTATTGCTTCTGCAGTTGTAATTGGTATTGGTGGTTACCGCGTTTTAAACGGTATACTATCAACTGGTGATTTATTTATATTCCTGGGATATATTACTGCTTTGTACGGACCGGTTAATTCTTTATCCACAGCAATTGGTACAGCAGTTACGATTGGAGCAAGAGGGAAACGTATTTTTGATATTATAGATTCGGATGAAGTTGTACAAGAAAAGCATGATTCAGTATCGTTAATTATGCCAAAAGGAGCAGTAGAATTTAGTAATGTAACCTTTGGTTATGGCAATCCGGTTACTGCTGCTCCCGTTTTAAAAAATGTTTCTTTTAAGGTTGCTCCCGGTCAAATCGTTGCCATCGTTGGCTCAACCGGGGCTGGTAAAACTTCCATAATTTCCCTTCTTTCCCGTTTTTACGACCCTTGGGAAGGAGTTATCAGAATGGATGGAATTGATATTAAGAGCTTGAAGTTGCATTCACTTCGGCAAAATATTTCTATTGTTATGCAAGATGCTTTTTTATTTCCGATGACCATCGGTGAAAATATTGCTTTTGGTAATCCGGATGCTTCTTTTACCGAGGTAATTGAAGCGGCAAAAGCAGCACAGGCACATGATTTTATTGTTAAATTACCTCAAGGGTATGATACCATGATTAGTGAGGCTGGCGCTTCGCTTTCCGGTGGCCAGCGGCAAAGGATTTCTATTGCCAGAGCTTTTTTAAAACGTGCACCGATGATGATTTTAGATGAACCGACTTCCGCTGTAGATGCACTTACGGAAGCAAGGATATTTAAAGCACTAAATCAGTTTTCAAAAGGAAAAACAGTGTTTCTGATTTCACATCGCTTATCTACCTTAAAACATGCTGATTTAATCATCACTATAAAAGATGGTTATGTGGCAGAACAGGGAACGCACCAAAGCTTGTTGGAGGCCGATGATGTTTATGCCAGTTTGTACAAGCATCAACACATTACTTAATTTAGATTTAAAGAAAGTACACATGTCAGCCGCCCTAACATACCGTCTTTACAAACCCGCAGATTTTGAAGCTATTTTTAGATTATGGGATGAATTTTCGGGCTGGGGAGGCATTTCAGAACAGCAGTTTAAGCAATGGTACTTAGAAACCCCAAATGGCTGTAGTATAATTGTTGTTGCTGTAAATAATGACAATCGGGTTGTAGGACAAACTGTTTTTATCCCCTCAAAACTTTATGCTCATGGCAGGTATATGAACTCATATCGTATCTCTGCCCCAATTTTAGATAACACAGTAAGGCAAAAAGATTTGAAATTTACATTTGCTCATCCGGCTTTTGCTATGTTTAATTACGGATTAACTGTAGCCAAGGAAAAAGGATTTGAGGTAGTTTACTTTTTTCCAGCTTATGCCTGGACAGGCGTACTGAAACATGTAAGTTCTATCGTGCAAACTACTTATGCCTGTTTTGCAATATCATTAAACAAGCCCGAAACGTTTATAGATGATCCAAAAAAAGTATCGGTAAAAACAGCATCAGCCTTTAACGAAGAATATGACCAGTTATGGAAAGATTGCATCAGTAACTTCCCGATAAATTACAGCGTTATTAGAGATGCAAAGCAACTTGCATGGAAATTAGCAGACGAAGTAGTATTTGAAATCAGGCAAGTTGAAACCCAACAACTAAAAGGTTATATCGCTGTTAAGAAAAAAACAGGATTGATTGTAGATATGCTTGCGAGAACCAAAGAAGATTTAAAAGAAAATTTTGCTGTTTTTATCCGTGCTATTCATGATCTAAATCCGCAGAAAATTTTAGTTGAATGGAAAGAAATTAAAGGAATGCAAAGCCCTCTATTTCAATTTGTACTGCAAAACATAAAATTTAATTTGCCGAAATACAATTTTGCGTTTGGTTATATTTCATTAAATGGTACTGATCATGAAGATCTTAATCATCCTGATAATTGGTACTTAATGCCTTCCGATTGAATTTATTAATGCAGCAAGCAATTAGTGATGACTGAACAGCAAGAATCTTTTTTACATCTGATAAAACCTGGTGAAGCAATTCCGAACGACTGGTTTAAAGGTTTAATTCCAAGCAATATAAAAGTAGGTGAAAATTCTGTAATTGATTCTTCCCAAAGTTTTAAAACTTTTTTTTCAAAACTACCTATAGCTTTAATTATTGGCAGTTATGTAACCATTTGGCGAGCATCATTTGCAACAGAAGAAAACGGTTTGATTGAAATTGGAGATTATTGTTATTTAGCAGGTGCATCTTTGGTAGCATCACAAAAGATTACCATAGGAAACAGGGTATTAATTGCAGGCGGCGCAACCATTATTGATTCTGACTTTCATCCTATCGCTCCTGCTGCCAGGTTAGCAGATACCATTGCTATATCACCGTTGGGTAACCATAATAAAAGACCAACGGTTAAATCAAAACCGGTTGTAATCGGTGATGATGTATGGATTGGATATAATGCAACGATCTTAAAAGGAGTAACTATCGGAGCTGGTGCCATTATCACACCTGGATCCGTAGTAACAGAAAATGTGGCCGCTGGAATAACAGTGGCCGGAAACCCTGCTAAGCCTGTAGAAATTTAGCGTGATGAGAGAAAATATAATACAGGTAAAAGAAGTAGATAAAGATGGTCGTACTCACGTTGAAGGAGACTGGTATAGTAAAGGGCTTCCTAAAAACATCGTTTTATCAGATACTGTTTATGTGGAAACATCCTATGGTTTCTCCACTTTTTATTCTCAAGATGAAAAAGGGCTGATTATAGACCAAGCAAGCGGTTGCTACCAGATTGTTGATTTTATAGTATCTGAAAAAGGTAAAGTATCCATTGGGAAATTTTCTGTTATAAACGGAGCAACAATTGTTTGTAATAGCAGCATAACCATTGGTAATCATTGCATGCTTGCTTGGAGTTCTGTTATTACAGATACCTGGTTTGATATTTCTACTTCGCCAATAGAAGTTCGCCAAGAGCTTTTGATAAATGTTTCAAAAAATTCTTTACGATCATTTCCAATTACCGGCAAGCCAATGCCTGTTATTTTAGAAGACAATTGTTGGGTTGGTTTTGGCGCCATTATTATGCCTGGAGTACGTTTAGGTAGAGGTTCTGTTGTTGGTTGTAAAACAGTAATTTTAGAAGATGTTCCGCCTTACGCAGTTATTACCGGGAGTCCGGCCAAAATTGTTAAATTTCTTAATCCGGATGATACAAATGAGTTTAAAGAAAAGACTTTACAAGAATACTTGCAGTAGTATTTTTTAGAATCGGGAAAAAGAGATTATGTAATCAATTTTTATAGTGATTCAACCTACCATTTTTCCATTCGCCAGGCACTATCCCAAAATAACCATTCTAATTTGCAGGCTGTAACAAAGGCTTCTGTCATTTTTTGCTGCTGTGCTGGCGTACAAGTTGCCGCAACAACATCGCAAATATCAATGGCTTCTTGTACGCGCAGGCCAAAATCTTCTCCGGCATAAGTATCAATCCAGGTTTGGTAAGGGTTTTTTTCTTTGGATTGCTGCTGATAAATATAATCGCCCACCTTTTTATAGATCCAAAAACAAGGCAGCACGGCAGCCATGGCTACTTCAACCTGAGAAAGCGCAGCTTCTTTTAACAGGAAATTAGTATAATGATGACAAGCAGGCGAAATTGGCGCTTTTCCTTCAATTCCAAATTCCAGGAAATAGTTGGCGTGCAAAGCCTTTTCTACCACGATGGCGCCTTCTCCAAAACGGATAAACCTTAATACGTGTGCCATATCATGTGCACGTGCTCCTATTAAAGCTAAAGCTCTGCCAAATTGCTCTAAGTAGTTAGAGTCCTGGGCAATATAAAACTTAAATTTTTCTATGGCTAAGGTTCCTGTAATTTGCTCGCAGATAAAAGGCATTTTTAAAATGGCATTGTAAACAGGTTCTGCCTGTAGCCATGCTGTTTTACTCCAGCTCATATATGATTAATTTTGTTGGGTTAAAAAAATGATTTAGCGGGCCATTCCCTTCGCCGGTTTTTACGTCTTTTCCGCTTTCTATCGCTTGATGGATATATATTTTTGCTTCTGCAATGGCCGTTAATAAATCCAATTTTCTTGCCATAAAAGCAGCAATGGCCGAAGATAAACTGCAACCTGTTCCATGTGTGTTATTGGTATCCACAAATTCAGCTAAAAATACTTGCTTTCGTCCGCTTTTATCTAAATAAACATCAAACAATTGCTTTCCTTTTAAATGTCCGCCTTTTACCAATACTGCGCTGCAACCAAAACCCATTATTTTTTCGGCCGCTGTTTCCATATCTTCCAGACTGTTTATTTCCATTTCTGCAAGCAAAGCCGCTTCATCTAAATTTGGTGTAACCAAAGCAGACAAAGGAAAAAGGACTTGTTTTAAGGTATTTATTGTTCCGTTTTCAATCAGTTTATCGCCGCTTGTTGCAACCATTACCGGATCAAAAATTACAGGAATTGCAGGATAATCCTTTAAAACAGAAGCAATTGTAACAGCCAGTTCTGCACTGTGTACCATCCCGATTTTAATCGTATCTGGTTTGATATCTTCTAAAACAACCTGAATTTGTTTTTTAACAGTTTCAGGAGGTATCGAATGTATTGCACTTACCCCCAACGTGTTTTGTGCTGTTATCGCTGTAATTGCCGAAGTACCGAAGCAACCCAGCGCAGAAAACGTTTTTAAATCGGCCTGAATACCTGCACCGCCGCCACTATCCGAACCGGCAATGGTTAACACAACCGGGTATTTGTATTTTTTTGCAATCACAATTTTAGGTTGATAAAAGAAGCATGAACATTTTTTGTCATCTCGACCAACGGGAGAGATCTTTTTCAAAGCTGGATAAGATTGAATTATTGAAAGAAGATTTCTCCTGTTGGTCGAAATGACAGCATGATAAAATTTTGGTTGATAAAAGAAGCATTAGTAAATTCCGTTTTTAAGGTTGTACATTGCTCCTTTAAAAACCGGTTTCAATAATTCTACAGCCATTTTACTACGTTGTCCGCTTCGGCAACAGAATACAATTTTTTTGTTTTTGGGGAGAGAACCTGCCTCGTCCATCAATTCATCAAAGGGAATGTTAATGCCGCCAATGTTGTAATCTTCAAACTCGTAATCTTCTCTTACATCAACCAGGTAAACTTCGTCTGGTGTTTTTTTCAGCCAGTTTTCTAATTCTTCTATGCTGATTTCCTGATTGTTACCTTTAGTAACTTCAACTTCTTTTGTTTTGGTTATTGGTTTTTGCTGAGTTTGTTTTCCAAACTTAAAAACGCTGACAGCATTATCTAAAGCGTTAACCGTCATCAGTTTTCCTGAAAGTGTTTCTCCAATCTCACAAATAATTTTAATGGCTTCGTTTGCCATATACAAACCTGCCAAACCCGGCAATACGCCTAAAACGCCAATTTCTGCACAATTCGGAACATCATTATCTGCAGGGGCTTCGGGGAAAATATCACGATATTGCGGTCCGCCTTTAAAATTAAAAACAGAAATATGGCCTTCAAACTTAAAAATAGAACCAAAAACAAGCGTTTTATTTAAAGCAACACAAGTATCATTTACCAGATAACGCGTTGGGAAATTATCAGAACCATCAATAATTAAATCATAAATTCTGATTAATTTTTCAGCATTTTCTGTTGAGATTCGTTCCTGAAAAGCCGTTATTTCAATGTAGGGATTCATCATTTTTAGCTTTTCGGCAGCAACAACCGCTTTGGATTTTCCCACGTCAGCTAAAGAATATAAAATCTGCCGGTGCAAATTGCTTTCGTCCACCAAATCATCATCCACAATCCCGATTTCGCCTACGCCTGCTGCAACCAAATATTGCAAAACCGGGCAACCCAGACCTCCTGCGCCAACCATCAGCACTTTGGCTGCTTTTAGTTTTTGCTGGCCTTCCAGTCCTATTTCAGGCAAAATGATTTGTCGGTTGTATCGTTTTAGTTCTTCTCGTGTTAACATTTTAAATAGCTAAACTGTTGTCCCAGTCTTTCCAAACAGGTTCGTAACCTTGCGCTTCAATCATGGCTGCAATTGCTGCCGGACTTCTATCATCAGAAATTTCAAATTGCTCTAATGATTCCGGTTCGACAGCATAACCGCCTGGATTGGTTTTAGAACCGGCACTAATGGCTGTAATACCTAACTTAATAATGTTGTTTCTAAATTTTTCTGATTCCCGTGTGGAGATTGAAAGCTCTACTTCTTCATTAAAAATCCGGTAAGCACAAATCAATTGCACCAATTCGCGGTCGTTCATTTCTACTTTCGGTTCCAGTCCGCCGCTGAACGGCCGCAAACGTGGAAAGGAAATGCTGTACTTCGTTTGCCAGTACTTTTTCTCTAAATAATCCAGATGCAAAGCGGTGAAAAAACAATCCGTGCGCCAATCTTCCAATCCAATTAAAACACCTAAACCCATTTTATGGATTCCGGCCTCTCCCAACCGATCAGGCGTTTCCAAACGGTATTGAAAGTTTGATTTTTTTCCTTTCGGATGATGCTTGCGGTAATCTTCCTGATGATACGTTTCCTGATAAACCAAAACCGTATTTAATCCGTAAGGCGTTAATTGCTGGTAATCTTCCAGATCCAACGGCTGCACTTCCATCGAAATATGCGAAAAATGCGGACGAATTAAATCCAGCACTTTTTTAAAATAATCTACATGAACGGTTTGATTTGCTTCTCCCGTAACCAGCAACACATGGTTGTAACCCATATCTTTAATCACCGCAACTTCCTGCATAATCTCCATCGGCGAAAGTGTTTTACGCTTTACCTTGTTATCGTAACTGAAACCACAATACGTGCAAATGTTATTGCATTCGTTGGAGAGATACAGCGGCACGTACATCTGCACCGTTTTGCCGAAACGCTTTAAGGTTAATTGCTGACTGAGTTGCGCCATTTGCTCCAAATAAGGCGCAGCAGCCGGTGAAATCAAAGCTTTAAAATCTTCCAATGTTCTTTTAGGGGAAGCAAGGGCGCGCTCCACATCCATACTGTTTTTAGCATAGATATTTTGCTTCGTTTCGTCCCAATCGTACGATTCGAAAATTTGTGTGAAATTATTCATCTAAAAAAGAAGTTAAAGGACTGCTTGCTACGGCGTGAGAAACCGGTGAAGCCAGTTTCGCTTCAAACGCCATCCGGCCAGCTTCTACCGCCATTTTAAAAGCTGCTGCCATTTGCACCGGATTACTTGAAACGGCAATTGCAGTATTAACCAGCACCGCATCAGCGCCGATTTCCATCGCCCGTGCCGAATCAGAAGGTGAACCAATTCCGGCATCAATCACCACCGGAACATTACTTTGACTGATGATAATCTCTAAAAAATCAATCGTTTTTAAACCTTTGTTACTGCCAATAGGCGAACCTAAAGGCATTACGGCAGCAGTTCCGGCATCTTCCAAACGTTTACATAAAACCGGATCAGCATGAATGTAAGGCATAACGATAAAACCTAATTTCGCCAATTCTTCCGTTGCTTTCAGCGTTTCAATCGGGTCGGGCATCAAATATTTTGGATCCGGATGAATTTCTAATTTAATCCAGTTGGTTTCCAAAGCTTCCCGCGCTAATTGCGCTGCAAAAACAGCTTCACGCGCCGTTCTCACACCAGAAGTATTCGGCAGTAAATTAATGTGCGGATATTTTAGACGGAGTAATAAATCATCTTCATCCTGATGGTTGGTGTCCACACGTTTTAGCGCAACCGTAACCAATTCTGAGCCTGACGCCAGCAAAGCATCTTCCATCAAAACAGAAGAACTGAATTTTCCGGTTCCGGTAAAAAGGCGCGAGCTAAATATTTTGTCTGCTATTTTTAACATTGAATTTTAGGTGATAAAAGAAGCATTGCTTCCGGTTAATATTCTTGTTTGGCCAAATTGGTTTGCAACAGCATTTCCTGCACCGTTTCTTTTGGGTTTTCGGCCCTCGTAATTGCGCCCGAAACCGCAACGCCATAAATGCCGGTTTGGATGATGGAAGCAATATCTTCCAATTCAATTCCACCGATAGCAATAATTGGCAGGCTGATTTGCGCTTCCTGCATTTGCTGCATAATGGTTTTATAACCTTCCAAACCTAAAATCGGACTTAATTTTTCTTTTGTTTTGGTGAAACGGAAAGGACCTAAACCAATATAATTTACACCTTCGGCAACTCTTTGCATAACGTGTTCAAACGTATTTGCTGTTCCGCCGATCATCATTTCCGGCCCAACAATTGCCCTTGCCTGCAAAACCGGCATATCCTGCAAACCTAAATGCAAACCATCAGCTTTTGCTTTTAGCGCAACTTCCGGATGATCGTTTACAATCAATTTTGCCGAAAACGCATCACATAATTTCTTGGCTTCCAAAGCCAATTCAAGCACTTTTTCTTCCGGTTGGTTTTTTACGCGGAGTTGTATCCAGTTGCAGCCAGCTTCCAATGCTTTTTTTATGGCTTGTAAATGCGATTGTTCGGCATTTTCCTGGGAAATGTATTGAAGTTTAGCAATCATTTTTTTCGATTTTATTGCGGAATGGTTAAAGCCGGAATACTGTTTTTAAGGCATATTTCCTGCAAAGTTTTAAAATTAGAAACGGCGTTTTCCGGCTTTTGCCAAATCGCTCCCAAAACAGCGGCGCCATCAAAATTCATTGCTTTAAGCTGATGGATGTTAGTTGCATCTATTCCGCCTAAAGCAATTACTTCAGGCGCATTCACTGATTTTTGCAAGGTAAAAGAAGCATCAGCAAAACCTGGATAATTTGCTTTGCTGATGCTGTTAAAAACCGGGCTTAAAAGTACGTAGTCAAAATGCACATGTTCTGTAACCGCTTGAACTTTATGAACGGAAGTACTCAATATAAATCCTTCTTTTTTAAGCCGTTGAAGTTCGTCATTTTTAGTATTACTTCTATCTTGCTCTGTAAAATGCAATCTATTGATGCTGTTTTTATCGGCTAAAAAATGGTATTGGTGCAAAGCAATTTTAGGGCGATGTTGCGGTACAATTTTTTTGATCAGCTCCTCCACTTCTGCTGGCGTTTGTTTTGGTTTCCTCAAATGGAAACAACTCATTCCGGCCTCAAAAAGCTGGTTAATTATTTTTGCTTCCTCCGGAACTTGTTCTTCGGCAGAAATGATGATCAGTTTCATTTGAAATGTTTTAACTGTTAACCGCCTTGTGTAGCTGTAATCATTACAATCTGGTCGCCGTTTTGCAGTTGCTGCGCCATCCAATTTGTTTTTGGAACGATGGTTTGGTTAATGGCAATTGCGATACCTTTTGCCGGCCGGTTAAGCACTTTTAAAACCAGTTCTTCTACAGAACAAGTTTCTGAAACCGAATATTTTTGTTGATTAACAGTTACTTCCATGTTGTTTAAACTAAACTTTAGGGACTGTTCCTGTTGTTAAGAGGGAAAAAGCAAAACAGCATATTCGCTTTTACTTTTCCCTTCGGCAATATCAGCTGCATCAGGTTCAAAGGGTATTATCTCAGTCCGAAGGACACCCCTAAAGTTGCAGTAAAGCTAAAAGAAAAAATTTATAATCCTGCTTTATTTTAAGAGTCTTTTTAAAATTGTACAATAGCCTTCAATATTCTCAGGATTGATCGTAATGCTTCTTTTACCGTATAAAAATTGGTGCTTGTATCCATTAAAATAAAACTAATGTTTGCCGGTTTTTAGGTGATAAAAGAAGTATTTGGCCATGCCGTACTGTACATTAAACTTTACACCCCAAATTACCTTTTTGTTGTTATTTCAGTTAAAGCCAGTAATACGGTTTACAACCTCTCTTTTTTCCCCAAAAAACATACTTGCCTTATTGTTTTTTTACTTTTTCATCAAATTTTTACCTTTATTTATGAAATTAGCAACATTTCTTGTAACTATGGGAATTATTTTCAACTATATTTTTTGGGAATAATCATTAGCAAACTTGTTAAAAACCTAAAATTAATATGTCTAACATCCGTTTTCAGGCGCTTCAGTCTGTTTCAACCCGCACTATTCCTGAGGTAAACGCGCCTTCGCCCAAAATTTCCGATTATTTTGGTTCTAATGTTTTCGACAAAAAGAAAATGAAGGAATATTTATCAAAAGAAGCCTACCAAAGCATTATAGACTCGATTGATAAAGGTGTACCGGTTGAACGTGAAATTGCCGAACACATTGCTTCGGCCTTAAAAACTTGGGCGGTAAGCAAAGGCGTTACGCATTACACACATTGGTTTCAGCCATTAACCGGTACAACAGCTGAGAAACATGATTCGTTTTTTGAACCCAGCGGAGACGGAAACGGCATCGAAAAATTTAGCGGTGATGCTTTGGCGCAGCAAGAACCGGACGCTTCGAGTTTTCCCAACGGCGGTATCCGCAACACTTTTGAAGCCCGTGGTTACACGGCTTGGGACCCATCTTCTCCCGCATTTATCATCAGCCAAACGCTTTGCATCCCAACGGTTTTTGTTTCGTACACTGGCGAAGCGCTGGATTTTAAAGTGCCCTTGCTAAAAGCCTTGGTTGCTTTGGATAAAGCTGCCGTAGATGTTTGCCATTATTTTGATAAAGGTATCGAAAAAGTAAACGCTTCTTTGGGCATCGAGCAGGAATATTTTTTGGTGGATGTGGCTTTGTTCAATGCGCGTCCGGATTTGTTTTTAACCGGAAGGACGCTTTTCGGCCACATGTCTGCCAAAAGCCAGCAGTTGGAAGACCATTATTTTGGTTCCATCCCAGACCGCGTTTATGCGTACATGCAAGATTTTGAAACGGAAGCGTTGAAGTTAGGCATCCCGTTAAAAACCCGCCACAATGAAGTTGCGCCTTCGCAGTTTGAGTGTGCGCCGATTTATGAAGAAATCAACCTGGCCATTGATCACAACCAGTTGCTGATGGATTTGATGGATAAAGTTGCCTTGCGCCATCATTTTAAAGTTTTATTGCACGAGAAACCTTACGCCGGTATCAACGGTTCGGGCAAGCACAACAACTGGTCTTTGATTACCAATACAGGAAAAAACTTGCTTTCGCCGGGCAAAACGCCGAAGAATAATTTGATGTTTTTAACCTTTTTCGTGAACACCATTCGTGCGGTTTATGAACATGCAGATTTGCTGCGCGCTTCCATCGCTTCGGTTACCAACGACCATCGTTTAGGTGCAAACGAAGCGCCGCCTGCCATCATTTCCATCTTTTTAGGCAGTCAGTTGAACGAGGTTTTGGATGAGATAGAAACAGCACGTATCAGCCGAATCATGAAAGATGAAAACTCTTTATGGTCAGGCATTCCAAAAATCCCACAAATTTTGCGCGATAATACCGATCGTAACCGGACTTCGCCTTTTGCATTTACCGGTAACAAGTTTGAGTTGCGCGCGGTTGGTTCTTCGGCCAACTCTTCCAGTCCGATGACGATTTTGAATTTGATTGTTGCCGACCAGTTGACCAAGTTTAAATACGATGTAGATAAGCTGATCAAAAAAGGCGAGAAAAAGGATGTGGCACTAATGACGATCATCAAACGCTACATCAAAGAATCCAAGTCCATCCGTTTTGAAGGAAACGGGTACAGTGAAGAATGGGAAAAAGAAGCGGCAGCACGCGGTTTGGCCAACATCAAATCCACACCAAAAGCGCTGGACGTTTTACTGTCAGAAAAAACAGCCGAACTATTTAACAAAACCGGCGTTTTCAGCGAACGTGAGGCTCATGCCCGCCATGAGATTTTGTTGGAAAACTTCTACAAAAAACTACAGATTGAAGCGCGCGTGATGGGCGAGCTGATCAACAGTTCCATCCTTCCTGCGGCCATTATTTACCAAAATAAACTGATTGACAATGTAAAAGGTTTAAAAGAAATTGGCTTGGAAGAAGCAGCTTACAGTGTGCAAATGGAGTTGATCCGCAAAATTTCCAGCCACATCAACGAAATTCAAACCAACGCTAAACAAATGCTGCAAGAGCGAAAAAACGCCAATGCCATCGAAGACATGCGCGAAAAATCCATTGCTTACGATGAAAAAGTAAAAGGCTATTTCGACCCGATCCGTTACCATGTTGATAAATTAGAGCAACTGGTTGACGACGCGCAATGGCCGCTGCCAAAATTTAGGGAGTTGTTGTTTATAAAGTAGGCTTTCAGCTATCGGCAATCGGCTTTCAGCTTCTTGCCTAAATTTATAAAAGCTTCGAAATTTTCGGAGCTTTTTTTATGGCATAAAAACATTATTACGAACAGCATTTAGCTTTCAGCGGTCAGCTATCAGTGCCATTCTAAATTAAAAAGCTTCAGAAATTCCCTAAGCTATTTTATGCCGATAAAAACAGTATTGGACTTTTTATACACCGAAAGCTGATTGCTGATAGCTGATAGCTTCTTCCATTTTCCTACTTTTGCCCCATGATTTCTTCACAGCGATATGATCTGCGGGGCGTTTCGGCTTCCAAAGAAGACGTGCACCAAGCCATCAAATCCATTGACAAAGGCATTTTTCCGAAAGCTTTTTGCAAAATTATCCCCGATATTTTAGGCCATGACGAAGCGTATTGCAACATTATGCATGCCGATGGAGCCGGCACAAAATCATCTTTGGCGTATTTGTATTGGAAAGAAACAGGCGATCTGTCGGTTTGGAAAGACATTGCGCAAGATGCCGTCATCATGAACCTGGACGATTTGCTTTGCGTTGGCGCAACTGATGATATTCTGCTTTCTTCTACCATCGGCCGAAATAAAAACTTGGTTTCGGGCGAAGTGATTGCCGCCATCATCAACGGAACTGAAGAACTGCTTTCCAATTTACGGGAATTAGGAATTGGCATTTATTCAACCGGCGGCGAAACGGCTGATGTTGGCGATTTAGTCCGGACGATCATTGTTGATTCAACCGTTACCTGCCGCATGAAAAAAGCAGATGTCATCTCCAACGGAAACATCCAAGCAGGTGATGTAATTGTGGGATTAGCTTCTGACGGACAAGCTTCTTACGAAAATTCTTACAACGGCGGAATGGGTTCAAACGGCCTTACTTCTGCCCGCCACGATGTGTTTAATAAATTGTTAGCCCAAAAATATCCTGAAAGTTTTGACCCTTTGGTTCCCGAAGCTTTGGTTTTCTCCGGATCTAAAAACCTGACTGATCTGGTTGATATTGGCAACGGCAAAACCATAACAGCCGGAAAATTAGTGCTTTCTCCAACCCGGACTTATGCGCCGGTTATCAAAGAAATTTTAGAACAACATCGTCCGCAAATTCATGGTATGGTGCATTGCAGCGGCGGTGCGCAAACCAAAGTTTTGCATTTTGTAGATCAGGTTCATGTCATTAAAGACAACCTGTTCCCGGTGCCGACATTGTTTAAATTAATTCAGCAAGAATCCAACACTAACTGGCAGGAAATGTACAAAGTGTTTAACATGGGCCATCGGATGGAATTGTATGTGCCGGAAACACTGGCAGCGCAAATCATCGAAATCTCTGAAAAGTTTAACATTGCAGCACAAGTTGTTGGCCGTGTGGAAGCTGCATCTGCAAAAAAATTAACGATACGATCTGAGTTTGGGGAATTTGTGTATTAGCGTTAATAGTAGCAATACTTCTTTTACCACCTAAAAATCTGTCTGGTTTTACAAAGCAAACAGCTGTTTACCGCTTATGCCTCCGATGTTTTTTGCTGCTTCTACTACTGCTTTTATGCTTGGTTTTTTTAGCAGCATGATGTTTATGGTGTTCTACAACATGATGATGCTTCTTTTGCGACCTCTTTTTTGTTGAAGTTGAAGTTCTTTCAGAAGAAGTTGATGTTTTTGTTGCAGCAACCGATGCTTCTTTTACCGGTGTTTTTTTAGTGGTATCTGCTGCTGCAGTTATTGCCGGTTTTTCATTTTCATCCCCAGCGTCTACTGTTTTTACCGTAAAATTATTGTTGCGGATGCCGTATTCCAAAACCCGTTTTTGGCCGGTTGGTTTTGCATTGGCCCCGCTCCCATTATAAACCGGAAATTCGCGCATTAAACCGCCGTCTTTGATGTAAAACTGGTCTTCGCCGCGGTAACCTTTTTTTTGTGAAGAGGTTAGTTTTGGGAAATCCAGCTTTTGCGCCCGGTTGTCTTTGTACTCAAACGCATCAATTTGTGTGTGTTGGGT
>NZ_CALMAT010000109.1 GCF_937859865.1 uncultured Mucilaginibacter sp.
AATAGTTAATAGTTAATAGTTAATAGTTAATAGTTAATAGTTAATAGTTAATAGTAAGAAACTTGCAATACTTCTTTTAGCACTATAAAATTGGTATTTGCAATGAACCATCAACCATTAACTTTTTTTAACTCACAATACTTCTTTTAGCACTATAAAATTGGTATTTGCAATGAACCATTAACCATTAACTTTTCTTAATAAGAGCGTTTAAAAATCCGTGTCCACATCCGGTCAAAAAAACCTTTTTCTTCGCCCATCGGGATTGTACTTGCGTTTGCCGGATGCTCAATAAAACGCCCGAACTTGGCCGAAAAACCGATAAAAGCATTCATCCCGGAAGAATTGTAATTTGTATTGGTTGCTTTAAAAGCGCGGACAGATTGAAACAATTGCTCCGTTCCAACATAAAACTCTACGTTGGGCGATTTGTACATCAACTGCCCGCCAGCGCTCCAGGCCCGGTCTTGGTTATAAGAAGCCAAAGCTGTAACCCACAGGTTTCGATAAGTAAAATGATTGACCAAAGCCGCTGTCAATCCATTAAAAAACAGTTCTTTGGAGATAATAAAAGCTGGTGTGTAAGAAAACTCAGGAACTAAAATAAATTTTTTGCTGATGGCCAAATCAGCTTTGCCATTGATGGGTGTGTAAAAAGCGTGCTGGCTGCCGTTAATGCTGGTCAAACTATCCGTCGCGGTCAAAACTCGCGTATCGTTTTCTGTTGTGCCTCTAACCCGGTTGATGTTTTGCGTACCGCTAAAATTATAAGTTACCGCGCTTTTGTTCCAACGGATAAAACCCAAATCCTTAACGTTTCCTTGCAGCAGCAAACCGTTATCCAACTGCGCCTGCAAACCAAAACTGACCGCTGCGCCCGGGTTTTTTAGACCCAATATATCCCGCTTTCTATAAGTACCGTAATAGTTGGATTGATACTTTCCCTGCAAAAACAAGTTTGCCTGCTTGCTGTCCGGGTTAACAGCAAACGACGAATGTTCGATATCCAGTTTGTTGTAATAAATACCGAGCAACGTACTCAGTTTCAACCCAAAAGCAACATTTGCATCTACTTTTTTTCGGAAAGTTAAGCTGAACTGGTGATAAGCCTGGCCTTCCAAAAAGTCGTTAAACAAATCCTGGTTCAACTTTCCGTTGTCAAAGTTTTTGTACGAATCGAGCAAAAGCAAAGTCTCATCCGTTACGCTGCCGTGGCCTTCCGCTTTTGTTTGTGCCGAAATGCCAAACTCCTGGTCGCCGTCCAGCCGGTTGTACATTTTCAGCATAAACCAATACGAATTTGATGCTAAACTTAAGTGGTTCAGGTTTCCCTGTCCGTTGGTTAGGTTGGCACTGTTGTAAACGCCTTTTGTGATGAGCGAATTAACCGAAGCTTGTGCATGGCCGGTTAAAATACTGGTTGCGCCAAAATTGGGGAAGAAAAAATTGAAAGCAAACTGCCGGCTTGAATCCGGGATGAAAGCGCGTTGGGCTGGGTTTTCAAAAGAATCAAACAGTGTCCCGGTATTAAAATGGGAAAATTGCTGGGCACGGGAAGAAGTAAATATAAAAATCAGGACCAAGCCCCAGAAGTATTTCATCAAACAAAAAAAATAAAAATTAGCGAAATTGAAAATAAACGAATGCCTAAAACCAAGTTTTAAATTTGTTACCAGGCCAAAATTTAGGCGGTAAAAGAAGCATCGGTTTTAGGTTTTTCAGAAAGCCGCCTTATCACTTTTACTGATTCTTTGCTTCATTTGTTTTAAACAAAAGCAAAGCCGTAAGCACTAATTTTGGAGTGGTAAAAGAAGCATAAAATTTTCGCATATAAACCAACCGCGTTTTTAAATTTTGTTAATTTTATCCGTTTGGTTTTAGATGCTTCTTTTACTGCCAAAAAATTGGCAAACATGTGGTTTTGATTTATTTAAATTGATGCACCCGTTTTTATAGGGGTAAAAGAAGCATTGCCATTATTAACCCTGAAACTATTAAACTATCCAACATCAAACCAACCGATTTTTAATATAAACCTTAAAGAAAATTTATGATGCAAAGCAAACTACTTGCAGCAACTCTTCCATTACTTTTGATTACAGGATTGTGTACGGCGCAAAAAGTTCTTCCTTACAAAAACCCAAAACTTCCTGCCGCCCAACGTGCCGCCGACCTGATCAAACGGATGACGCTGGAAGAAAAAGTAGCACAAATGCTGTGCATCAACTACGAATCTAAAGACGAAGTGATTGACGCGAAACTGAACATCAAAACGGATGTACTGAAAAGCAAATACAGCCATGGCCTGGGCCAAATTGCCGAGTTTTGTAAAACGCGCGGCTGGCTAACAGCACGCCAGCAGGTAGAAGCCTACAACACTATACAAAAGTTTTTTATAGAGCAAACCCGGCTGGGCATACCTTTTATTGCACACGATGAAGCCCTGCATGGCATCACTGCAAAAGGGGCAACCAGTTTTCCGCAACCGATCGCAATCGCCGGCACGTTTAACCCGGATTTGGTAAAACAAGCTTATACTTTGGCTGCGCATGAAGCCCGGAGCCGTGGCATTCAACAAGTGCTTACGCCGGTATTGGATGTGGAACGCGAACCACGCTGGGGAAGATGTGAAGAAACTTTTGGCGAAGACCCGTTTTTGGTAGGCGAAATGGGCGTGGCTGCCGCAAGCGGATTGCAAGGCAACCTGGATTCTACCAAAGTAATTGCCACATTAAAACACTTTGCCGCACATGCACAGCCCGAAAACGGCACCAATACCGGGCCGGTAAACGTATCAGAACGGGTATTGCGCGAAGTGTTTTTGTACCCTTTTCAGCAAGTGATCAAACGAACCGGCGTTGGCAGTTTGATGGCTTCTTATAATGAAATTGATGGTGTGCCATCACATGCCAGTAAATGGCTGCTGCAGGATATCCTTCGTAAAGATTGGGGCTTTAAAGGTTACGTTGTATCCGATTATTTTGCGCTGGGCGAACTGGCCATTGGCTCAAACAAAGTTGGAAACCGTGTTGCGGCAGATTGGCAGGATGCAGCACGATTGGCTGTGGAAGCAGGCGTGAACATTGAGTTGCCCATCCCGCAAACGTATGTTTACCTGCCCGAACTGGTAAAAAAAGGTTTGGTTTCCGAAGCTAAAATTGACCGACTGGTAGAAAACCTGTTGCTTTATAAATTCAAATTGGGCTTGTTTGATCATCCTTACCTCAACCCGGATGTAGCCGAAAAAGTGAACGGCACAGCCGAAGGACGCAAACTGGCGCTTGAAGCTGCCCGCCAATCCATCGTGATGCTGAAAAACAAACAG
>NZ_CALMAT010000110.1 GCF_937859865.1 uncultured Mucilaginibacter sp.
CAACACAGTTATCCTTATTTAATTACAACAGAATTGTTTTCTAACAACGATATTCACCTATGTATCTCTGATGAAGTTTTTGAAGAATATTATGACGTGCTGCACCGTGAAAAATTTGAAAAATTTGCAAACTTTGTTATAAAAGCACAAACACTTCTTACAAACATTAGCAGAAAAGCAACAAAATATTCACCAGCATTCAGGGTGGACTTAATTAAAGATGCAAAGGATAATAAGTTTTTGGAACTAAGTGAAACATGTAAAGCGGACTTTTTAATAACAGGTAATACCAACGACTTTACTATGAAAGAGTATAAAGGAACAATTATTGTGACGCCAAAACAGTATTGGGAAAACCACTTAATCCAATAAATTCAATAAACAAAAGCACGAACGCATACTAAGGATATTGCCAATAGTGCGATGGACAAATGGTTTGAATTTGATCGAACTTGGACCGAAAAACATAAAAAATACTGTTTGATAAACTTTAAAAATTACAAATTATCAAAAAGATTTACGTTTAAATTGACGATAGATTTTATTTTTTTTACATGAACAATTGGAATTGTTACTTGCAAAGTTGGATGCAATTTTTATACTTGCAAAAAAAGCTTTTCGTTTTAATGGCCTTTACTTTGATCCAATTTACTGCTTTTGGGCAGGCTGAAGTTGCAAATCAAAACAAATTAAAAAACTACGAAGACAGCTTAAAAACTTTGGGTTTTACGGTTGTAAACAACGAAAACGACCTGGAACGCAAAAATGCCAACTATCATTTTATACGCACGTTGGTTGCGGCCTTAAAAATCCCGGGCTCGTACAATTATAAATTTGACTCGGTAAAAACAGTATCGTTGTTGTATTCGCCCGATAACCAATTCCGCATTTTTTCCTGGAATGTGATGAACGAAGACGGCAGTTTTAGGTATTACGGTTCCATTCAAATGAATACAAAAAACGAACTGAAATTGTATCCGCTGACAGATTACACTCCTTTTCTTCCAAGCCCCGAAGATTCTGTTTTAACGCCGCAAAAATGGCTGGGCGCACAATATTATAAAATTGTAAAAGTTGGAGAAGAACATCCTTATTATGTTTTACTTGGATGGAAAGGCAACAACGTAAAATCAACAAAAAAAGTAATTGAAATTTTATCCTATAAAAACAGTATGCCGGTTTTTGGCGCGCCGGTTTTTGCCAACGAGAAAAATAAAAAGCGGATTGTGTTTGAATACAGCCGACAAGCTTCCATGTTGTTACGTTATGTTCCCGATAAGCAACTGATTGTGTTTGACCATTTGGCGCCGCCCGATCCGAAAGTGAAAGTTGACCGTAGTTTTTACGGTCCGGATTTAACCTATGATGGTTATCAGCTTAAAAACGGCAAATGGAATTTGGTGCAGGATTTGGATATGCGCAACATCCCGGAAGACCGCGACGAAGGTTATGTTGACCCGAAGAAACCGCAGACAGGTTCGGCAACAACAGTCAAAAAAAAGCCAAGTTCTTCATTATCAACCAAAAACAGTGTTAAAAAGAGTTAAATGTATTGTTAAATGTTAAAAAATGAGTGTTTTTATCATCATTTTTGTTTTAATTTAGAAAAAATCTAATCCAACACATGCCAGCCACGCCTACAGTAGAACCTACGTCGTTAAAAAAAGCAAGGATCCCGCGCAGTGTTCCTTTTATTATTGGCAACGAATTTTCAGAAAGGTTCAGTTTTTATGGCATGAGGAGTATCCTGGCCATCTTTTTGGTTCACCAGTTTTTTAACCCGCATGGTTTGGCCAACCTAACTAATGAAGCCGAAGCAAAATCCAATGCTTACACGCATGCTTTTTCTACCTTGGTTTATTTTACGCCCGTTTTGGGAGGAATTTTGGCCGATTGGTTTTTCGGAAAATACCGCGTCATCCTGATCGGTTCCATCATTTACACTTTCGGGCATTTTGTACTATCCATATTTGACCAAAGTTTGCCGGGCTTTATTACCGGGATGATGATTATTGCTTTTGCCGCCGGCGCCATTAAATCTTGCGTTTCGGCCAACGTTGGCGACCAATTTGATCATAGCAACCAGCATTTGATGAGCAGTATTTACGGTTGGTTTTATTTCAGTATCAATGCAGGTTCAACAGTCAGTATTTTGTTGATCCCGGTTTTGTACAAAAATTACGGTGCTTCGGTTGCTTTTGGCGTCCCCGGAATTTTGATGGCTTTGGCAACCGTAATTTTTTATTCGGGCAATAAACGTTATGTAAAAGCTCCGCCAACCGGCATCAGAAAAGACAATTTTATCAGCATCAATTTTTTTGTGTTGAGTACTTATTTCGGCAACAAAGACAAAACTAAAACAGCCTGGCAAATTGCCGAAACCAAATATGGCGTACAAAAAGTAGATGCCATGAAAGCCGTTTGGCGCGTAATGTCGGTTTTTGCTTTTATCCCGATTTTTTGGGGAATGTGGGACATGAACCAATCAGAATGGGCATTACAAGCCGATAAGCTGGATTTGAATTTAGGCATTTTCGGCATAAACTTACTGGCCTCACAAGTACAAGCTGCCAATGCAATTTTCCTTTTGTTAATGATCCCGGTTTTTAATTATGGTGTTTATCCATTGGTAGAAAAAATGGGCATCAAGCTTACTTCATTGCGTAAAATTGGTGCAGGCCTTTTTGTAACCGCTTTAAGTTTCGTCATCATTGCTTTGTTGCAACGCCAGGTTGAATTGGGAATGCACCCATCCGTTTGGTGGCAAATATTTGCGTATTTGTTGCTGTCTGCAGCAGAAGTGATGGTTTCGATTACAGGTTTGGAATACGCTTACACACAATCTCCTCCTGCCATGAAAAGCACGATGACGGCAATTTGGTACCTCACTTATTCTGTTGGTACTTTTTTTACCACCATAATTAATGTGGGCCGTTCAAAAGGCGGAATGTTTTATGCTTTTGCAAACAACGAAAAATACTTCTGGCTGTTCGTCGGGATCATGCTTTTCTTCTTTGTCCTGTTCCTGTTTGTAAGCCCCAAAATTACCGAAAAGGCTTACTTAGTTGAACAACATATTGGCGATGGTTTGGACATCAAAGGCGATAAAACGCAGGAAATCCATCCCGATAACCCCATTGTTTAAGAATAAATTGCAGTAGATCATTCATTTATAAAACCAGCTTTTCCCACGTGCCCGATAGTCTTGTTATTATACCTACTTACAACGAACGCGAAAACATCGAACGCATTTTGCACAAAGTATTTTCGCTGATGCACGATTTTCATGTGCTGGTAATTGACGATGGCTCTCCGGACGGAACAGCAGAAATCGTAAAAACGTTACAGGTGATTTATCCGGATACCTTATTTCTGCACCAGCGTGCCGGAAAACAAGGCTTAGGAACAGCTTATATTTTCGGTTTTAAATGGGCGGTAGAAAGGCATTACGATTTTATTTATGAAATGGATGCCGATTTTTCGCACAACCCAGATGACCTTTTGCGTTTGCGACAAGCTTGTGTTGATGGTGCAGATGTGGCAATTGGCTCGCGTTACATCAATGGCGTAAATGTGATCAACTGGCCCATGAGCCGCGTAATGATGAGTTATTTTGCTTCGGTTTACGTTCGTTTTATTACCGGGATTAACGTTCAGGATGCCACTGCCGGTTTTAAATGCTACCGGCGCAAAGTTTTAGAAACTATCAAATTAGATAAAATCGAATTTGTAGGTTATGCCTTCCAAATCGAGATGAAATTTACGGCAATCAAACACGGTTTTAAAGTGGTGGAAGTGCCTATTATTTTTACCGACCGCAGGCAAGGCGTTTCTAAAATGTCGACCAAAATTTTTCAGGAAGCCATTTTAGGTGTCGTGAAGATGAAGGCCAGCAGTTGGTTTAGAAAATATCCGCAAAATACCAAAGCCAAAAAAACAAAAACCTTGCAAAACAACTGATGCTGTTTTTACCGACTAAATTTCATTGATACTTCTCTGTTGGTAGTTTAAAATATTTCCACTAAAAATACTTTTATTATTGTTGATTACAACTTGATGCAAAAATAGCAAAAAACAAGAACCGTGATAGACAAAGAAATTTCCAGACTTTCAAGATTAATTGCCCTATTAACCCAATTACAATCTAAAAGATTGCTTACTGCAACCGAAGTTTCTAAAAAATTTGATGTAAGCGTAAGAACAGTTTACCGGGATATTAAAGCACTGGAACAAGCAGGCGTACCAATATTGATGGAGGAAGGAAAAGGTTATTCTTTAATGGAAGGTTATCGCCTTCCGCCCGTTATGTTTACTGAAAGCGAGGCCAATGCTTTTTGATTCAAGAGCGGGCTGGGCACCGACGCCAAGTTTTTTAAACCTATATGTGGAAGACATTGAGAAGACGTATCAAAAATCAATCGAACTTGGGGCCAAATCAGTAACCGACATCACCAAGCTTTGGTTTGGAGAAAAAGTTTGCCGGGTTTTAGATCCGTTTGGTAATCTTTGGTGGATAAACCAGCGGGTTGAAGAAATTGATTTCACCAAACCTGAAGAAATTGGACAAAGGGCTTCTATGCCGGAAGCGGTAAAAGGTATAACGTATATCCAAACATCATTGGATGAAGCTTTAAAAACACAGAAAAGCTTTTTTGAAAACAAGGTAAAAAATTAATCAAAACAAAGGGAGCGGTTAAATTCGTCCTCTTTTTTTAGAGCCTATTTAAACTTCTATCATAAAAAACGATGATACTTCTTTTATACCTATAAATCCTGTTTCAGTGCAAAATACAATAGGCCAATGATTTTTATATGGTAAAAGAAGCATAGAAAATATGTGGGACAAACTCTAAATTGGAATGATAATTTTAAAAAACCGGATAATACTTTTCTGTTTTTCGCGCTTCCCTTCCAATAAAAAATACTAATTTTGTTGGTAAATGAACCAAAACCTCGACCCAAACCCTGATCATCTTTCTTCTGTTGAAAAAGAAATCGAAAAAGTACTGCGGCCACAGGTTTTTGAAGATTTTACCGGGCAGGAAAAAATACTGGAAAACCTGCGCGTTTTTGTGCAAGCTGCGCGGATGCGCGGCGAAGCATTGGACCATGTTTTGCTGCACGGCCCGCCGGGATTGGGCAAAACCACACTTTCGCACATTATTGCCAACGAAATGGGCGCCGGTATCAAAATTACTTCTGGCCCAGTTTTGGATAAGCCCGGTGATTTAGCTGGTTTGTTGACCAACCTTGAATCGGGCGATATTTTGTTTATTGATGAAATCCATCGCCTGAGTCCGTTGGTGGAAGAATATTTGTACTCGGCAATGGAAGATTACAAGATTGACATTATGCTCGAATCCGGGCCAAACGCGCGTTCGGTGCAAATCTCGCTAAACCCTTTTACGCTGATTGGCGCCACTACACGATCCGGTTTGTTGACTGCGCCTTTGCGTGCCCGTTTCGGCATCAACGCCCGTTTGCAATATTACGATGCGAAGCTGTTGACCACCATCGTCCTCCGTTCGGCAGCGATTTTAAAAACACCAATTGCCGAAGAAGGCGCTTACGAAATTGCCCGCCGCAGCCGTGGAACGCCGCGTATTGCCAATGCTTTATTAAGAAGAACGAGAGATTTTGCCCAGATCAAAGGCAATGGCACGATTGATATTCCGATTGCCAAATTTGCTTTGAACGCTTTGAATGTGGATGAACACGGTTTGGATGAAATGGACAACAAAATCCTTTCTACCATTATTGATAAATTTAAAGGCGGGCCGGTTGGCCTAAAAACCATTGCCACAGCCGTAAGCGAAGAAGAAGGCACCATTGAAGAAGTTTACGAACCTTTTTTAATTCAGGAAGGTTATTTGATGCGCACTTCCCGCGGCCGCGAATGCACCGAAATTGCTTACAAACATTTAGGCCGGATTAAAAGCGGGCCGCCAACTTTGTTTTGATATTGAAATTTAGGTGGTAAAAGAAGTATGCTGTTTTTACCACCTAAATTTCATTCAATCTACAAAATCCTTTCCGCCTTAAACCCTACTTTTTCCAGCGCAGCTATAACTTTTGGCACCGCTGTTTCCTCTGCTTCAACACTTAACGTTTTTTCTGCGCCGCTTACATCTGCTTTCCAGCTTTCAACTTCTTTTAAAGCATTTAAGCCTGGTGTAACTGTGGCAACACAGCCTGCACATTTCATGGAAGTTTTAAACACCAACGTTTTACTCACTGGATGTTCCTCCCAAGTTATCAGAATGGATGGTCTTGCCGTCCTGGCCGCCGGTTTCGTTTTGCGAGTCTTTTCCTTTTTTCGTGTATTGGATATGGTCTCCGCTGGTATGGTTTTCCTCGTTCTCGCCTGTACCAATCGGTTTATCGGTTTTCGAAGTGCTTTCGTGCGTATCGTTGGCTTCGTTTTGCTGATGCTGGTTTTGGCTGTATTGATCCTGGTTTTGAGCTGACATGATATAAGTTTTTAAAATTTGGTGCAAAAGCATGGCAGCGTGCCATGCTTCTTTTATCTATACAAAACTGCCAAACGTTTAAAATGTTTATCCAAAACAAGGCTAATAATTAAACAGGTATCTGTTTCAAAAGCAGGCCGTAGTTTCAGGTTTTGTTTACTTTTGAAACAGAAGGGAAAAACCATCAGCAGCAAAAAACAATGGATTATAAAGACTATTATAAAATTTTAGGCGTCAGCAAAACGGCAACGCAGGACGAAATTAAAAAAGCTTACCGCAAACTGGCCGTAAAATACCATCCCGATAAAAACCCCGGCGATAAAGCGGCCGAAGCTAAATTTAAAGAGGCAAACGAAGCAAACGAGGTTTTGAGCAAGCCCGATAAGCGCAAACAATACGACGAGCTGGGCGAAAACTGGCAAAATTACCAACAAGCAGGCGGCTATGCCAATTATGGGGGCGGCAGTCCGGGCGGCGGCGGCAGGCGGAGCAACGGTGGCGCAGGCGGTTTTTCGACTGAAGATTTTTATGGCGGCGGCGGCGGGCAGTTCTCCGATTTTTTCGAAAGCATTTTTGGCGGAGGAGGCATGCCGGGCGCAGGCGGAAGAACTAGCGGCGGCGGCAGGCGGGCATCAAAAGGAGAAGATTTGATGGCCGAAATGCACATCACACTGGAAGAAGCTTTTCATGGCGCTTCGAGGCAAGTAACGATCGGTGATTCTAAAGTGAACATGAAGCTGAAACCCGGCGTAAGCGAAGGCCAGCTTTTGCGCCTGAAAGGCAAAGGCGAACCCGGAAGAAACGGCGGCGCAAACGGTGATTTGCTGATCACGATGCACATTTTGCCCAACAACAAGTTTGAACGCAAGGAAAACGACTTGTATTTTGACCAGCCAATTGATTTGTACACGGCCGTTTTGGGCGGAAAAATTGCCGTGCAAAGCATTAATAAAACCGTAAACATGACGATTGCAGCAGGGACAGACAGCAACAAAACTTTCCGTTTAAAAGGTTTAGGCATGCCGCATTATAAAAACCCGGAAACGTTTGGCGATGCTTACGTCCGCGTTGTTATCCAAACGCCAAAAAATTTATCGAAAGAAGAAAAAGAACTTTTTGAGCAATTGGCCCAATTAAAAACGCCATCGGCATAAACCGTTTTTAGTATTTTCGCCGATATTTTTGCTGCCCATCCTATGCTTTTTTCCCTCACTGCCCAATTTGTTGATATTGTATCAGAAAAAATTTATCCGGTCGAACTGACGGTGAAGGACGGGCTGATCCACGACATCAAAAAAATACCGGTAAAAGAAGCATTGGCACTTCCGTTTTTAACGCCGGGTTTTGTGGATGCGCATGTCCATATAGAAAGTTCGATGCTGATCCCTTCCGAATTTGCACGATTAGCGGTGGTGCACGGAACGGTTGGAACGGTAAGCGACCCGCACGAAATTGCCAATGTTTGCGGTTTGGCCGGCGTAGAGTTTATGATCGAAAACGGAAAAACTGTTCCCTTTAAATTTAATTTTGGTGCGCCAAGCTGCGTTCCGGCAACTGTTTTTGAAACGGCAGGCGCGGTTTTAAATGCGGATGAAGTAGCGGATTTGCTCACCAGAAAAGAAATTAAATATTTAAGCGAAATGATGAATTTTCCGGGCGTGCTTAACCGGGAACCGGAAGTGATGCGAAAGCTGGAATCTGCCAAAAAACACCACAAACCGGTTGACGGCCATGCGCCGGGTTTGCGCGGAGAATCAGCCCAAAAATATATTGCAGCCGGGATCAGCACCGACCACGAATGTTTTACCGCGGAAGAAGCGTTAGAGAAAATTGGTTTCGGCATGAAAATCCTGATCCGTGAAGGAAGTGCGGCCAAAAACTTTGATGCTTTGGTTGGGTTGATGCACGAACATTCCGATCAAACTATGTTTTGCAGCGATGACAAACATCCGGATAGTTTGGTTGCTGGCCATATTAACCAGCTTTGTGCGCGTGCCGTTGCTGCCGGTGTTCCAATTTTTGAGGTGCTAAAAACAGCATGTATCAATCCGGTTTCGCATTATCAATTAAACATCGGACAATTGCAAATTGGCGGCCCGGCAGATTTTATCCTTTTAAAAGATTTAAACAATTTTGAAGTAATTCAAACTTATATCAACGGAGCATTGGTTGCCGAAAACGGTAAAAGTAAAATTGAAATACAACCTTCGCACACCATCAACAACTTTAACTGCCTAAAAAAAGCACCGGCAAATTTTACTTTCCCGGCGGTAATTTCTTCCGCAGAAAAACAAAAAGTTACGGTGATTGAAGCACTTGACGGGCAGTTGATCACCAACAAAATTGAAACAGAATTAACTGTAAAAAACGGTTTTGTTGAACCAGACGTACAAAATGATATTTTAAAAATTTGTGTGGTAAACCGTTATCACGAAGCACCAATTTCAAAAGCTTTTATCAAAAACTTTGGTTTGAAAACTGGCGCAATTGCTTCATCTGTTGCGCACGACAGCCATAATATTGTAGCCGTTGGCGTAGATGACGAAAGCATTTGCAAAGCAGTAAATTTGATTATTGAAGCAAAAGGCGGCATTGGTTGTGTTGGAAAAGGCTTCGAGAAAGTTTTGCCGCTGCCGATTGCCGGATTGATGAGTGCCAAAGATGGGTACGAAGTTGCAAAAGCTTATACCGAAATTGATGCGTTGGCCAAACACTTGGGATCTCAACTCTCCGCTCCTTTTATGACATTAAGCTTCATGGCTTTATTGGTGATTCCGCATTTAAAATTAAGCGATTTAGGTTTGTTTGACGGCGATGGGTTTAAGCTGATCAACACTTAAAAATAGGTGGTAAAAGAAGCATTAGCCATTTGGTTTTTGTCATTTCAATCCGAAGGGAGAAATCTTCTTCAAAGCGGTTGTTCTGGTTGAAAGAAGATTTCTCCCCTTGGTCAAAATGACAGCAAAACAGGGAAATTAAAAATGCCCGCGGATAGAGCCAAAAATTTCTTCATCATACAATTTCCTTAATTGCTGATGAATTTCTTTAGACAAAGGCGGAAGCGCAGAAGCTTCAACATTACTTTTTACTTGCGAAACTTTGGATGCGCCGGGAATAACCGTCGTAACTTCGGGATGGTCTAAAATCCAACGGATTGCCCACGGTGCCAACTGCTCGTCCGGCATCAGGTTTTTGATTTCTTTGGAAAGCTTTACACCTTGTTTAAACTCAATCCCAGAAAAAGTTTCGCCGGCATTAAAAGCCTGGCCATCGGCATTAAAATTACGGTGGTCTTTCTCTTCAAACTGCGTGTTTTCGTCAAACTTTCCGCTTAACAAGCCACTTGCCAAAGGCACGCGCACAATGATTGCCACGCCTTTTGCCTTGGCTTTTTCAAATATTTCGTCGGCCACATGCTGCCGGAAAAGGTTAAAAATGATTTGCAGCGAAGCCAAACCTTCCTGCTCCAAACAAAGCAGTGCCTCTTCCGTGGTTTCTACACTTGCGCCCCAATTCAAAATCAAACCTTCGTCTTTTAAATGCCGCAAATATTGAAACACTTTTCCGGCACGCATTTCTTCAGTCGGGATGCAATGCAACTGCTCCAAAAACAAATGCGATTGCCCCAAATGTCGCAGCGAGTCTTCCACCTGTTTCCGCATCAAATCATATGTAAAATTTTGCGGCCAACCATTTGAGTTATCAGAACGCCGACCTAATTTTGTGGCTACATAAATTGGTTTGGTTTGTGTTTTCAAAAACTTTCCGATCAGTTTTTCGCTAACGCCCATTCCGTAAACATCGGCCGTATCAATAAAATTGCCACCGGCATCAACATAAGCTTGCAAAATTTGCATGGCTTCTTCTTCGTCCACATTTCCCCAATCTGCGCTGCCCAATTGCCAGGTGCCAAGGCCAACTTCGGCTATTTGTGTATTTTTAAAGTTCCTATAATTCATACAAAGTAAACCTCAAATCCAATTTTTTGATTTAGGTTGAAAAGAAAGAATCTTAATTTTTTTAGCCGATAAAAGAAGCATTTAGGTTTTGATTAAGTAGAATCTTCAATCCACCTTCTGGTAAAGTAAAAAATGCTGGATCGGTAAAAATTCATTTCGTTGGAACAATTTAAACCCGTTTGCCGCCAGTTCTTTATTTGCCTGCGCCACCGAAAGCTTGTGCAGTTCTTTAATTTCTATTTTAGGGTCTTCCGCCCGGTATTCCAGCAAAAGCAATTTTCCGCCCGGTTTTAAAGCTTTGTGCAAAGCCTGCAAAACTTCGTGCGGGTACAACAGTTCGTGGTAAACATCAACCATAATTGCCAAATCAACCGAAGCATCAGGCAAGTTGGGCGAAGTTTCTGACCCTTTTATCACCTGCACGTTTTGCTGGCCCAGTTCTTTTTTCTTTTGGTTGAGGTAGCGGATAAACTCGTCCTGCACTTCAACCGCGTAAACTTTGCCTTGCGGTACTTTTTTGGCGATACGAAAGGTGTAATAACCGGTTCCGGCGCCAATATCGGCCACTACAGATGCAGCCGTTATTGGCAATTTGCTGATGGCCAAAGTGGTGTTTTCTTCCTGCTGGCGATTGTTGCGTTCCAGCCAATCCGCCCCTGCCGCGCCCATTACAGCGGCAATTTCCCTTCCGAAATAAAACTTTCCAGTTCCGTCGGCTGTGGCTTCTTTGGTGGTATAAACAGAATTTTGCTGCATTTTAGTTTGGGCACATGCCGTAAGCACAGCAAAAAGAACCGGAAACAGAAATGCTTTTTTTACCATTGTTTTTTCAGGTTGAATATGGTTGCTTAACAACAAAAACCAGAATTTGTGCCAACGTTAAACAACTTAAAACATTAGAAAAACCGGCCGGAATTTTAATTTTAATAAAACGAGCCTTGTTTTTTGCCGAATTATACAAAATGAACAACTAATGCTGCTTTTATCGTTACAAATCTTGTAAAAAGAACAGCACAAATAATATATTACAGTTTTTTTGGCCAAAATATAATAGCTTGCAGCACTAATTTTTGATATAACTTATAATAATGAAAAAACCGTTACCATTTATCCTGCTGCTTATTGTAATGGTGGCCGCGCTACTTTTTGGTTCTGTTGATTTAACCGATGTTAAAAACAGTAAAATTGATACCGGCGATACGGCTTGGCTTTTAATTTCTACCGCTTTGGTTTTGGTGATGACGCCCGGCCTTGCCTTTTTTTACGGCGGGATGGTTCGCAAAAAAAACGTGATTTCTACCATGTTGCAAAGTCTGGCCTGCATGGGCCTGATTACCATTATTTGGGTAGTTTGCGGTTTTAGCCTGGCTTTTGGCGCTGATTTTCATGGCATTATCGGTAACCCGGCAACTTTTTTTATGATGAAAGGCACTTTGGGCAACCTTACATTTGCAACGATGCCAACCGTCCCGCTGATTTTGTTTGCCATGTTTCAGCTTAAATTTGCGGTGATTACGCCTGCTTTAATTACCGGTGCTTTTGCCGAACGCATCCGTTTCAACTCCTATCTTGTTTTTTTATGCCTTTTTATCCTATTCATTTACGCCCCGCTGGCACATGCCACCTGGCACCCAGACGGGCTGATGTTTAAAGCCGGCGTGTTGGATTTTGCAGGCGGAACCGTTGTACATATGTCTGCTGGTTGGGCCGCCCTCGCCTCTGCTTTATATTTAAAACAGCGCAATCAACCCAATCATAATCCTGCCCGCATCAGTTATGTTATTTTAGGTACGGGCCTACTTTGGTTTGGCTGGTTTGGTTTTAATGCTGGCTCTGCCGGTGGCGCCAGTGTTTTAGCCGCAACGGCTTTGGCCACCACCACCACAGCTTCTGCCGCCGCCGCCATGTCATGGATATTTTTTGATGTGATGCGAGGGAAAAAACCTTCTGCCATGGGCGCTTGTATCGGTGCGGTGGTTGGGCTGGTTGCCATTACGCCTGCTGCCGGTTATGTAACCGTTCCAAATTCGCTGGTAATTGGTGTTGTTTCTGCTGTGGTTAGCAATTTGGTGGTCATCTGGCGTTCTAAAACCAGTATTGATGATACGTTGGATGTTTTCCCCTGCCATGGTGTAGGCGGAATGATGGGCATGCTCCTGACCGGAGTTTTTGCAAACAAAGCGGTAAACAGTGCAAACACAACCGGAAACGGGCTTTTTTACGGAGAAACCCACCTATTTTTTGTACACCTTTTGGCCCTGGTTGGCGTTTCAATCTTTGCTTTTGTTGGTTCGATGGTTTTGTTGCGCATTACCAACGCCATTACCCCGCTTCGTGTAAGCTTGGACGATGAACTGGTAGGTTTAGACCAAAGCCAGCACGACGAAGAACTTTAAAATTGCCTATACTTCTTTTATCGCATAAAAATCAGTGGGCGGGTGTTCACTTTAAGATCATTAATGTCATTAATCCGAATCTTTTTTCTTCGGTTTTTAGTTAATTTATCATTCTTTTAAAAAAAACAACAGTTTTGTTTTTACAATAAATCATTATTACAAACATATACTGTTTTTAATGAGTGTTTTTTAAAAATTAATAGGTTTATAACAATAATTAAATAATTTGTCCGTAAATATTATATTTGATCTTAAAAAAAGCGGAACCAAGAATCATATAAAACAGCAAAATTAACAATGGCAGCAAAATTAGAATACATTTGGCTGGATGGCTACAAACCAACCCAAAGTTTACGTAGTAAAACCAAAATTGAAAAAGATTTTAGCGGAAAATTAGAAGATTGCCCTAATTGGAGTTTTGATGGCTCATCAACAGAACAAGCTCCGGGAGGTTCATCTGATTGTATCCTGAAACCCGTTTTTATTTGCGAAGACCCGCAAAGAAAAGACGGTTACTTAGTCATGTGCGAAGTTTTAACTTCGGATGGAAAAGCGCACCTTTCCAACGGCCGTGCTTTAATTGACGATAACGACAACGATTTTTGGTTCGGTTTTGAGCAGGAATATTTTCTGTGGAACCCGGAAACCAATAAACCATTGGGCTTTCCGGTAAATGGCTATCCTGCGCCACAAGGCCAATATTATTGCTCGGTTGGTGCACAAAATGCTTTCGGCCGAGACATTGTTGAAGAACATTTAGACGCTTGCCTGGATGCCGGTTTAAATGTGGAAGGGATTAACGCTGAAGTTGCTGCCGGGCAATGGGAATTCCAGATTTTTGCAAAAGGCGCCAAAGAAGCCGGCGACCAAATTTGGATTGCGCGTTATTTATTAGAAAGGATTGGCGAGAAATTCGGTGTTTCCATCAACTGGCATTGCAAACCATTGGGCAGTTTGGATTGGAACGGTTCTGGTATGCACGCCAACTTCTCGAATACAACTTTAAGGACTGCAGGCAGCCAGGAAGCTTATGATAAAATTTGCGAAGCTTTCCGTCCGGTTGTGCCCGAACATATTGAAGTTTATGGTGCCGACAATGATAAACGTTTGACCGGCAAACACGAAACTGCTTCTATTTACGATTTCAGCTATGGCATTTCTGACCGTGGCGCTTCCATCCGTATCCCGCTTGCAACGGTAGAAAGGGGCTGGAAAGGATACCTGGAAGACCGCCGCCCTGATTCGGCCGCTGATCCGTACAAAGTTGCTGCGCGAATCATCAAAACCGTAAAATCAGTTGCCATAAACGATAACACTGCGGCAACTGTAGAAGCCGAAATGGCCTGAGAATATTTTGAAATACTTTTAAAAGGCACAAGCTTTAGCAGTTTGTGCCTTTTTTATTGCCCTAAATTGAATGCTTCTTTTATCGGTGTTTTTTCATGATCGTCTATATATCAACTGGTGATTTTGCTTAAAATAATTACACAACTACAACACATATTTTCAGAAACCATCGCCGCTTTTTTGTTGATTTACAAAATTCCTAACCATAATTAAGGTTTGATTGATCATGAAAAAGTTAAAAGACAAACTGACCCATTTTATCACTTTCAGGGTGATGAACAATGTATTGCTTGGCCTGGGCAAGCTGATGAGGCCGTTTTCCAAGGTTAGCAATGCACCAGTGTTGCCCAACTCAGATTTTAAATGGGCTAAACTGCTGGAAGACAATTGGGAAGCTATCCAAAACGAACTATCGGCCTTGTTGCAACACGATGATCACTTGCCTAATATCGAAGACATCCAGCCGCAGGAGCAGGCACTGAACCAGGACAATAAATGGAAAACATTTTTTCTGTACGGTTTCGGCATCAAGTCGGAAAAGAATTGTGAGAAATGCCCGGTAACTACGCAAGTTTTAGAAAGCATTCCCGGAATGCTCACCGGTTTTTTTTCTATTTTATATTCGGGCAAACACATCCCGGCACACCGGGGAATTTTTAAAGGAATTGTCAGGACGCACTTAGGCGTTATCGTACCCGAAAGCACAAAATGCCGGATGCGGGTTGGCAATGAAATTATTAACTGGAAAAACGGCAAAGCGGTGTTTTTTGACGATACTTACAACCATGAAGTTTGGAACGAAACCGACAGCGTGCGTGTGGTTTTGCTGATTGATACCGTTCGTCCATATAGATCCTGGGGAGCCAAAATCAACAACCAAATCATCAAAGGCATTACCGAATCTGTTTATGTAAAACAAGCGTTTAAAAAGAACGAAGATTGGGAAAAGGCTTATTATAGTGTGTTTCCTTAAATTGATAAAACTACGTTGTTGCAATTGCAGTAAACGAAGTTAACAAAAGTCAAGTCATAAAAAAAGTGTAGTTCCAATTGGAACTACACCTTTTTTATGACTCATATTTTAGATAAACCAACCTTGACTGATAATTCTAAAATACAAGAGTGAATTAATTTACTTGTGATACAAGCCCCAAAAAAATTCAATTTTCTAAAACAGCCAATCTTTAAACTTGTGCTGTTCTGTGCGTGTGATAATCAGCCGGTTCTTTAGAATCCCTGCCTTTTTTAGCACCGAAAGCACTGGCTGCGGCACCTAAAAGAATTCCGAAAAAAGTATACAAAGCACCTTTGGAAGTTGCAGAAGCAGCATCATCAGCTACTTCTCTGGCTTTTTGTTCTACTTGGTCTTTGTTTTGATTAACTGCACCAACCACTTTCTGGCTATCAGCTTTTAATTGGGCAGTACTTGTAGTATCATAAGTATTTTTAACAGCTTTCTTAATATCAGGGGCTTCTGTAGAAATTGCTTTTCCAACTACATTGCCTGCCCCACCAATCATACTACCTGCTCCACCTATAATACTGCCTAACGCACTTGTTAAAAAGTAAAAAGTTAATATAAACATTAACCCGCTAACCAGTAAACCATGAATAACGCTTTCTGAAGTATGCTTGTCTTTTGCCAAACGTCCGGCTACCCAGCCACCCAGAAAAAGCGAAATCAGCATGGTAACCACATACCAAATTCCTGAACCAATTGCAAGCCCTGTTCCAGGCGTGTTGTGGTTTGTGGCATCAACTGTGCCCAAACCGATAGCTAAACCTAAAAGCGTAAGGGCAAGCTGAATAAAAATAGCGATAATAACGCCTGCAATAACTGCCGCCCAACTGATACGTTGGTGTGGGGCCGAAGACCGGATAATTGTTGAAGATGAAGCATTGCCTTCACCATAATGTAAATTGCTTTCCATAATTAAATTGTATTTAAAGTTTGTAGTAAAACTTGTAAATAAACTTAAATACGAAGAAAAAGTTTGTATTATTTAGAAATACTTAAAACTAAGCCCTATTTAATAGTAATTATATGAGTATTTTTTTCCTAAAAGAAACTTTCTATAACGATTACAACTTAAATTAATCCTTAGCCCACAACGTCAATACTTCTTTTACCCCTACTTTTTCAGTGTCAAAACCACCACACTCAAAGGCGGCAATTCGGCCACCAATTGATCGCCCTGCTTTTTTGCACCGTTAAAAACAGCAACTTTTATTTTGGAAGGATTGTCGAAAGAATTATAATCCGTAAACTTAGCCGAAGTAACCATTTGCCCTTGCACGCTTTTCCAGTCCACATCCTGCAAAGCTGTACTAACGGTGACTTTATTTGTTGCATCCAAATTCACAAAAGAAATATGCACCGTGCCGCTGCTATCACGCGAAGCGGAAGCATTAACGGCAGGAACGGTTATGCCATCAATCGTATAATCCGGAGATTGAACAGCAATTGGTAGCAAAGTTGCATCCTGATGTACCTGGTACAAATCAAAAACATGGTAAGTGGGCGTCAAGATCATTTTTTCCTTTTGAGTAAGCACCAGGGACTGCAGCACATTTACCGTTTGCGCCAGGTTTGCCATTTTTACACGGTCGGCATGGTTGTTAAAAATATTTAACGTCGTTCCGGCAATCAGTGCATCGCGCATACTGTTTTGCTGGTACAAAAACCCTGGGTTTGTTCCTGGTTCTACATCTGTCCACACGCCCCACTCATCCACCACCATCGCTACTTTTTTCTGCGGATCGTACTTGTCCATAATTGCCCCGTGCTTGGTCACCAATTCCTCCATCTGCAAACAATTGCGCATTGTGGTAAGGTATTCTTTCTCCTCAAACTGCGTTGCAGAACCTTTTTTGCCCCAGTTGCCCGTTGGAATGGTGTAATAATGCAGCGACAGGCCCCAGGGGCGCGTACCAATATTCTTCATCACAACTTCCGTCCAGTTAAAATCAAAACTGTTGGCACCGCTGGCAATTTTTTTTAATGGTGCACCCGGATAATTTCTAGCATAAGTAGCATAACGCCTAAACTGGTCGGAATAAAACTCCGGTGTCATTTCCCCGCCGCAGCCCCAGCTTTCATTTCCCACACCCCAAAAACTAACTTTATAGGGTTTGGGATGGCCGTTTTGTGTTCGTAAAGCAGCCATCGGGCTAACACCGTCAAAGTTCAAATATTCTACCCATTTAGACATTTCTTCTACCGTTCCGCTGCCCACGTTGGCAGAAACATAAGGCTCGCAATGCAGCAAGCCGCACAAATCTAAAAACTCGTGTGTGCCAAAACTATTGTCCTCGGTAACGCCGCCCCAATTGGTGTTTACCATTTTTGGCCGCTGGTTTCTCGGGCCGATGCCATCGCGCCAATGGTATTCATCGGCAAAACAACCACCAGGCCAGCGCAGGTTTGGGATATGGATTTTTTTCAACGCTGCTACAATATCCAACCGGATGCGGCCTTTGTTCGGGATTTTTGAATTTTCCGAAACCCAAAACCCATCGTAAATACTTCGGCCTAAATGTTCTGAAAACTGGCCGTAAATATGTCGGCTGATTTGTGTTTTTGCACCTTTGGCGTTTAAAATTGCCTGTGCGGTTTGCTGGCCAAATGCCTGGCCAAACAATAGAAGGAATAGCGCAATAATGGATAAATGTTTTTTCATAAGATGGTTGATGGTTATGATGCTTCTTTTATCGGGTAAAATTAGGTGTGCGTACTTGCAGATGTTCGGTTGCTTTAATTTAAGAATGCCAGTTATCAATACTGTTTTTATCGGCTCTTTTTCATTGAAACAAACTGTCGGACAAATTGCTGTTAACTTTTGCATCCGTAACTTTTAGTTCGAGGCTTTCGCCAAAAAACAAACTTTTAACATCGTACGGAATTTTGATTCCGTTGCCCACGCTTCGGTAATCACTGTAATCATAAATCGTTGTCAAACCGACACTCGTCCTCACTTCCCTGATTTTTAAATCGTTGGCCAAAGCATAATAAGCTTTGGTTATATTGCCGTTTGCCAAATTGATGGTGATGAGATAAGCAGGCTGATCATTAACCATAACAACCGTTGGAAGCAAAACCGCGTTGCTGCCATATTGCAATTCCGGAAAAAAATTGCCCGATTGCTTGATTAGTGCTTTATCGCTCAGCGTTAGTTGTATGGGCTGGTTGTTTTGCAATGTTTTAACGCTGTCCCGGTTGACCACCGTATGCCGTGTAACATTGTAAGCCGGGATGCTCAAATCCTGCACATATTTGTCCGGCATTTTATATTTATTAACCGTTTGCACTTGTATGCCTTGCACCAATCCGGTAGAATTTATGGTGATGTCTTTTACGTTCCTCACCTTTTCTGCACCGCCAATGGCATTCAAATATTTGCCGACAACAGTTTCTGCAGTCGTTCCGCCCGGCATCGTAATACCGCTAAAGGTATTGTTGTCCGGGTCAACATCAGGCAAAACGTGTTCCGGGTCTATCACCACCAAATTTATTTTTGAGGTTGAAGGATAACTGAAAGTCCAGTTTCCGCCGCGCTGCCAAATTTCGGCAGGCAGATGCACCACATTGCTTTTGCCGTTTTCTTCTTTTACAAAAACCGTAACCGGCAAGGCCATTTCGTCCAAGTTTTCTATCGTGATCAATGCTCCTTTTGCCGCATCTTTTTTATCCACGTAACTGATCCCTTTTACAGCCTGGTCTAATTTCCAGGTGGTAAAAAACCATTCTTTCCAAAACCAACTTAAATCTTCGCCCGAAGCATTGTCCATCGTATGGAAAAAATCCCAGGGCGTTGGATGTTTAAAAGCCCAGCGTTTGATGTACGTCCTGAAAGCATAGTCAAACCGCTGCCTGCCCAAAATCTGCTCACGCAAAATCATCAAACCCAAAGCCGGTTTATTGTAAGCGGCCTCGCCCAAAAATGAAGCTTGCAAAACATCCGGTGTGTTCATAATCGCTTCGGCTTCAGGGCCAAAAGCAGCAACCGCGCTAGTGGCTTCCACATCTGGCCGGGTGTAATATTCGCCTTTGTTAAACTGCTGCTCGTCCACCTGGTTGATAAACGTGTTGAAACCTTCGTCCATCCAGGCGTATTTGCGTTCGTTGGAACCCACAACCATCGGGAACCAGTTGTGGCCAAATTCGTGGTTGGTTACTTCCCACAAATCTTTGCTTCGGCTGGCGGCATCGCAAAAAACAATGCCCGGATATTCCATACCGGAAACAATGCCGCCAACGTTGGTTGCCGTTGGATACGTAAATTCAAACCATTGGCGCGAATCCATTTCGATGCTGGCCTTTACATATTCTGTTGACCGTCCCCAGGCTTCCCGGCCGCCGCTTTGAATTGGGTAAACGGATTGTGCCAATGCTTTTTTTCCGCTTGGCAAATTGATGCGTGCGGCATCCCAAACAAAAGCATTGGAAGCTGCCCAGGCCACATCGCGCGAGTTTTTGCAGAAAAAACGCCAGGTTAAAGTTGGTTTTTTAAAAGCGTTTGTTTGTTTGATCACCTCCGAAGAATCCCTTATAAAAACAGTTTTATCACTGTTTCGAGCTTGTGCCAGCCTGCTTAAAACCGTGGGCGATAAAACTTCTGCTGCATTTAGCAATTCTCCCGAACCAACCAAAATAAGGTTTGAAGGCGCGGTAATACTGTAATTGTAGTTGCCGTAATCTAAATAAAACTCAGAAGCGCCTAAATACGGAATGGTGTTCCAGCCCGAAACATCATCGTAAACTTCCATCCGCGGATACCATTGCGCAATTTCGTAAATCCAGCCGTGGTTGGTTTTGATTCGGCCCATCCTGTCGGTCCCGTTTTGCGGGATTTCAAAATTGTAATCAATTTTGATTTGGATTTTGCTGCCCGATGCTTTCAAAGAATCCCGCAGTTTGATCTGCATCCGCGTATCCGTAATTAAATAATTGGCTGCTTCTGATTTTCCGTTCCAAGTCAGCGTAACGTTTTTAATAACATCGCCTTGCGTAAAAGCTTTATTGGCAAAACGGCCTCCGGTAACCGGCGTGGTGGCTTCGGCGCGCGAATCCTGACGGTAAATATTCTGGTCTAATTGCAGCCACAAAAAAGGCAAAGCATCCGGGCTGTTGTTGGTGTAAGTGATGGTTGTGCTGCCCGAAACCTGGTTTTTTACCGTATCCAACGAAACACTGATCTGGTAATCGGCACGGTTTTGCCAATATCGTGCAGTTGGCGCGCCGCCAGCTGTACGAAACTGGTTGCCTTTATCGGTATAAAACAAAGGGTCGAAAACTTTATGCTGATCGTATTTGCTGATTGCAATGGGCATAACTTGCGCGCTGCTGTTTTGCCTGCCAGCCCACAACAAAAAAAGGGTGGTAAAAACAGTATGGAATTTCTTCATTATAAATGCTGGTTTAGGAAGCGTTTTAATTGGTTTTTGTATGATAAAAGAAGCATTGCCGCAAATTGTTCTGCTGCCAGTAAAGAGAAATTGTTTTTATCGAAGGCATCACAAAAAAAGTTGGTTCATAAAAAAATAGGTTTTAAATAAAAGCGTAAATTACTTTTTATTTAAAACCTGTAAAAACTTTTTTTGGACGCAGAACAACACCAGTTTTATGCCGGTAAAAGAAGCATCAGTCGCAGTTGTATTCTGAGCGGGGGTCTTCCGGCAAAATCTCCATTTCTGGGTAACCGATGTATTTGGCGTACCATTGAATAGCCGAAGCCATATCCAAAGCATCTTCTGCTTTGATATTGATGGTTTCGAAAGCAAGCGGGCTGCCCCGGTCATCGGCATACAATTGAATCTCGTCGGGGTCTGGTTTAAAATCAACTTCATTCAAACAATGAACCCTGATCCTCAGGTCAGTATCGCGCGAGCGGATAATGTCCCGGCAGGCATCCTTTGGATCTTTCACTAAAAAATATACGTTGCGGTTCATACCAACTCAAGATGAAAGATAAAAAAATCAGTTCCGGCAAAAGTGTAATTGTATTTAAGAACAAAAAACCCGAAAAAAGTTGCATGCAAATTGCAAAAATTATTTTGGGGAGCGGTTTTTACCGCTGCAGCTGTTTTGCACATGCTTCTTTTATCACCTAAATTTTGTTAAAGTTTTTGATTGCATTACGCTTTTCGCAGTAAAACCTGATGGAAAACATTTAATCCTTGCGTACCTTGTCAACTTTAATTTTATACCCGCGCCGATAAACTTATGGAAACCAAAACAGACTTGAAACTTGCCGTTTTGATTGATGCCGACAACGTGCCATATGCCAATGTAAAAGAGATGTTTGAGGAGATTGCCAAGTACGGCACGCCTACTTTTAAGCGCATTTATGCCGATTGGACCAAGCCAACGGTTTCGGGCTGGAAAAACGTTTTGCTGGAAAATGCCATTACACCAATCCAGCAATACAGCTATTCGACGGGGAAAAACGCGAGCGACAGCGCGTTGATTATTGATGCAATGGATATTTTGTACACCGGCAAAGTAGATGGTTTTTGCATCGTTTCCAGCGACAGCGATTTTACACGATTGGCCACCCGCCTGCGCGAAGCCGGCATGAAAGTGATTGGCATCGGCGAAAAGAAAACCTTAAACCCGTTTATCGTTGCCTGTGATAAATTTATCTACCTCGAAATTTTAAAACCCGAAACAGCCGCACCCGAAGAAAAAAAGGGCAGTAAAAGAAGCACCAAAAGCAGCACGCCAAAAGCCAACAAAAACGCGTTGAGCAAGGTTGACCAGGGTTTGATCAAACTGATTACCGACAGCATTGTGGATTTGGCCGATGAAGAAGGCTGGACTTTTTTGGGCGAACTGGGCAATTTAATGCTGAAAAAGAAACCCGACTTCGACCCGCGAAATTATGGCTACACCAAAATGCTGGCCTTGATTAAAAGCCTGAACCAGTTTGAAATTGATGAACGAGATTCGGGAAAAAACCATATCAAGCATATTTATGTAAGGAAGAAGTGATGTAAGGTATAAGGTTTTTGGCTAAAGCCAGTTTTTGAATTTACAAAACCACGGCCTGAAGGCCGTGGCAATTAATTCTCTTGCTATTTTTAAAGATGAAATTTTCTCCTGATAAATTTTGTTCTATAAATTGCCACGGCCTTCAGGCCATGGACAAAGGCGAACCGTTAGGGGCTTTAGCCAAAAAACAAAACCTCTGCAAGTTAGCAGAAGCCTAAACCCCTGCTTCTTTTACCACCCTAAAATCCAAACCCATTATCCAACATCCCAATCGGTGCGCCGGGCGGCATTTCTAAAGCTGGGTCCGGCTGGAATTTTTCCGGGTTTTTATGGAACTCTTCAATTTGTGATAAGGCAAAATACATCGCTGCCTTTTGTTTGGGCGCAGCAGCAGCTAAATTGCTGTTCATCCATTGTTGTAGTTCGTTGATTTTAAGCATGGCTTCTCCCCTAACATTTTCGCCTGCATTATTATTGGCCGCCATTGCCAACAAATATTTTAACGTTAAATTATCCACCAAAATCTGCAGTTCGCCTTTGTAACCTGCGGCTGCCGGTGCTTTCCAAGTTTGCGCAACAAGTTTATCCAACATTGCCAACAAACCCGGCTGTTTGCTGTCGCGGGAATTGTATTCGATCAAACGGGCGGCACGTTGCGCATCCATCAAATACGACAAAGTGGCATTGGCAGCAGTTTCTGCCGCGCCAATCGGATCAAAAGTAACGCCGGTGTGGCCGCCAAAAGTTTCAACCGAAGCAGGATAACCAACCGGCCGCGGCGGAATTTTAGCGATTAAACCTTCGGGCAATGCCAACGCATCCGGAGAAATCGTACTCATCAAAGCATCAAAAGCACGCCATTGCTCGGCCGGTTCTACCATTTTCGTAATGATTTGTCCGTCGTTTTTCAGCGCATGGGTAAAATACAAACCACCCAACGAGCTGGCCACCGCTTCAATTTGATAACGGTGCAGCAAATACATCGGCACCAAAACTTCCTCCAGTGTTGCCATCGGCGCATCTTGTTTAATGGCTTTTTCTGAAAAGTTGTCCAGGATTTTTCGACGGATCAGCATCAGCTTGTTTAATTGATCAACCGAATTTACGCCATCGTCCCACTGGTGCGAAAGCGGATGCACTACGCCGGCAATATCTGGGATAAAAATATGCCCTTGCGCCAGCGTTTCTTTCATGATCTTGTCCAACGCTGCATTTTCATTTGTCCCTTTTGGAAACTCAGAATAGCCCCACATAATTGCACGTTTGTCCCAGGAGCCAATGCCGGTAGCATAAGCTTCAGAAACATCAATAGAACCATCGGCCTTCATGGTAAAACGCGGGAAAGGGTAATCCATTACGGAAGCGCGGCCATGGGTGCTGGAAGTAAAGTTATGGTACAAACCAAGTGTATGGCCAATCTCGTGCGCCGATAACTGGCGGATGCGTGCCAATGCCATTTGCTCCATTTTTTTGGAAACCGGTTTGCCGTCTTCATAAGGCTGCAGCAAACCTTCGGCAATTAAATAATCCTGGCGGTGTCGGTCAGAACCTAACGTTACCACACCTTTGATGATTTCACCAGTCCGCGGATCGGTATAAGAAGAACCGTAAGAAAAGGCACGCTCCGGACTACCCGAACGGTTGACCCAATTGACCACATTGTAACGGATGTCCATCGGATCTGCGCCTTCCGGCAGTTCTTTCACTTGGAAAGCATTTTTATAACCGGCTGCCTCAAACGCCTGGTTCCACCACGAACCACCTTCGATCAATGCTTTTTTTATCAGGAGCGGCGCAC
>NZ_CALMAT010000111.1 GCF_937859865.1 uncultured Mucilaginibacter sp.
CATAAAAGAAGCATTACAGATTTTTGTGATAAAAATTTAAATAGGTTCTTTTTAAAGTATAAAAATTGAAGTAAATAAAAAAGCGGACTATTTTAAAATAGCCCGCCCCTGTTATAGCACTAATAAAAAAGATTACTTTATTACTTATCCCACCAAACCCTTCTTAACATACTGGTATTTTTAGGTGCATTAGCATTATACCTTTGTTCGCCGGATGGATATAGTAAACTTCTTGGAATTTGACCATTTAGTACGCCATTAGCGTTTGGAGTAAGTTGCGGATAACCAGTACGCCTCCAGTCTGTCCAGGTTTCCGGGTTTAAAAAGTTAGCAATATACTTTTGAACCATAATATCTTTTAAGGTAATATTAGCGGCTGTTTTAGTATAAGTACTGGCATATGTGCTGCTTCCAACAGTTCTAGTTAAATTTGCCCTTACAGCATTATTATAAGCAGTAGCGGCGGCAGCATTATTTCCTTTTTGGAGTTGAGCTTCTGCCTGGATAAACATTAACTCATCATAACTAAGCAAATATACAGCAGAGTTAGGGCTGCCATATAAAGTTCCTAAGCCTCCGCTGCCATCACTGTAAACAGCTAAACGGGGATCTTTAGCAGGCACTTCCGCAGGATCTGCTGTTCCGGCTAATAAATTATAAATATAACCTGTAAAAGCGATGTCGCCACGTTGAGAGTTGAACTGAGACCATGGGTTTTCTGAAGTTACACTTGCTCCGGAAAATGATACAGCAGCGTCATCAGTGTTTGATGTGAAACCTAATGCTGCTTCCGCTAAAGCCTTGTCATAATTAGCGGGATCTATTTTTACCAAGTGTAAATAAAGTTTAGCCCTTAATGAATGTGCAAACCGAATCCATTTGGCCATATTACCATTATACAATATATCGTCAGCTCCCGGCTGCGCTGTAGTTTCCGTTTTAGCAGCCAGCGCAATGGCATCACTTAATAATTTATCAAGCGTGGCATAAATAGATTGCTGCGAGTCGTAGTGTGGTTGCAAATTGGCAGTTCCCTGAAATGCTTCTGTGTAAGGAACATCTCCCCACAGGTCTGTGGTTAACCCTAAAGCATTAGCCATCATTATTCTGCCAATAGCGCCATAATGGGCTTGGTTTGCAGCATCAGCAATTTTTATCAAGGAGTTGGCATTGTTCATGATACCACCACCGTATAAACCCGTAGTCCACATATTATCCACATCATCAGTAGATACTGCATAAGTATTGGCTAATGCGGATTGATTGGCAGCACCGGTAACCTGTTGCATAAATGTTGAGGTAAAACGGGAAGCATCCCCGTTCCACTCATACCCGGTACTTTGAATAATGGCGGGAAGCAAATTTTTAGCAAGCGGTTTTTGCAACTGAGAAGGATTGTCATTAATACCAGGGTAAAAATACCCCTTTTTGCAAGAGGTAAATACTAAGCCAATAGTAAGGATAAGAAATCCCTTAGTGAATATATTTTTAGCTTCTAATTTCATGTCTAATAGTTTTATTTAGTTAAAACCTAACTTTTAAATTAACACCATAACTTGATGCTCCGGGATTGTTAAAATAATCGATGCCTTGGGCCTGGCTTGCACCTGTTAAACTGGTTTCAGGGTCAATACCTTTATACGGTGTCCATATAATGATATTCCGGGCAAATGCACCAAAAGAAAATCCTTTAATAAAGGTGGTAGATTTTCCAAAAATTAAATCTTTAAAGTCGTATGATAAAGTTACTTCACGTAATTTAACATAAGAGCCATCTTCAATAAATTGCTCATTAAGATTACCAAAACCGCCACCATTGCCCTGATACCAAACTTGATCTAACGGTACACTAAGCGTATTTACAGCACCTGCGCCTGGTAATTCTGTTTTACCGTCTGCTGCATAATGTACTAAGTTACCGTTTGCATTTAAATGTCCTGAAACACCGTTGAAAACTTTATTCGTATTTCTGTTTAAAGTTAAATCAGACGTACCAATAGCTGCTAAAGAGCCACGCGTACCATCCCAAATGTCTCCTTTAAACTTCCAGTCTATCAAACCATATAAAGAAACTTTTTTATAAGTAAACGTATTACCAAAACCCATACGGAATTTAGGGTTAGTATTACCAATTATTTTTTGATCATTGGTATTACTTATAGGGTAACCGCTAACATGTGCAACGTTGGTTACATTGCCATTTGCATCAACCTGTTTTGCATCGCTTACAACAATATTATTGTTATTATCCCGGGTATAACCAAAACCGTAAATACTTGCAGCGGGTGCTCCCGGCAGTTGTGCAATTAGTGTTCCGGTAAAACCATTTAAAGTGATTTGATTAACTCCCGGTGCCAATTCAAGTACTTTGCTTCTATTTAGGCTAAAGTTTACAAATGAACTCCAAGTAAAATTCCCACTTTTTACAGGCGTGCCATTTACTGATAGCTCAAATCCATTATTTCTAACCGAACCGGAATTTAAAGTGATAGAGGTATAACCAGTAGAGCCAGATATCGGAGCATTTACTAATAAATCTGTTCCTTTACTGTGGTACACGGTTGCATCAATTCCTAATCTGTTTTTAAAGAATTGCAATTGAAGCCCTCCTTCATACGATACTGTTTTTTCGGGCTTTAAAAGACTATTGCCTAAGTTAGCCGTTAAACCATAACTTGCTAAGCCGTTGCTTGGGTAAGCTATACCTGTTGTATATCCGTCTGCAAAGGTACTTGGTGCATAAAAACTGCTTGTTTGAAATGCACTGGGAGCATTTCCTACCTGAGTTGCTGATAGACGGAGTTTACCAAAACTTAAAACGCTGTTATCTTTTAATGCACCTAACTCGGTAAATACAAAACTTAAGTTAGCTGATGGATAAAAAAACGAATTATTATTTTTTGGTAAGGTTGATGCCCAATCGTTTCTGCCTGTTGTTTCTAAATATAATATAGATTTATAACTTAAATTTAAATCATAGTAAGCAGAAACAGTTCTGTAAGGTGTAATCAAATTACCGGCTATTACAGTACTGGCATTAGCTACATTGTTAAAACCAGGTGCAACTAAAGCATCGCCTGTTGTGTACAAATTGGTCAGCTTAGTGCCGTAAAAGTTATTTCCTATTTTTCCATCAAATTGAAAATCTGACCCAAGCTTTTTAGTATAACTTAAAATTAAATCCGAATTAAGGCTTCTGTAGCTGTACTGATCATCAATTACGCGGCCGCCTGGAAAAGCGCCTGATTGGATTTCATAATACTGATGTCTGTTATCCTGATAATCATCAGTACCTAAGCGGTACAATGCACTAAAACCACCACCAATATTATAATCTAACTGGATGTTGCCAATTATACGGTTAAGGTTGGTAGTAAAAGGGTTTTGATTAATTGTCCAGAATGGGTTATCATAAATCCCGTTTCTGTAGGAGCGTTGTGTACCGTCTGGGAATAGGTAAGCAGCCGGGTCAGTAGGGTCTTTTCGGCCAAAAGAGTTATCAAATGATATTGGTGTCCTGGTTAAACCAAGCATAATACCTGAAAGATTGCTTCCTTGTTGAGCAATGTTTCCATCGCTTGAGGTATAGGTCATATTAGTTGAAGCTCTCAACCTTTTCGACATATTTAGCTGGCCTGAAAAAGCAACGGAAGTTCTCTGATAATACTGCGTAGGAACAATAGAAGTCTGGTAAACATTGGTAACAGATGCTCTATAGGTAGCAATATCGCTACCGCCACTAACTGCAACTGAATTATTGAACGTAGCCCCTGTTCTGAAAAAATTGTTTAAGTTATCGTATGGTGTAAATGGTATTTTCGCTAACGGACTTGATTTACCTACTATATTCCCGTTTATATCATACTGATTTGGAACACCGGTTCTGAATAAAGTATCGGCTTTAGCACCCCAGGAATAACGGTTAGTGGATGTATTGGAAGGAATAGTTCCATTCACACCTTTAATATATTCATGCTGGAGTTTAGGTAGTTTGTTTACCACATCAAACGATACACCAGCATTAAAATCAACCTGTACTCTGCCGGCTGCACCTTTTTTAGTCGTAATTACAATGGCGCCATTAGCTGCACGGATACCATAAAGTGCAGCAGCGGAAGGCCCTTTCAATACAGATACACTTTCTATATCGTCAGGGTTAATATCAGCACCTCTGTTAATTGGAGTACCACCTTGTAATGGGTCTGTGGTTTGGTTTTGAGAATTGTCAATAGGCATACCATCAATTACAAATAAAGGCTGGTTATTACCGGTTAAAGAGTTTGTGCCTCTTAACTGTACGTAAGTTGCAGAGCCGGCCGTACCTCCTGACGAAGTGATTTGCACACCGGCAACCTTACCGGCTAAAGCTCCAAGGGCATTAGATTGATTTGCGGCAACTAATTCATCGCCTTTCACCTCCTGTATAGAGTATCCCAATGCTCTTTTCTCTCTTCTGATACCCAAAGCAGTTACAACAACTTCTGTTAATTGTTGGTTGCTGCTTTGTAAAGAAATATTAATAACAGATTTACCGGCAACTGCCACAGTTTGAACAGTATAACCGATAAAAGTAAATACAAGTACATTATTGTTTGCTGCACTGATAGAATACTTTCCATCAGCCCCTGTTACCGTACCAACCGTAGTTCCCTGTACCCGAACGCTTACGCCCGGAAGCGACAATCCATCTTCCTTGGCTGTAACTGTACCGGTAATCGTACGGTTTTGTGCATAGGCCTGGGCGGCAAACAACAGCAGGAAAACCGTACATACATGTAGAAGTTTTTTCATGTTTTATATTATTAAATTAGTTTAAATGTTAATTTAAGAAAGTAAAGTTATAAAATAAAAATTTATTGATGACAAGTTATTATAAGTATTTAGAGATGATTAAACTTTATCTTGAAGATCGTAATACTTCTTTTATGCTTGTAAATTTTGTTTTTGCATGGTACACTAATAGGAAAAATATAGTAACCAATGATTTTTAGGTGATAAAAGAAGTATCAAAAATAAATGTTAAATAAGCACAAAATTGAAAATTTAAAAGCCGCAAAGAGTTCCTTGCTTTCTTTAAAGAAAACGGTTGCTATGTCGATTATCTATGCCTTGACATGATTAACGGGCTGGCCATAGAATTTATAAAACAAGTAAGGGCCGACAGCATTAGACCTTTGAGCGAACGGCTGGTTTCGCTGCAACCAAAAGTAGTCATCACGGTGATGAAGGTTTTGGAAAAAGAAGTGTTGGAAGCGGTCCGCTTGTCCGGGATTGGTTCTGTTGCCTATACCAAAGCCATCGCTTTCCCGGCCCATAGCAAAACCAATGCGGATAAGTGTGTGAATGAATTGGTGGCGGTTTTGGAGGAGTTGTTGGAGGCGGGGGTTTGGGAATAAAGCTTTTAGGCTTATAAATCAAAAACACTACAACACTTTTATTTACTGGTTTAAATAATTCCCCAAATTGGCAACATAACTGTCGTTAATATCATCTGTGTTGGTGATTAAATAAGTGTTTACTTTAACCGCATCGGCAGCAAATGCTTCTTTTAACGCCTTCTTTTTCAAGGTTATCTTGCGCAGTTGCTGGGTTTTAACATCCATTACATAATAAGTACTTTCATCAACATACTCATCATAGTTGTTGCCGCTGGAAGTCATGCCATCTGTTCGATAGTTGTTCTTAATAAATTTTGTATTTAATTGCTTATAAATTTTGTATTTTTTTCCATTTGATAGTACTTCAACAAAATGTGTCTGATCTATTTCAGGCACCAGTTCAAAAGTTTCAAACCGTCCGCCATCTTTATGTAAGGTAAAAGCTTTTACCTGGCCTTTATCTATTTCAATTGCATTTGTTTTATTTTCACTTAGCAATAATATACCATTGATCTTGTCATAATTAAAATGATAGTTTGGGTTTTTGATAACCGAATCTTTAACGCTTAATACCGTGCCATCTGTCCATTCGTCAAATAAGTAACGGCTTCCTCTGGTTGCCTCGGTATGGCCGAACACGGGCAGCAGAGACCCTATCCTTGCACCACTATTTCCATAAATCAAGCTTGTTGCGGCACCTTGACGTTGGGTTATGCCATTTGCAAACTGGTTATTTGAACCTGTTCCTGCCTGGTTGTTATTGATATTGGTGCCTAATTTTGCAACCAGCACCACCTTCAAATCTGTATTGTTGTTAACATTTACCTGTTTGTCTTCATAACCAGGGCAGCTAACCAACAATTTTGCTTTTGGGTTTACGCCCATTGAAAACTCGCCTGCCGAATCTACCCTCAGTACTGTTGGGGTTGATTTAACTTCAACCATCGCTGCAGGCAAGGCGTTTCCAGCTTCATTTTTTATAGTACCTGAAACGGTAATAGTTTGTGCAAAGGTTAAAGATGATAGTAGTAGAAAGAAAATTTGTATAAAAAAAGCTTGTTTTTTCATAATTGAAAAGGATGTTTATCAAAATTAATATTTTTTCATTGGCTTGTTTAAGTTTTATTTAATTTATTTCTGTGTTTTTTTATTATTAAAAGAAGTATAATTTATATGGATAAAAGAAGCATTGACCCTTAAACAAGTAAGGCTGCCAATTGGCAGCCTTACTTGTTTAAATTATTATAAAATCTATTTATAATAAGTATCAACATCAACACGATTGCCTGAAGATGTATTTGCTATATAAATAAATTTTAGTTTTTGTAGTACCTGTGCATACGTATAGCTCTTGGTAGGATCGATTAATACAAAAGAAGGGGTATTTAAAGTAACGCCTAAGCCAGCCGCTTTTGCAACATCATCTTTATTTAAAGTTACTGCAAAGTTAGAATAAGAAGCTGATGCACCATTACCTGTTTTAGTAAAAGTAACTTCATATTTTGCCATATAGTAATATCCACTTGTTACCTCAATTTGAGTAGGACTAACTGGGGATATAGTAACGGGATTTCCAGTAAAAGACTGGCTTGCAGGTGCTGTTGAAGTAGTATCAGAGGCATTATAACGCTTAAAATTCCATTTGTAACTTCCAGCAAAATCATTACCAATAATGTGATAATAATGTACGCCAAAATTACCGCTAATAGTACCCGTTGATACGCTTACAATTTTGATAGGAAGCATGTAGCTTAATGCAGGATCAAGCTGGTTCTTATATATTGTAACACTAAATGTCCCTACACGCTGTCCCGCCTTAATAGTAAGCGACGTGGTTGGAAGCTTAAAAGCTGCTGCCGGAATAGCATTATACGTAACAGAAGTGTTTGTAGCATTATATGAGGTTATAATCGAATTATCAACTCCTATTGTAACAACTTCATCAGTACTTAATGTATTTGGAGACGAAATGTTTACAGTGAATGTTTTAGTAATAGTATCTGCAGTACTGGTGATCGCGTCGGCAGGAAAATATGTCAAACCACTTTCAACCAAGTCAACATTTACACCCAGATTTGAAAAGTCAACATTAGGCTTATCCTTCAGGCATGACGTTAACGTGGCTGTCAGGATAGCTAATGCGAATATTATTTTTTTCATTTTTTTTTATTTAATAGTGAATTAACAATTATGGCATCCAAAATATTTTTGCCGTAAAAATATCTTGTGCAGTACCGCCTGCTGGCACATTGGTACTGTTGTAACTGGTTTCTGATACCGGGTAAGGCAAACGATAAGGGATATGTGTTGCGGTATTACCAGGATATGCTGACACCGGCAAATCAGAGGGATAGCCTAACCTTCTCCAGTCGCTATAAGATTCCAAGGGGTCAAAAGTATTACAAGCGGCCCATTTTTGGGTTATGATGGTTTGAATCTTATTTGTTGAAACGGTATAATTGGTAAGCGCATCAGCTTGATTAGTATAAATTTCTGCTGCGTTTGCACCATTTGTTACACCTAGAAGCCTAAAAGACTCTGCTACCGCTAATTTAAATGTTGTAGCTGCATTACCGGCAATATAACCACGTTGTATAGCTTCGGCCTGCAAAAACAAACTTTCAAAAGCAGGTATCATTACCGCATCCTGAGAAGATGTTTTGTCTGCGCCCGAAGAAGTGAAACCAGTACCGCGGATAGCGGAAATAGCCTGGTTAGATTCTGGGGCTGTAGATCCGTAAATACGGCCAACTACTGTTCCTGTGTTAGTTGCAGGGAAATAAAAAGCAGTACTGCGAGGGTCGTTATGGTTCTTATAGAAGTTTACGCCATAAGCATTGGCACGGTAATACAATGTATTTGCACCAGGGTTTCCAACGTAGTCTTTTACAATGTCGTAATAGAAAGGGTTTTCCTGTGAATTGGATGTACTGGAATAACCCGGGTTGATGGAAGCATCAAGGCCGGCACCTAAAAAATCAGCCTGGGTATAACTTGCCAACGCAGTTTTAACACCTGCATCCCCAATGCCGTTCTGTGTTTGGCGCATTAGCATTTTTAATTTCAATGTTTTGGCAAACAACAGCCAATTGGCCATTTTACCACCAAACATCACATCGTAAGTTCCCGGGCTTATTGCTGTTGTAGGTGCACCGCTGATAATAGCTACCGCTGAATCTATTTTGGCAATAGATTTTGCATAAATACTGCTGCCAGAATCGTAAGGATAAGAAAACTGCGCATTTGCAGCCAAAGCACTGGTATAAGGTGCACTACTATATAAATCTACAATGCGTTGGTAAACATAAGCGTTCATGATCATCGCAATACCTCTGAAATTTGCCTGGGTAGGGTCTGTTCCCGCGGTACGTTGCAGCAAGCTGTAGTTTTCAAGGTTTAGATAAGCGTTTGTCCAGTTGCCATTATAATCACTGTTGGTTAATTGATAAAGAACATAAGTTGGGCTTGCCGAATACGCGCCCCCTTGTGTCCAGTAACCCATCCAGTTATTTAAAAACTCTCCGTTACTAACCCCATATTCCAAAGCTGCAGTATTTGTTAAAGCAGAACTTAAAGAGTATTTAGCCGGTACTGATGTAGGTGTATTCGGATTATTGTTTATATCAAAAGCGCCTTTTTTACATCCGGCTGTACTTAATACTATTGCTATAAAAACTGAAGCTAAGCTTGCTTTTTGCTTAAATATTGATTTTATATTCATTGTTTTAATCTTAAAAAATGATAGATATAGTTCCGCTGTAAAGCCTGGTTGGAGGAGCCTGGTTTAAACTAGTATAACCTACTGCATTACCGGTAGTCTCACTGTATTCAGGGTCGGTCCATTTATTAGTTGACGGACGGAACATTAATAGATTACGGCCTGAAATAGAAATGTTGGCACCTTTAATATATTTTACCCTACTTCTTAGCCATTGTGTAGGTACAGCATAATTTAAGTTAGCTTCCCTAAGTTTCCATGCAGCTGCACTAACAATATAATTACCATCTACACTGTTGTAGGTTAATGGCCAGAATTGGAAATTTGCATCCTGAACTTCCACATTGGTATTGTTAACATAATTACCATTTGCATCTTTATATACTGAGTTAGGGAAAACAAAACGTTGGCGGCCAGAAACTGCTGTAGTAAGGCCAACACCGCTATGGTCAATCGTTCTACCAATCTGGTTATAAATTACATAACCGCTTCTGTAATCAGCAGTTATAGTTAATGATAAATTTTTATAAGCTACAGTAGAAGTAATTCCAACAATATCTCTCGGAGTAACACGGCCAAAGTTAGTTAACACAGATGATTTGGTTGGATAACCAGTGTTTGGATTTACAATTACTTTTCCTGTAGCTGGATCTCTGTTCCAGTCGTAACCTAAAAGATTAGACATGGATTGACCAACTACGGCATAAGTATTATAACCAATGTTTAATTGTTGTACGCCAGAAACAATAGAGTTAGTCCTGTTTTGATTACGTGTCCAGTTACCTTTTAAAGTCCAGGTTACGTTGTTTGACTTAATTGCTGTACCGCTCAAATCCAGCTCTATACCTTCATTAGTAGTATTGGCAGCATTTAACAATGCCCGGTTAAATCCGGAAGCGTATGAAACAGAAGCATATACGATACCGTCTTTAGTGTCTTGCTTATAAATTGATCCGCCAAAGGTTATCCTGTCCTTTAAAAAGCCTAAATCTAATCCTATCTCGTTTTCAATCGTTGTTTCAGGTTTGATATTTGGGTTGGCAACAGTAGTACTTAAAGAGTAACCAGCAATACCTGAAGATGAGTACGGAAAGCCATTGGCAAGGCCTATAACTGGTGTTGTTTGGTAAGACCCATAAGCAATGTATTGTGAACCATTAGCCAAAGCTGATACGTTACCGGTTAAAGAGTGTGCATATCTTAATTTAGCAAAGCTTAAGTAGTTATTGTTTTCCACTAAACTTTTAAACATTTCACTTAATACTAATGAACCGTCAATATCATAATATGGGATGTACCGGTTTGCTTTGGATAAGCGCGAATCTAAGTCAGTTCTGTAAGAACCATGAACGAAGGCATAATTCCTGAAGCTAAATTCTGCCTCGCCAAAGTATCCGATTTTGCGAGCTTCAGATGTAGCCTGTCCTGCGACAGTTCCTCCTGAAACAGAAACAAAGTTGGAGGTATTGTAAGGCAAAAAATTAATAAAAGAAGGGTTAATTGGGGTATAGGTAATTTTATTATCCAAATAGGCTACACCTAAAGTACCCCTAAAAGAAAAATCTTTATTGATTTTAGTGTTGAAGTTCGCCAAAAGGTCAGAACTGAAAAGCAGGTTACTGAAGTTATTAGTACCATATTGCGGTAACAAATCAGCAGAAGCGGAATACTTAGTACCGGCATCGGTCCCTTTTATAATTTGGCTGCCATCATAATTAGTATAATTTACAAAACCATTAGTATGTGTATAAGGACTAAAAGTAACACCTCCATCTTCAAATTCGTACCTGCTGTTTGTATTATCAATAGATGTACGGTAAGTCAACCCAAACCACTTGGTTGGTTTTAAATTTAATGCTAAGTTGGCATTGATGTGGTCTTCGGTATTATAGTTTCTTGTTTGTTTGATAATTTGGCCAGGGCTAGAATAATAATCATTGTAATAATTATCCGGGTTGCCCCAAAAAGAATTTGGATCTTTAAGAATGCTTACCGGTATAAATGTAGGAGATTCTAACAAATCATTATATACAGAACCCGTAGCAGTAGTATTGGTATATTTCCTAGTATATACGGCTGAATAATTTGCCGAAAAAATACCGTATTTTTTATCTCCGTTTAAACGAAAAGCATCTCTCCGACCTTGATCTCCCGGCATTACAGCTTTAGTTAGCAAATCCTGGAAAGACATGAAAAAGTTTCCTGATTCGTCACCTGAAGCAAAGGAAAAGTTATTTTGTAAAGTTAAGCCCGTATTAAAAAAATCTCTCTTCTGGTTTTTTATATTACTATATGGAACCCTTAATATGGAGCCATCAGCAGCCGTACGGCCTAATGGTACTGAGTTACCATTATAAAGAGGTCCGTAGCTTTGATTTTCATAAGGGATATAGTAACTTAAATCATTAAAGTCATATACTGTCCTTTCGGCACCGTTGCTGCCAAATTGGGTTTGCAAAGCAGGAAGGTAAGCTACTTTTTCTATCTGTGTGGTTTGAGAAAATGTAATAGTTGGTGTTTTTGAATTAGTACCATGTTTGGTAGTAATAACAATGACACCGTTTGATGCATCAGAACCATACACGGCAGATGCACTGGCACCTTTCAGGATAGTTGTTGATTCAATGTCTTCAGGATTCAAAGTGCTGATATCACTGTAAAAAATCGAACCATCTACAACAATCAAAGGTGTATTGTTACCGGTTAATGAGCGGGTGCCGCGTAAAGTGATACGGGTTGGCGCGAATAGGCCATTGTTGGTGGTGCTTACTTGTAAGCCTGATACTTTACCGGTTAGACCATTGGCCACACTAATGGGTTTTGCTACGGTAAGTTCTTTCGAAGAAATGTTAGTGGTTGAGTAACCTAATGAAGCTGCTTGTCTTTTTACGCCAAATGATGTAACCGCAACTTCGGTCAGTTGTCTGGAAGAAGAGGATAAAACAGCATTTACCGTAGTAGAAGCACCTACTTTGATTTCTACAGAGTTGGAGCCAATAAAGCTAAACACTAAGGTTGCCCCTGGTGCAACCCCAGTTAAGGTGTACCTTCCGTCAGATCCGGTTTGTGTTCCTTTTGTTGTTCCTTTTACAATTACTGAAACGCCTGGAAGGGTTTGATTGTCCTCCCTGCTTGTAACTGTACCGGTAATTGTACGGTTTTGTGCAAATGCCTGAGAGGCAAACAACAGCAGGAAAACCGTACATACATGTAGAAGTTTTTTCATGTTTTGAATGAGTTAGTTAGTTTTTAAATGTTAAATTCTGTTAAATTTAGTGAGTAAAACTAAGATTATTAAATTTTATTGCAAATAAATTTAATAAAATCGACACATTTTGGCTATTTTACTAATAATTTAAAAATTTATAAACTCATTCACTAAAATGCTTCTATTTCTATCAATGTAATTTCAATATTACCATTCCTTAGTACTTAAAAGTAGTAAATGTAGTTTACCAACAGCATCAGGTTCATCAAAAGCATTAAGGTAGTGTTGTATCAGCCTTTACTTGTCCTCCAACTTCCACCTTCTCCAACGCATCAATTTTGTTCAAGGCTAAAACATGGATGCCGGTTTCGTTTCTGGCAAAAGCAGGCAAAAATTTTGCGCCCCAAATAATTTCTTCATCAGTGTAAGAAGTCCTGGAATGTACCGTTTGCGAAAAATCATCGTCAAAGGCTTTCAGCATTACAATAAACTCGGCTTCGTTTTGCTGCAAAAATTCGAGGTCCATGGTTTTAAGCGGACTATCTTCGGTAATGGGGTGCACCACTGTCCAGCTTAATGTAAGCAGGTTAATATTGTCGCGCTCCAGTTCCAATGATACATACTGCCGTAGTGCTTTGCCATCAATGACGGCATTGTACGTTAACATTAGGTGTACTTCCAGCTCCACTAACTGGTTGCTTCGGAAGTTGGCCAGCCGGAACATCAATGCTGTAATATCATGGTAAGGGGCAACAATTATGTTTTTACTGTACCTGATTTTGGCCGAAGGTTTAGAAAAACGCCCGTAAAGCAATCCGGTAGCCAGTGCAAAACTAAGCAGGCCGATCAGCGATTCGAGCGCGGCAACACTGCTTGCCGGCAAACCCGACGGGCTGATATGCCCATAACCAACCGTAGAAATGGTTTGTGCCGAAAAGAAAAAAGCATCCATAAAATGCTGAAAATTGGAACCGCCAGGCTTAACCCCGTCCAGGTTTTTGATGCCGATCAACAGGTAAACCAACGCAAAAAACACATTGATGACAATGTAGGCCGCAAAAACAAGCAGGTTAAACTTGCGCCACGACATATTGATCAAACTATTGTACATATCGGCCGTGCGGAAAAAAGGCAAACCGGTGCGGCGACTGTTGGATGTTCCGTCGCGGTTAATGGTTCGCTGGTTTTGTACAACGGGTTGCAGGCCCAGTCCCAGATCGTCCTGCATGGCAAATTTTGTTTTCGGCATCTTAATAAATGGTCATGCTTCTTTTACCACTATAAAATTGGTGGGTATAAATTAAAAAGGTTATCTGAAAAAAAGTATTGTAAAAGAAGCAAAATTATTGTAGCGCAAAGATTAAAATCACCATGCTTCTTTTACCGGCCTATTTTTATTGACCGTTGCTTACCCGTATTTACCTTTGTATTCCTTGTGTTTATCCGGGCAATTGCCTTAGCTTTGGGCAGCAATATCCGTACAATGAAAGCGATACTCAACCACTTATTTGAAAACCGAAGTTTTGCCAAAGAAGAAGCTAAAAATATCCTGATCAACATTGCCCGGGGCCAGTACAACCCATCGCAAATGGCTGCTTTTATCACGGCTTATTGTATGCGCAGCAGCACGATTGATGAAATGGAAGGTTTCCGGGATGCGATGTTGGAACTGTGCGTTCCGGTAAATTTAGAAACCGAAAACCTGGTTGACCTTTGCGGCACCGGCGGCGACAGTAAGGACACGTTTAATATTTCTACCCTGGCTTCTTTTGTGGTTGCCGGTGCGGGGTACAAGGTGGCTAAGCATGGCAACTACGGCGTTTCCTCGGGTTCCGGTTCTTCCAACGTGATGGAATATCTGGGCTATTGGTTTACCAACGAAATTAATACCCTTAAAAGAAGCATTGAAACGGCCGGGATTTGTTTTTTGCATGCGCCTTTGTTTAACCCGGCCATGAAAGTCATCGCGCCCATCCGCAAAGAACTTGCTGTGAAAACTTTTTTTAATATTCTTGGGCCGATGGTAAACCCTGTAAAGCCAAAAAACCAAATGGTCGGCGTTTTTAGTTTGGAACTGGCGAGGGTTTACGCGTATTTGTATCAAAAAACGGATAAAAATTATACTATTGTCCATTCATTGGATGGTTATGCCGAAATTTCGCTGACTTCGGATTTTAAAACTTTTTCTAACCAGGGTGAACAGATTTGTAAACTGGCCGAATTGGGTTTTGATAAGCTCAACCCAACCGAAATCAGCAGCGGCCATTCTGTTCCGGAAGCTGCTGCCGTTTTTATGCAAGTATTAAACAACCAAGCAACCAAAGCGCAAACTAATGTGGTGTTGTGCAATGCGGCCATGGCCATCAAAACAATCTGTCCCGAAAAATCATTTGCCGAAAGTTTTGACGAAGCAAACGTATCTTTGCAAAGCAAAAAAGCTTTAAACAGTTTTAAAACATTGTTGACCAATTAAATAAAGGGCGATGAAAATTAAGGTTTGTGGAATGAAGTTTCCGGATAACATGGCAGCAGTTGCCGCTTTGCAGCCGGATTACCTGGGTTTAATATTTTATCCGCATTCGCCGCGTTTTGTGGGGTATGAGCCAAACGAAGCCTTAACGGAGCTTCGTTTACCGGCAAAAAAAACAGGCGTTTTTGTGGATAAAGATT
>NZ_CALMAT010000112.1:0-18621 GCF_937859865.1 uncultured Mucilaginibacter sp.
TCAAACAGTCTTCTCTAATCAGATGACCGCCTTTTGATTAATCGAACTCAGGTTAGGAACAAAATAATAATCAAGATTTGATTTGACAGTCTCGAAAGGATCCATAACAAAAAAGGAGTTTCCATTTTACCGGAAACTCCTTTTTCAATGCTTCTTTTACCACTACTTTTTAAGAATTCAAAGAATACAAAATTGTGGTCAAATTCATCCAATTTAATGTTGCTGTCTTTGTTTACTTTGCCAGTATGCTTTGTTTGCAAATTACACCTTTATCGTTACATTTGTTTAATGATTTTAAGCATATGGCATAAAGGTTTGAAGTTGTATTTTGAAAAGGGCGATGCTTCTAAATTATAACCTCAACACGTAAACAAAATCAGGTTAATCTTAACGCGATTGGAAGCCGCAAAAACTTTAGGCGATTTAAATGTCCCGGGTTATGGTTTGCATCAATTAACTGGAGAGTTAAAAAGTTGTTGTGCGATTAAGGTTGATAAAAACTTCCGCATTATTTTTCAATTTGTTGGAGAAGACGTACAGGAAGTTGATTATTTGGACTATCATTAATTTGAGCTATGAAAATGACGATGTTTAATCCGGCCCACCCCGGAGAATTGATAAGAGAAACTTTAGCCGGTATCCGGGAAGAAACCGGACAAAAACTAACGGTGCTCCAGGTTGCCGAAGGTTTAGGCACCACACGTAAAACGCTTTCTGCAATTATTAACGGCAAACAAAGTGTTACGCCGGAAATGGCTTTGCGTTTGGCAAAAGCATTTAATACAACGCCCGAATTTTGGTTGCATGTTCAGGAAAATTACGATTTGGCAAAAGCCCGCAAACGAATTGATGTAAAAGAAGTAAAGGTGTTTTGGCAGCCTCAAGTTGCTTAACCACTTTCAAAAGATACTGAAGTAATAAGGATTTGAATTGGCAAGTTTCAAAAGAGCTCATAACAAAAAAAGAGTTTACATTTTACTGTAAACTCTTTTTAATTTCAATGCTTCTTTTACCACTACTTTTTTAGGAATTCAAAAACACAAAGTTGTGGTCAAATTCATCCAATTTAATGTTGCTGTCTTTGTTTACTTTGCCAGCCAAAATTTGTTTGGAAAGTTCGTTCAGCACTTTCTTTTGGATGACACGTTTTAATGGACGTGCACCAAATTGCGGATCGTAACCCAATTGGCCTAACCAATCCAAAGCTGCATCGGTAGCTTCAATATGGATTCCCATTTCTGCTAAAGTTTGTTGCAACTGATTGAATTGCAGTTTCACAATATCACCAATTTCGTTTCGGCTTAATGGTTGGAACATGATGATCTCATCAATTCGGTTTAAAAATTCCGGGCGGATGGTTTTGCGCAACAGTTCAAACAGTTCGTTTTTGGTTTTGGCAACCACTTCATCGTGGTTTTCTTCATCCAAGTAAGTAAAGTTTTCCTGAATGATGTTGGAACCAATGTTGGAAGTCATGATGATGATTGTGTTTTTAAAATTCACCACGCGGCCTTTGTTATCGGTCAATCGGCCGTCATCCAAAACCTGTAACAAAATGTTGAATACATCCGGATGCGCTTTTTCAATCTCGTCCAGCAACACAACACTATAAGGTTTGCGGCGAACGGCTTCGGTTAATTGTCCGCCTTCATCATAACCTACATAGCCCGGAGGCGCGCCAATCAAGCGGGAAACCGCATGGCGTTCCTGGTATTCGCTCATGTCAATCCGAACCAAAGCAGATTCATCATTGAACAGATATTCGGCCAAAGCCTTTGCCAACTCGGTTTTACCAACACCGGTTGTCCCCAAAAAAATAAAGGAACCGATTGGCCTGCGTTGGTCTTGCAAACCGGCGCGGCTACGGCGGATGGCATCAGAAATCGCTTCAATAGCTTCTTCCTGACCGGCAACGCGTTTGTGCAGTTCGTCTTCTAAATGCAGCAATTTTTCGCGTTCGCTTTGAATCATTTTGGTAACCGGGATACCTGTCCAGCGGGAAACCACGCCGGCAATATCATCGGCCGTAACTTCTTCTTTCAGCATCCGGCCTTCGCCTTGCTCGTCTTCTATTTGTTTTTTCAGTTTTTCAACTTCGGCTTCTGTTTCTTTGATCTTTCCGTAACGCAGTTCGGCTACTTTACCGTAATCGCCTGCACGTTCGGCCTGTTCGGCTTCCTGTTTAAAGTCTTCTATCTGTTCAATCTTTGCGTTTACGTTGTCCACCAAATCTTTTTCGCCTTGCCATTTGGCACGGACAGAATCGCGTTCGTTGGAAAGGTTGGCAATTTCTTCGCTCAATTCTTTCACTCGTTTTTCGTCGTTTTCGCGTTTAATGGCTTCGCGCTCAATTTCCAATTGCATAATGCGGCGTTCCAGCTCGTCAACCACTTGCGGAACAGAATCCATTTCCATACGCAATTTAGAAGCCGCTTCGTCCATTAAATCTATGGCTTTGTCTGGCAAAAAACGATCGGAAATGTACCGCTGCGACATTTCTACCGCAGCAATAATCGCTTCGTCTTTAATCCGAACCTTGTGGTGCGCTTCGTATTTTTCTTTGATGCCACGCATAATCGAAATGGCATCGGCAGTATCTGGTTCGTCCACCGTTACTTTTTGAAAACGCCGTTCCAGCGCTTTGTCTTTTTCAAAATATTTTTGGTACTCGTTCAACGTTGTTGCGCCAATTGCCCTTAACTCGCCGCGGGCCAAAGCCGGTTTTAAAATGTTTGCTGCGTCCATCGCGCCTTCGCCACCGCCAGCACCAACCAAAGTGTGGATCTCATCAATAAACAAAATGATCTCGCCTTCGGCTTGCGTTACTTCTTTTACCACTGCTTTTAAGCGTTCTTCAAACTCGCCTTTGTATTTGGCACCGGCAATCAATGCGCCCATATCCAACGAATAAACCGTTTTGGTTTTCAAGTTTTCGGGAACGTCATTTTTAATAATCCGAAAGGCAATACCTTCGGCAATGGCCGTTTTGCCAACGCCGGGTTCGCCCACTAAAATTGGGTTGTTTTTAGTACGGCGCGATAAAATTTGCATCACCCTGCGGATCTCGTCATCCCGGCCAATCACCGGATCCAACTTGCCGGATTCGGCATATTCGTTTAAGTTGCGGGCATACTTATTTAAGGAATTATAAGTTGCTTCCGCGTTTTGATCGTTTACTTTATTGTTGCCGCGCAGTTCGGTAATGGCTTTCTTCAGGTCTTTTTCCGTTGCGCCAAAATCTTTTAATAAAGAAGCTGTTTTATCCTTCGCCGCTAAAACTGCCAGCAAAAGATGCTCTACCGATACAAATTCGTCTTTAAATTCTTTGACATAAGCCAGTGCTTTTTGCAAAGTACTGTTGGTGTCGGACGACAAATAAACATTGCTTCCGCTTACTTTTGGATAAGTGGCAATCAATTCGTCCAACGAAGTATTAAGCCGGCTTGTATTAACGTTGATTTTTTTTAAGAGATAGTTCACAACGTTCTCATCCACCAGCAACATGCCTTTCAGCAAATGCGCATTTTCAATCGCCTGCTGCTGGTTTCCGGTCGTAATCTCAGATGCTTTCTGGATCGCTTCCTGTGCTTTTATGGTATAGTTGTTTAAGTTCATATCTTCTTCTATACAAATCCGTTACCAAAAATAAAAACTTGAAGCAGTAGGAAAAATTGTCATTCGATTTTAATTTTATACGACAAAAGGGCAGGTTGTTTTTTCTTCATCCTGATGCTTCTTTTACCACTATAATTTTACTCCGCCAAAGCTTCCTGATAAAAACGTTGGTTAAAATTAATAAGGAAAAGTTCTTTGGTTGCCCGCGTGCAGGCCGTGTAAAACCAGCGCAAAAAATCGGTGTTCAGCATTTCTTCGGTCAAATAACCCTGATCTACAAAAACCGCTTCCCACTGGCCGCCCTGCGCTTTGTGGCAGGTAACGGCATACGCAAATTTGATTTGCAAAGCATTAAAATAAGGGTTTGCCTTGAGCTGTTCCATCTTTTTTTGCCTGCTGGCCAAGTGCTCATAATCCTTCATCACTTCTTCATAAAAACGCTGGTTTTCCGTGTACGACAAACTGGGCGTTTCGGTGTACAATGTGTTGAGCATCACGGTACAATCCAACGTTAAAGCATCGGCATAATCGGTAAATTCCAATTGCACATCGGCAAACTGGAAGCCATACATTTCGCGGATGTTGCGTACCCTTTTTATCTGCCCAATATCGCCGTTGGCAATAAAATCGGTGCTGCTTTCTTCCTGTTCTTTCATCCAGAAATAGTTGTTGCGCACCACCATCACAAAATCGCCGCCGGTGAGTTCTTCCTCCCGGTACAAAATCCGGGCGCGCACCTGCTGGTTATAAATGTTGGCGTTTTTGTTGGACCGGCAAATCACGAGCGTGTTTTCCAATCCATATTTGCCGTAAGCGTAGTTTAAACCTTCTTCCAGCCGTTCGCCGTTCATCCGGTAAATATCTTTAAAACCTTTGGTGATGATTTGCGGATATTCTGCTTCGTCTTTCCGGATCAGATTCCGGACAGCCGTAACGTTTTCCAAAATACCCGAATTTTTTTCTTGCCGCATCACTTCCGTCAGCTCATAACTAAAAACACGGAGACGGAACATATCTTTCAATAACTTCGGTTCCAATGCCGCGCTGTTCTCAGAACCAACCGGCGGAAGTTGGGCCGTATCGCCGATCAGCAGCAGTTTGCAATTCCTCGAATTATAAACAAACTCGACCAAATCATGCAGCAAACTGCTGCCGTTTCCGTTGCTTTCATCCGAAATCATGGAAGCTTCATCCACAATAAACAAGGTGTCTTCGTGTAAATTATCCGCCGTTGCAAAATTCAAATCCGGCGTTACGGCACTCTTTTTACGGTATATTTTTTTGTGGATGGTGAAAGCTTTTTTGCCCGAATAACTGCTCATCACTTTTGCGGCACGACCGGTAGGTGCCAGCAAAAACGAAGCGTAATTGTAGTTTTTCAGCAGTTTTACCAAAGCGGCCAGCACGGTGGTTTTCCCAGTTCCGGCGTAGCCTTTTAAAATGAAACAAGTATCTTCATCTGTGCTTATTAAAAACTGGTGCAGCAAATTAAACAGTTCCATTTGCTGCAAAGTTGGCGTGTGCGGAAAGGATTTTCGGATGAGATCTTCGTTCATATTCCTCAAAAATGAAATAAAAACGCTGAAAGTCAATTGCCAAAAATTTTTACTTTTGTTTACCGATGCACTTTGTCCCCATAAACTTTTCAGATCCTGGTTTTAATCCCGCTTATACGGCTGATTTTGAATTGCTTGTTATCATCAATCAACATCATTTTGGTTATGCTGTTCGTCATCCGGCTACACAAAGGTTGGTTCGGGTAAGCACCGGAAACGAATTGGACGAACTTTGGCGTCAGCAAGAAGTTGCCGAATTAATTGCATCAAATTACAAAAAAGTAAATATTGCTATCGAAACCCAAAGCTTTTGTTTGATACCGAATGCTGTTTTTACCAATGAAGATTTGTTGGACTACACCAAATTTTTAGTGGTAAAAGAAGCAAATGTAATTTTGACCGATCAAATGGAAAGCGGACAAAACACCGTTATTTTTACCGCCCCTGCCGAAATCATCCATAAAATAACTGCACTATACGATTCGCCAAAAATAGAATTTGCGCCAAAAGGTTGGATCAAAGCGGTAATGCAGACACAGCTTCTTGGGCAAAATTTATATTTGTATTTAGATGAAAACCGCTTGCAGTTGTTGTTTCCCGAAGGAGAAAATATACGTTTTTATAACCAGTTTGATTGCTCGAATCTCGACGAATTGGTTTATTACACAGCTTTAGTAGCGGAACAATTAAAATTAAAACCGGCGGAAACAACGTTGATTTTGTGCGGCAGGATAGAAGAAGGCAGCGAACAACAACTCTATTTACAACAGTTTTTTGGCAAAGTAAACTTGTTTAATTTGGCTGATTTTAGGCAACATACCGCTTTGAAACAACACCAGGTTACAAATTTTTTAGGTTTAGGTTGATGCGAATTATCGGAGGACGCTTAAAAGGATTGCGGTTAAACCCGCCCAACAACTTGCCTGTTAGGCCAACAACGGATTTGGCAAAAGAAGCATTGTTCAATATTTTAAACAACCAACTGGATTTTGAAGGTTTAAAAGTGTTGGATTTATTTAGCGGAACGGGCAACATTGCGATGGAATTTGCTTCGCGGAACGCCGAAAAAGTAGTTGCCGTTGATCGCGCTGCGCTATGTATTTTCTACATAAAAGACATGGCCGCCAAACACAAACTCCCGGAAATCGCTGTTTTTAAAGCCGATGTTTTTAAGTTTTTGGAAATGGAAACCGAGCGATACGATTTGATTTTTGCCGATCCACCTTACAACTTGGATAAAATTCCGCAATTGCCCAATGCTGTTTTTACCAAGCATTTATTAGTGCCTGATGGTTTACTGATTATCGAGCATCCGGCTTATCAAAACCTAAGCAACCAGCCCAATTTTAGCGAAAAACGGGTTTATGGCAATACGGCGTTTTCGTTTTTTAAGGGATAAAAGAAGTATGTGAAATCCATTTTATAAAAGAATTCCCGAATCGGGAACTTTTGATTATGTTTGTATTAATAAGTGAGAGTTATTTCAAAAAGAATACTTCGTGAATTTTGGGAAGTGCATCCTGATTGTATGCAGCAATTAAAATCCTGGTATCAGGAATTCAACAATAATAGGTTTGGTAGTCCAACTGATCTAAAAATTAAATATCCAAGTGCAAGTATTTTAGCAGATAATCGTGTTGTATTTAATATAAAAGGAAATAGTTATAGGCTTATAGTTAAAATAAATTATGAGTATCAAACGGTTTGGATTAGATTTATTGGCACACATACAGCGTGTGATAAAATAGATGCAACAAAAATTTAGTTATCATGAATATTAAACCAATTAAAAGCGAGCAGGATTATCAGGAAGCTTTAAACAGGCTTGAAGTAATTTTCGATGCGCAAAAAAATTCAGTCGAAGGTGATGAATTTGAAGTGCTGAGTATTTTAATCGAAAAATATGAAGATGAACATTTCCCGATTGGTTTGCCAGACCCAATTGAAGCAATAAAATTCCGAATGGAACAAATGGGATATAATCAACAAGATCTGGCTAAAATGGTTGGATTAAAAAGTAGGGCAAGTGAAATTTTAAATAGAAAGCGGAAGCTGTCTTTAGAAATGATCCGGTTATTGCATGAAGGCTTAAAAATCCCAACAGAAGTTTTGGTTCAAGCTTATTAAATACGATTTGTTAACTTATGAAAATAGCCCTTTTCCCAGGTTCGTTTGATCCGGTTACCAAAGCACACGTTGATATTTTACAACGTTCCATCAGCTTGTTTGATAAAGTTTATATTGGCATCGGGTTGAACAGCACCAAAAAACCACTGCTGATGCCCGAAAAACGCGAACAAATGCTGAAAGCTGTTTTTGTAGATGAACCGAAGGTTGAAGTAATTGCTTACGAAGGTTTGACGGTTGCGTTTTGCAAGCAAATTGGCGCTAATTACATGATCCGAGGAATCCGTACAGTTTCTGATTTTGAATACGAAAAAGCCATCGCGCAGATGAATCATGCGCTGGAACCCGAAATTGAAAGCATCTTTATTGTGAGCAAGCCTGGTTATTCTTCCATTAGCTCTACCATCGTGCGAGAGATTTTAAAATACAACGGCGATGTCAGCCAGTTTATCCCTAAAGCGGCCCTTCCTTTTCTTTGATCAAACCCATCGTATCCAACACGTCCAAAATAGAAGGATAAGTGTTTTTGGCAAGGATAGCAAACTTTTCGCGCGTAAACCAGCAGGCTTTGGTAATGCCTTCTTCCTTTTGCGGTTTCAGTTTATCCTGCCCTTCGGCTTTCATGCGGTACCAATGCGTTTTTTTCAGTGCCAGTTCGTCGTTGCGCTGCCGGTAAACGTGGTAGGTTTTGCAAATTTTCCGTCCTATTTTTTTTACCTTGATACCGCATTCTTCCTCAACTTCCCGCACGGCGGCTTTCCTGGTTTTTTCGCCTTCTTCAATTTTCCCTTTTGGCAAATCCCACAAACCGTTCCTAAAAATCACCAGGTATTCTTTGCGTTCGTTTTTCACCAAACCACCGGCCGCCTCAATCAAACGGATACTTTTAGACAGTTTCCTCAACGTTGTTTTGGCATTTTTGCACAGGTACAAAAAGGTTTGCTTGCCATCGGTTTTAGAAACCGATTTGTAGATCAGGCCCAGGTCGGGTTTTTCCACGTTCAATTCCTGATAGTTTTGTAAACCTTTTGGCACCGCTTCGGCAACCACCAAATGCTTCTCGTTGATGTAAATATGGTAACTTATGTTTTGCATAAAATCTTTTCCAACAGTTTTCTGATCGGTATTTTCCCGGTTTTTTCGTCTGCCAAAAACAACAACAATTTTTAGTGGATAAAAGAAGCATGCACTTCAAACCTCCTTAAAAACCTTTTGCCAAATAACGGAATAAATTTTACCGGCAAAAATATTTTGAGGGCTTGTTTAAATTTTTATCTTAACAATGTTTGATGCTTCTTTTATGCCCATAAATTGTGTGCCCCTATATTATGCCGGTACAAAAACCACCAAGCAACAATGATTTTTAGGCGGTAAAAGAAGCATCAAAAAATATTTAAACAAACTTTGGCATTGATAAAAAAATGCAAAAATAAAAAAAGCTTGCACCCATTGGTTTTAATCCAACAGGCACAAGCCTTACCTATAATCAGAAATAATTTGATAAACTACATCAGCATCGGCAGCGCACTAAAAATAGTGCTGTAATTTTCTATCGCAACTTCAAGCTCTGCTTTAATATTGCTTGTTTCGCGGTGCTCGGATTCGGCCATGCTCAACAAACTGTTTTTTTCTTCGATATCCTGGCTTAATTTTTTTAATAATGATTGAATTTCCATGTTGTTTTAGTTTTATTAACACCTTTTACGAACGCCTGCTTATCAGGGTTACCATTGTTGTCAACAAAGTTATCCACAAGTTGTTAACATTATTAACTAACGGAATTTTGCAGAAAGCAGACTTGTAAAAATTAAAAAAAGTAGTTTTACGATTAATTTATGCGTTGAACTTGCGCTAAAACCTTTAAGATTTTTATCTTTGTTAAGCTGCGCGGGTATTTAAAAAAACCAGATGCCAGGCCGACAATTGATAGATAAATATGATTAAACCTTCCCGACGGAAAGCAAATTCTCCGGAAATCGAATGTTACAATTTCAACAAAAAGCGAAACTGTTTTTTTAACCCGAAAACTGGCAGCCATGTTTGATAAATTAGAGGCTGCACAGCAGGTTGCAGAATTTTTGTTACAGATCAAAGCCATTAAACTACAGCCCAACAAACCTTTTACCTGGGCATCGGGCTGGAAATCACCTATTTATTGTGATAACCGTTTAACACTTTCGCACCCTGCCATCCGCACTTATATCCGCCAGCAAATGGTGGCCATGATCCAGGAAGAGTTTGGCGCCGTAAGCTGTATTGCAGGTGTGGCTACGGCAGGCATCCCACAAGGTGTTTTGATTGCGCAGGAATTGGGGATGCCGTTTTTATACGTCCGCTCAAAACCAAAAGAACACGGGACCGGAAATTTAGTAGAAGGCGAACTGCACCGCGGACAACGGATTGTGGTGGTGGAAGATTTAATTTCGACCGGCAAAAGCAGCTTGCAGGCGGTTGAAGCTTTGCGTGCCGCAGGTGGCGATGTGGCTGGTTTGGCCGCTATTTTTACTTATGGCTTGGACGAGGCAACCGAAAATTTTAAAAATGCACGTTGCCGTTTCGCTACGTTGTCCAACTATTCGGCTTTAATTAAATATGCAGCTGCCAACCAATACATTACCGAAAATCAAATTGCAGTTTTACAACAATGGCGCGAAAACCCTGTTGATTGGGGAAAATGAATTGTTAAGGATTAAAGTTTTGTTATGACCACGATTGAAAGTAAAGTTACCTTAAGTGTACCTGCGGCGTCCGTTTACCAGTTTTTGGCAGATTTGAACAACCACCGCCAATTGATGCCCGAAAATATTACCGATTGGAAATCAACCAAAGACGAAGCCCGTTTTAACATTCAAAATATGGCGAAGCTGGTTTTGGAGATTACCAACCGTACGCCAAATTCTGAAATTTTGATTGCTGCCATCGAAAACCCGCCTTTTCCCTTACAGTTGAAATGGGAAGTGCAAGAGGCCGGAACCCAGACCCAAGCTTCTTTTACCATTGCTGCCGAACTGAACATAATGATGAAAATGCTGGCAGGCGGCCAATTGCAAAAACTGGCCGATTACGAAACGGAACGGTTAAAGGAATTGATAAAGGCGTAACAACAGAAGATAGCAATAGTGATGCATTAAGTAACGTCTGCCCGAAACCCTAAATTTTCATAATTTTGATTTCGGGAAAACTATGAAAGCGAAATATATAAACCCTTATACGGATTTTGGTTTTAAGAAGATATTCGGAGAAGAAGCAAGTAAACCTTTGCTCATTGATTTCCTGAACGCACTTTTGCCCGAGCAAAATGAAATAATTGACTTAACGTTTAAAAACACAGAGCAGCTCGGGCTGACAGATCTCGACCGAAAAGCGATTTACGATATTTACTGCGAAAACGATAAAGGCGAAAAGTTTATTGTAGAACTTCAAAAAGCAAAACAAAATTATTTTAGGGAAAGAACAATTTATTATTCAACATTCCCCATTAGGGAACAAGCTGAGAAAGGGGAATGGAACTACAACCTGAAAGCCGTATATTGTATTGGTATTTTAGATTTTACTTTTGATGATTATGAAACAGAACCGGAACGCAGTGAAGTGCTTCATATCATCAAATTAAAAAACCAGAACGGTAAAATCTTTTATAATAAGTTAACTTATCTATACCTAGAGATGCCCAATTTTACAAAGCAGGAAAATGAACTGGAAACGCGTTTGGATAAATGGCTTTACTTCATCAAAAATTTAGAAGATTTTCAGCAAATACCAACTATATTTAAAGACAATGTATTTACCAAAGCTTTTGAGAAAGCAGAACTTGCCAATATGAAACAAGATGAACTGGACAAATACGAAACAAGCCTAAAAGTTTTTAGGGACAATAAAGCAGTTTATGATTATGCCAAACAAACAGCTTACGATGAAGGCAGGACGGAAGGTATGTCAACAGGCATGATTGAAGGCAAGTTAGCCGGCAAAATCGAAGGCAAAATCGAAGGCAAACTCGAAGGTAAGCTCGAAGGCAAGATCGAAGGCAAGATCGAGATTGCAAAGTCGGCTAAGCTAATGGGGCTTTCTGTTACTGACATTGCTAAACTGACCGGGCTATCAGAAGAAGAGATAAGCAAGTTATAATGCTTCTTTTATAGGTATAAAACTATTGTGTCAATTACTCTTTTCAGTGTAAAAGGATTGCAAGTTTTCATCCTGTAAAATATCAAAAAGCTTTTTCCTGCGTATATCTTTACAAATGTAAATTTGCCACTATGAAAATCGCTTTTAAAATGCTAAACCTTATTTTTGCCGCTTTGCTGTTTGCTTCCTGCGGACAAGCTTCTTCTTCTAATTTAAAATTTGCTGATCTCCCGGGAAAAGACGGCGTTCGGAAAATAAACCTGGTAGCGCCAAAAGGCAAAGCCATTGCCGCTTTTGCCGAAGGTTGTTTTTGGTGTTCCGAAGAAATTTTTGAAGATGTGGCCGGGGTGGATTCTGTAATTTCGGGTTATTCCGGAGGGAACATACCAAACCCAACTTACGAAAAAGTACGCACCGGAACAACTGGTTACGCCGAATCGGTTTTGGTTTATTACAATCCGGCCAAAGTTTCTTATGCCGAACTGCTTAAAGTTTTTTATGCTTCGCACGATGCAACTACTTTAAATAAACAAGGCCCGGACGAAGGCACGCAATACCGTTCGGTTGTATTTTATGCCAATCCGACAGAAAAAGCCATGGCCGAAGCCGCTAAAACAAATGCCTTAAAATCAGGGATGTTCCAACGTGCCATCGTTACCCAGATTTCTCCTTTGACTGCTTTTTACCGTGCCGAAGAATATCACCAAAATTATGCAAAACACAACGGCGATAACCCTTACATCCAGAATGTATCGGAACAGCGTTTTCAGCAATTTAAAAAAACTTATAAAGGCAAGCTAAAACAATAAGTTAGGGTTTTCGACAATTCTTTTAGCCTTGATACTGTTTTTATCGGCATAAAAACAGTATCAAGGCTTTCAACATAAAACATAATTTAAGCAAAAGGGTTAACCAAGCAATTTCAACCGCTATGCTTTCTGCACATCCAATCCAAAAAATTGTTGTTTTTCGCGCCTTGCAATTAGGCGACTTGCTTTGTTCAATCCCGGCTTTTCGCGCTTTGCGCACCACTTATCCTGATGCCCATATTACTCTAATTGGTTTGCCCTGGGCCGAAAGTTTGTTAACGCGTTTCCCGGATTATTTTGATGCTTTTATTGCTTTCCCAGGCTATCCGGGTTTGCCGGAGCAGGAAGTTGTCCCTGAAAAAATAACTGCTTTTTTGCAGGAAATCCAACAGCAAAAATTTGATTTGGCCTTGCAGATGCAAGGGAACGGCTCTATCGTAAACCCTTTGGTGGAGTTGTTTGGCGCTTTTTATACCGCTGGTTTTTACCGCGAAGAAGATTACCGGCCAAGCCCATTGTTTTTGAAATATCCCGAAGGTATTCCCGAAATTCAACGCCATTTACTGCTGATGAACCATTTGGGTATTCCTGCTGTTGGGACAGAATTGGAGTTCCCGTTAAACAGCTATGATTATGATGCTTTCGACCAGTTAAATTTACAGATCATCCCGCAGAAATACGTTTGCATCCATCCCGGTTCCCGCAGTGTTGAGCGGCAATGGCCAACTGCTTATTTTGCCGCCTTGGCCGATTATTGCCAAGAGCATGGCTTTGATGTCGTGATTACCGGCACAAAAGACGAAGCGCATTTGGCCGAAGAAGTGATGCAAAAAATGCAACATGAAGCCTACAACCTTACCGGAAGAACCACTTTGGGCGCGGTGGCTGTTTTGATAAAACATTCCTTTGCTTTGGTTTCAAATTGTACCGGCGTTTCGCACATTGCGGCTGCTTATGGTACGCCAAGCGTGGTTATTAGTTTGCACGGCGAACCGGAACGCTGGTCTCCATTAGACCAAATGAAACACCGGACAATTGATTGGAGCACTACGCCAAACTTTAACTTGGTAATGGAACGTTTGGTAGAAGTTGTTGCTTAAATATCAGTTTGCTAAAACATACATTTGAATTAAACAACAAAGGCCGTCTTGTTGCTACAAGGCGGCCTTTGTTCGACAAAAAAAATACCTTAAAGTTATTTTCTTGGTGAACCAGAACCAGATGAGCCTGAACCTGATGTACCGCTACCAGAACCGGAACCACTGCCGGAAGTACCAGAACCAGAGCCACTGCTTCTGCCGCTTCTGCCTGAACGTGAACCGGTTGTACCACTGCCGGAAGTACCAGCACCAGACATGCCAGAACCTGCACTACCTGAGCCCATAGTAGTAGAACCAGAGCCGGAACCTGACATACCAGAACCTGAACCAGACATACCGGAAGAACCTTTTTTCATAGAGCTTTTAGAGCCTTTGTGTGATTTGCTCATTTTAGAAGATTTTCCTGAATGGCTGCCAGATGATTGGCTTTCAGATTGCATACCAGAAGTAGAACCAGAGCCTGATGAGCCGGAGCCGGTAGAACTGCTGCCGGAACCGCTTGTTCCTGTTTGTGCGGATACATCCTGTACCGCCCACATAAACAGGGCTAAAAACATTGCCAAACTTAACTTTTTCATAATCGTTTAATTTTTTGATTTATTACTCTTACAACAACCATTTATAGTAAGAGGTTTTAAATTTTCTTAATAATGTAAATTTTTTTATCCCGATTTAAATCATAGCAAAATTAAACTTGTCCGGCTTTTATTTAAACACACAATTTATGCCGGTAAAAGAAGCATCAGTGAGGTTTAAAGCTTGATGCCGCGTAAAAATTCATCAACCTTCATCCGTTTTTTGCCTTCCAGTTGTACTTCTTTTAAGTTGATAAAACCATCAGTGCAGGCAAATTTTAAAAAAGTTTTATGATCGGTTAAAAAAGCACCTGCAGAAATCCCGGGATTGGTTTCTTGTTTTTCTGCCCAAAAAACCTTTAAAACCTTGTTGTTCAAATGCGTAAAAGCAGTTGGGTACGGGCTTAAACCACGGATAAAATCATAAACTTTTTCTACCGGCTGCGCCCAGTTGATCTGGCAATCTTCCTTAAAAATTTTTGGCGCATGTTTTAGTTCTATGACTTCTTCGTTCTTGATCAAATCTTTTTGCGAAACCTCCTGATAATTTCCGCTTTCAATCATCGCTACTGTTTTTACCAATAGTTTTGCGCCGATAACCATCAGTTTATCGTGTACATTGCCGGCCGTATCGGTTTCCAAAATGCTGGTTTGATCGGTCAAAATCAAATCGCCGGTATCAATTTCCTGCTTCAAAAAGAACGTACTTACGCCGGTTTGCTTTTCGCCGTTTATCACCGCCCAATTAATTGGTGCCGCGCCACGGTATTGCGGCAGGAGCGAGGCGTGTAAATTAATTGTGCCTTTTGACGGCATTTTCCAAACCATTTCTGGCAGCATCCTGAAAGCAACCACCACCTGCAAATCCGCTTTAAAGCTTTCCAGTTCCTGCAAAAATTCCGGGTTTTTCAATTTTTCAGGCTGAAGCACGGGAAGCTTTTTTTGCAAGGCAAATTCCTTTACCGCCGATTGCGAAAGCTGTCTGCCGCGTCCTGCCGGTTTATCCGGCGCGGTAACTACGGCAACCACTTCTTGTTTGGCTTGCAGCAAGGCATCCAGCGAAGCCACGGCAAACTCCGGCGTGCCCATAAAAATTATCTTCATTGCAATTTTCTATTTATAAAGCAGGTATTTCTTCCGCATCAATTTATATTCGCTTAAACCGGGTTCCCAGCTTTGGCGGATTTCCTGCTCAGTTTTTCCTGCTAAAATTTGTTCTTTAAAAGCAGAAACACCAGCCAGAAAATCAATATTGCCAATCTGTTTGCTTTGTTTACGATCAAAAAACTTTGCTTTGTCCGGGTAAGCATTAAACAAATCCATCATCCATTTCAGGTTGATTTTTCCGCTTTTGCGCAAACTTTCTGTGTTATAATTTCTTAAATCCAAACCGTAACAAACCTGGTTTTGGAATAAAGGCGTTTCAGATTTTCCGGAAATACTAACCGGCGTAAACGTAAAATCATAAATTCCTTTTAAGTACGGGCTTCCAAGAACCGTAAAAGGCATGTAAGTTCCGCGGCCCTGGCTTACGGTTGTTCCTTCAAACAAACACAATGAAGGATACAATAAAACCGATTGCTGCGTATTCAAATTTGGCGAAGGGTTGACCGGCAAAATATAAGCCATATCGTGTTTGTAATTTTTAACCGGGATTACCTTGATTTTGCATTGCGCATTATTGGGCAGCCAGCCTTCGCCGTTAATCATTTTTGCAAATTCGCCAATCGTCATGCCGTGCGTAATTGGGATTGGATATTTGCCCACGCCAGACTTCAGTTTCATATCCAAAATTGGCCCGTCAACATAAGCGTTTGGGTTTGGCCGGTCGAGAATAATCAGTTCTTTTCCAAACTCGGCACAAGCTTCCATCACATCGCCCAACGTATTGATGTTGGTGTAAAAACGGCAGCCCACATCCTGGATATCAAAAATCATCACATCAACAGAATCCAGGTCAGCTTTGGAAGGTTTCCTTTTCGCGCCATAAAGCGAAACAATGTTGATGCCGGTTTTCGGATCCATTTCGTCGCCAACTTTGGCGCCGTTGCTGGCATTTCCCCTAAAACCATGCTCCGGGCCAAAAATCCTTTTGATTTTGATGCCGCGCTTCAGCAAACTATCCACACTCGAAACGTTTTTACTGCCGATGACCGAAGTTTGGTTAACCACCATGCCCACGTTTTTGCCTTTTAGAAGTGGCAAATACAATTGGGTTTGGTCGGCACCGGTTTGGATATTTGTGTTTTGCGCACAACAAAATTTTGCCGATAAAAACAGTATCGCACAAAATATGGCAAAGGTTTTTTGGGTTTGAAAAAGGTTCTTCCGTTTAATCATCGTTTGTTTGGCCATACTTCTTTTATCGGATAAAAATTGGTATCGGCAATAATAAAAAACTAAAACCGGCAAGTCTGCGTTTTCTGCTTACGTCTGCAAAAATATGTCCGGTATAAAACTGCATATTTGGCCAGATATAAAAAAATCAAAACCACGCCGTTTGAATATAGCCACCTTTATCGCCAGCCGCATTTCTTTCCGCAGCAAGCGCACGTTTTCTAAAATGATCGTCCGCATTGCCATCACCGGTATCATGCTGGGTTTGGGCGTGATGATTTTGAGCTTGGCCATTGTAAAAGGTTTTAAGCAGGAAATCCGCGAAAAAGTAAGGGGTTTTTCGGGCGATATCCAAGTGGTGAAGTACGATTTAAATTCTTCCTACGAAAACTCCCCGTTCATTGCCGATCCTTCTTTTTTGCGCGAAGTTGCTCAGAACAAAGCTTTTACGCACATCCAGCCTTTTGCCACCAAGCCGGCCATTATTAAAGCAAACGACGCGATAGAAGGCGTGGTTTTAAAAGGCGTGGACGAAACGTACAACTGGAATTTCTTCAACAAAAACATGGCATCCGGCCACGTGCTTAATTTAAAGGATTCGGCAGCGGCAGAAAAACAAATCATGATTTCGCAGTTTACGGCCGACCGGTTGAAGCTGAAAGTAGGCGATGATTTTTTGATGTATTTCGTGCAGCAGCCTTTGCGCAAACGCAAGTTTAAAATTATCGGTATTTTTAATGTTGGGGTAGAAGAAGTGGACAAAACGTATGTTATGGGCGCACTTTCGCTGATCCGCAGGCTGAACAATTGGAAGCGAAATGAAGTTGGCGGCTATGAAATCCAGATCCCAAATTTTAACAAATTGCAACAAGCCAATGAAACGCTGAGCAACATTTTGCCGGTTCAGTTTAAATCGCTTACCGTACAGGAATTTTACCCAACCATTTTTGAGTGGCTCAGTTTGTTGGATGTAAACACGCAGGTGATCCTGATTTTGATGTTGATTGTGGCCGTCATTAACATGATCTCGGCTTTGCTGATCATGATTTTGGAACGGACGAGCATGATTGGAATGCTGAAAGCTTTGGGCGCAAACAACTGGCGCATCCAGCAAATTTTCCTGTTAAATTCTTTGTACCTGATTGCCGCCGGCTTGCTGCTGGGCAATATTTTTGGTGTTGGCCTGAGTTATTTGCAACACCAAACGCACCTTTTTAAGTTAGACCAAGCTTCTTATTACATGACTTTCGTGCCCATCCAACTCAACCTGTCGGATGTTTTGCTACTCAACTTGGGCACGCTGGTGGTTTGTGTGCTGGTGCTTTTAATTCCTTCGATGCTGGTTACTTCCATTTCTCCGGTAAAGGCGATTAGGTTTAAATAAAATTCATCGCCTGGTGCTTCTTTTACCGGCAAAAAATTGGTAAGCATCAGCAAAGTGTAAACCTCATTGATAACTGTCAATCGGCAGCAACAAATCCAATCCTGATACCAGCTTTTCATTTTAGCTTGATAGCTTTGGCTGTTATAACACATAACTTATGAGTGCGATAGAAAATTATTCCCAGTTAGGTACCCTTTTTCGTCCTTTCCAGTTAAAATCATTAAACCTGAAAAACCGGATTGTGATGGCACCGATGACGCGTTCTTTCTCGCCAAACGGTATTCCGGGCGATAACGTGGCCGATTATTACCGCCGCCGTGCAGAAGGCGAAGCCGGGCTGATCCTTTCGGAAGGGACCGTAATCAACCGTCCTGCTTCTTCCAACGACCCCAATATCCCGCATTTTTATGGCGAAGAATCTTTGGCCGGATGGAAAAAAGTAATCAACGAAGTACATGCTGCAGGCGGGGCAATGGCACCTCAAATTTGGCACATGGGCATTATGGCACCGCAAGGAAGCTGGTTGCCGTCAACACCTTTTGAAGGGCCTTCCGGTTTTGTGGCCGAAGGAAAACAAGGCGGTGTGGCCATGAGCGAAAATGACATTGCTGATACGATTGCTGCTTATGCCAGCGCCGCTGCGGATGCCAAACGTTTAGGTTTTGATTCGGTTGAACTGCATGGTGCACATGGGTATTTGATAGACCAGTTTTTTTGGGACGCTTTTAACCAGCGTACCGATGCTTTTGGCGGAAAAACCATTGCCGAACGCAGCCGTTTTGCGGTAGAAATAGTCAAAGCGGTACGTGCTGCCGTTGGCGAAGATTTTGCCATCATCATCCGTTTATCGCAATGGAAACAACAAAATTTAGGTGTTAAATTGGCAAACACGCCAGACGAAATGGCTTCCTGGCTAAACCCGATGGCCGAAGCGGGCGTTGATATTTTCCACTGCTCGCAACGCCGTTTTTGGGAACCGGAGTTTGAAGG